>JAEEVT010000162.1 GCA_016291005.1 Prevotella sp. | reverse complement strand
CGAAGAATATGGAACAACTGAAGCATGAGTGTGGTGTGGCGATGATCCGCCTGTTGAAGCCGCTGAGTTACTACGAGCAGAAATACGGTTCTTGGCGCTACGGTTTCAACAAGCTCTACCTGATGATGGAGAAGCAGCACAATCGTGGTCAGGAGGGTGCTGGTATCGCTTCCGTCAGTTTGACGAAGGAGCCAGGCACGGAGTATATGTTCCGTGAGAAGGCCGAGGGCAAAAACGCCATCACGGAGATTTTCTCTCGTGTGACGGAGGATATGGCTGGCGAGCTGCTGATGGGACATCTGCGCTATTCTACGACAGGCAAGAGCGGACTGCTATATGTGCATCCCTTCCTGCGCCGTAATAACTGGCGGGCGAAGAACCTCTGTCTGTGCGGCAACTTCAATATGACCAATATCGACGAGGTTTTCCAGTTCCTGACACTACAAGGCCAGTCGCCTCGAATCTATGGCGACTCGTATATCACCCTCGAACTGATGGGACACCGTCTGGATCGTGAGGTAGAGCGACTCTATGGCCTCGCAAAAGAGAAGGGGCTGAAGGACACCGCTATTACAGATTATATCGACAACCACGTGGAGATGGCGAACGTGCTGAAAACCACGATGAGCCATTATGACGGTGGCTACGTGATGTGTGGTCTGACGGGTTCTGGCGAGATGTTTAGTGTGCGTGACCCTTGGGGTATCCGCCCTGCGTTCTACTATCGCGATGACGAGATAATTGCGCTGGCCAGCGAACGTCCTGTGCTGCAGACAACATTTGATTTACAGGCAGAGGATATCTGCGAACTCCAACCAGGAGAGGCACTCATCGTGCATAAGAATGGTGAGAGTCAACTGGAACAGATCATGCCTGAGCAACCATTGAGCGCCTGCTCGTTTGAAAGGATTTATTTCAGTCGAGGTTCAGACCGCGACATCTATCAGGAGCGCAAACGCTTAGGCGAACAACTGACGCCTGCTATCCTCAAGGCTATCGACGGCGACGTGGATCATACCGTCTTCTCGTATATCCCCAATACGGCTGAAGTCGCCTTTTATGGTATGACGGACGGCTTTCGCAAACTCCACGGAGAGGTACGCACAGAAAAGGTGGTTTGGAAAGATATCAAACTGCGCACCTTTATCGCTGACAACTCTGAGCGCAACGACCTGGCTGCCCACGTCTATGACATCAGTTACGGTTCGTTGAAACCTGATGAGGATAACCTCGTAATCATCGACGACTCGATAGTGCGTGGTACGACTCTAAAAGAGAGTATCTTCAAGATTCTCGACCGTCTGCATCCCAAGAAGATTGTGATGGTGTCGAGTTCGCCGCAGATTCGCTATCCTGACTACTACGGCATCGATATGTCGCGCTTGGAAGAACTCTGTGCCTTCCGTGCGGCCATCGCATTGATTAAGGATAGAGGTATGCAGAACCTGATTGCTGAAACGTATAAGGCCTGCAAGTATTCGCCAGCCTCGCTGAACCACGTTCGCAACATCTATGCACCGTTCAGCGTCGAGGAGATTAATGCAAAGATTGTGGAGATGCTTCGTCCTGAGGGCATGCAGTCGCCTGTGGAACTGGTGTTCCAGAGCATCGAGGGCCTGCATCACGCCTGTCCCAACCATCCTGGCGACTGGTACTTCACAGGCCATTACCCCACGCCTGGCGGCATCCGACTGGTGAACCAGGCGTTTGTGAACTATGTAGAGAATGTATTAAGAATGCAACTATAACAACTAAAAAAGATAAGAATATGTGTGGAATCGTAGCAATATTGAATGTAAAGGAGCAGACGCATGCTCTGCGTGAGAAGGCATTGAAGATGAGTCAGAAGATTCGCCATCGCGGACCAGACTGGAGTGGTATCTATTGTGGTGGCTCAGCCATCTTGGCCCATGAGCGACTGAGCATCGTCGATCCTGAATCAGGTGGACAGCCCCTCTATAGCCCCCGCCCTTTGGAGGGGGATGGGGGAGGCCTGCAGGTCTTGGCCGTAAATGGTGAGATATACAATCATCATGAAATCCGTCGTCGTTATGCTGGGCAATATGAATTCCAGACGGGTTCGGACTGCGAGGTAATTCTGGCACTCTATCGCGAAAAGGGCATCAACTTCCTCGAAGACCTGAGTGGCATCTTTGCCTTTGTGCTCTACGACGAAGAGCGTGACGAGTTCCTCATTGCCCGCGACCCCATTGGCGTCATACCTCTTTATATAGGATACGACAGCGACGGCACGGTCTATGTGGCCTCTGAGTTGAAAGCCCTCGAAGGACAATGTGAGCGTTACGAGCCGTTCCTGCCTGGACACTATTATTGGAGTGTTGACCCTGGTATGAAGTGGTACTATCGTCGTGACTGGATGCAGTACGATGCCGTGAAGGACAATCCTGCCAGCGTTGAGGCCATCCACGATGCATTGGAAGATGCCGTGAAGCGTCAATTGATGTCAGATGTGCCATACGGCGTGCTGCTTTCAGGTGGTTTGGATTCTTCTGTCATTTCCGCCATTGCTGAGAAATACTCTGAGATGCGTATCGAGGACGATTCCAAGACGAAAGCCTACTGGCCCCGTCTGCACTCCTTTGCCGTAGGACTGAAGGGTGCCCCCGATTTGGCAAAGGCAAAACTTGTGGCTGACCATATAGGCACCGTCCACCACGAAATCAACTACACCATCCAAGAGGGTCTCGATGCCATTCGCGATGTCATCTATTTCATCGAAACCTACGATGTGACCACCGTCCGCGCCTCTACGCCGATGTACTTGTTAGCTCGTGTTATTAAGTCGATGGGTATCAAGATGGTACTTTCTGGCGAAGGAGCCGACGAGATCTTTGGCGGCTATCTCTATTTCCATAAGGCGCCAACAGCAAAGGACTTCCACGACGAGACCGTTCGCAAACTCGGCAAACTCTATATGTACGACTGTCTGCGTGCCAACAAGAGTCTGAGTGCTTGGGGTGTTGAAGGTCGCGTGCCCTTCCTCGATAAGGAATTCCTCGATGTCGCTATGCGCACCAATCCAGAGGCCAAGATGTGTCCAGGTTCGACGATGGAAAAGAAGATTGTCCGCGAGGCCTTTGCCGATATGCTTCCCGCCGAAGTCGCCTGGCGCCAGAAGGAGCAGTTCAGCGACGGTGTGGGCTATTCATGGATTGACACCTTGAAGCAAATCACCGCTGAGGCTGTTAGCGATGAACAGATGGCTCACGCCGCAGAGCGATTCCCCATCAACCCACCGAAGAATAAAGAGGAATACTACTATCGCTGCATCTTCGCCGAACACTTCCCCTCCGACTCTGCCGCCAAGAGCGTCCCCAGCGAAGCCAGCGTCGCCTGCTCCACCGCCATCGCCCTTGAATGGGATGCCGCCTTCAAAGGTATGAACGACCCAAGCGGCCGTGCCGTCAAAGGCGTGCATGAGCAGGCCTATTGACGCCTTGTATATTGTTTATACAAATTTTTTATTTTGCGAAATATCCTCCATCCTCCATCTTTCCGTTTAACAGACTATTAATAAGCGTCTTACGGGTGGAGGATGATTGGTGGAGGATGGAGGATTTCTTCCAATATTCCCCCAAATCGCCTCAAAAAACAGTTGTTTTAACCTTAACGATAACGAAAACGATAACTGTTTTCCCTGTTGGTTTCAGAGTTGTGTTTCATAAGTTGCGGTAATTTCTTCAAGAAATCACGGCAACTTCTGCAACTTTTCTAGGTGATTTCCTCAAGAAGTTGCCGTGATTTCCTCAACTTTTCTAGGTGATTTCTGAAGGAAAGTGCCGTGATTTCTGAGTGTTCCCAGCTTGGGAACAACCACTTTTCCTGAGGCCAAGCACTCCCAACTCGCGTTTTTTTATGTCGTTTCTGGGCGTTTTTGAGGATTATCCTCCATCTTCCATCAAACATCCTCCACCCGTAAGACGTTTGTTGACAGCTTGTTAGGTGAAAAGATGGAGGATGGAGGAAAAAACAACAAATTAAAAAATTTATTCTCGTCATCCGCGCCTGACGTACCTTTTTATATATACTATGGCACTTGGGAGATGAGAGAATGTCAATGATAAACCTTTTGTGAACGCGTTGCGAAAACTCTCGTTGCGAAAATATTAGCCTAACATTTGGAAGTGTCAAACATTTGTTGTATCTTTGCAGCAGTTAATCCAGTGATAAGTAAAGAGGATCACCGGAACCCCGTAATTCAAAACAAAAACACAAGTAAATGAACCAAGCAAAACTTCTCTTCCTCCTGATAGCCGCCCTTGCATTTGCCTCTTGCGGCAGCGACGAACCAAGATATGCTGACCCAGAGGCACACGAAAAGACCGTGCAGCTGAATGAGCAGTACGGACCGCTCATGGTTGGCACATGGCACTACGAGAACATCAGCGACACGCAGCGTTATTTCGAGCGCCTCACCTTCCAGACCGACGGCACATTGACGGGAATGCGCAAATGGCAAACCCGCAAGCTCGTCACCATCGACGGCGAGCAACGCTACACCGACTGGGAGGACTTTGAACTGAGCGGCTCGTTCGCAGGGACGTGGCAACTGAGATACTGGAGTCCTGAGGGGAACAGCGGCGAGAAGCGCAACTGCCTGCAACTGACCGCCACCTACGACGATGCCGGGCGCGACTACATGGCCTACTCCTGCGCCCTCACCTTCGCATACGCCGACAAAACGACCCTCCGCATCCAAGGCTATTACGTCAAAGATGCAGACGGCTGGGTCAACTACCAGCACGGCCCAGCCAAACCAAGTTTCTAGTCATAACAAACAGAGAATATGAACAAGCAAACCATCATCACTATCCTGCTCGCCCTCGTTGCAATGACGGGCTGGGCACAGAAGAACGAAAAAATCTGGGACAACGTAGTCATTGGCAATACCAATGTGGATTGGAGCGAAGTCACAAAGGTAGGACTCTACGCTGACCGCACAGAAGTAGGGCTGCGTATCAAATATCGTCAGGGGTCTTGGATAAGTATAGCCAAGAGCACCTTTATAGAAGCTGACGGTAAACAATACCCCATCAAAGATGCCACTGTGATAGGACTCGACAACCGATATACACTGTCGACAAACTCGTTTGACTTCACACTCATCTTTGAGCCTGTGCCTCAGCAGATAAAGACCTTTGACGTAATAGAGCCAGGGGGATGGGAATACCATCATCTCCGCAATGCTGACGACCTGCCTGATGGCATCACCGACACTTACTGGCGCAACGAAGCTACGGGCGACTGGCTTATCGGCTTTACGGCGAATCACGTTGTTTATAATAACAAGGTGTGGGATATCGTGAGCCAGACAAAGAAGAAGGATGCTTATAGCCTCGTGCTTGCAGGTGGCCTGACCATCAAGGTTGACAAGCTGAAGAAAGGCAAGCGCAACATCACTATCGGCAACGAGAAGCCCGTCAGTTGCAGCCCCATCACCAAAGCAACCTTGCCCGACTACCCCACAAAGGACCTGCGTACGAGCTTTGTTGATAATGGTTACAAAGCTAACGATAGCGTCACCATTATTGGATGGCTGAAGGATATGCCCGAACGGGCTTGGAAGCAAAGCAGCGAGTTTGAGGTCAG
>JAEEVT010000161.1 GCA_016291005.1 Prevotella sp. | reverse complement strand
TGCACAATGAGGAAGTAGCCAGGAAAACCCATCGTCTTCATGATATGCAACTCAAAGCGGATGCGGTCGTCCACCTCCTTGCCTCGTTCCTTGCCATAGATTCTGTCAGCACCTTCGTAAGCCAGCTTGGCCAGATAGTCAGCCTCGAACTTGATACGATAGAGCTTGTCGTAGCCACCCAGTTTCTGGATTTTCTTCTCACCCTCCTCACGGGGCAGTGGGTTCTGACCGTTTTCGTCGCTGGTAAACTCCTCGAAAAGCTGTTCCTCAGTGAACTTCTTGCGCCACTCCTCTTCCGTACCAAACTCCTCAGGGATGGGGAAGAAAGGCATGATGGGATCGTGGTCGATGCTGTAAATCTCCACCTTATCCAATATCTCCAGCGTATTGCTCAACGCCTCGGGGACGTCAGCAAACACTTGGTTCATCTCTTCGCGGGTCTTAAACCACTCCTGCTTGGAGTAAAGCATACGCGTCGGGTCGTCCAAGTCTTTCGAGGTGGCCAGACAGAGCAGGTGGTCGTGGGCCTCAGCATTCTCCTGATCGACGAAGTGGGCATCGTTGGTACACACCAACTTGATGCCATATTCATGGGCCAGTTCGATGAGCACCTTGTTGGCCTTCTCCTGTAAGGGGAAGGTCTCGCGGTTGGCGCGGATGGTGGGGTCTTTCACCTCATGGCGCATCAACTCTAAGTAATAGTCTTCGCCAAATACGCCACGATACCACTCGATAGCTTCGCGGGCACCGGCAATGTCGCCGTTCAGGATCTTCTTGGGCACCTCGCCGGCCAGACACGCTGAACAGACTATCAGTCCCTCATGATACTTCTCCAAGTCCTCACGGTCAGTACGTGGACGCATGTAGAAGCCGTCTACCCATGAGCGGCTCACCAGTTTGATAAGGTTCTTGTAGCCCGTATAGTTCTTGGCCAGCACAATGAGGTGGTAGCCGCTCTGGTGTTTCTTGTCGTCTTTCAGCAGTTTCGATCCGTATCGCGACACATACATCTCGCAGCCGAAGATGGGCTTGAATGGTTCCAGACCTTCCTTCTTCCGACCTTTGTTGATGCCGCCAACGTAGTCATGAAATTCCTTGATACCAAACATATCGCCGTGGTCGGTCACCGCCATACCCCGCATGCCGTTGCCAATGGCCTTGTCAACCAAGCGTTTAATGCTCGACTGACCGTCTAAGATAGAGTAATAAGTATGTACATGAAGATGTATAAAGTCTTCCATAAAATGCGCTCTTTTGCTGTTTTTGAGCCTCAAAGATACGGCAAAAAAGCGAAATAACCAAAAAAAATCAAATAAAGAATCAAGAATTAAGAAATATTTTGTACCTTTGCATACGCAAAACTACATTACTAACCCCATGGGAGCAAGAATCAAGAAATTAAAAAAGATACGAATTCACCGCGAAGGGACCAACGAACTGACGCTAAGCATGCTGTTGCTCATCGGCATTGGCTGTCTGTTATGGTACTTTATCGACAACCCCATTCCCTTCTGGCTATTCATCCTCGTCTTTGGCGCAGCATGGATGATGGCCCTGAACTTCTACCGTTGTCCCATCCGTTATTTCAATGGCGACACGGAGAAATTGGTCGTCGCACCTGCCGACGGCAAGATTGTCGTGGTGGAAGAGGCCGAAGAGAACGAGTACTTCCACGACAAGCGACTCATGATCAGCATCTTCATGAGTCCGCTGAACGTCCACGCCAACTGGTTCCCCGTTGACGGCAAGGTGAAGTTTGTGCATCATTTCGACGGCAACTACCACAAGGCTTGGCTGCCGAAAGCCAGCGAGGAGAACGAGCACGCCGACATCATGATTACCACTCCTGAGGGCGAGGACATCCTGGTGCGCCAGATTGCCGGAGCGTTGGCCCGCCGTATCGTCACTTACGCCAAGGAGGGTGAGGAGTGCTATATCGACGAACACCTCGGCTTCATCAAGCTCGGCTCACGTGTCGACGTCTATCTGCCCCTGACCGCCAAGGCTTGTGTCACCATGGACCAGCCCACTATAGGCGACCAGACGGTCATTGCAAAGTTGAGTTAAGAGTTAGAGTTAAGAATTATGAGTTATCGCTTTGCGATTAAGAATTAAGAACTGAGAATTGAAGAAGCATATACCTAATACTATTACGTGTCTGAACCTCATTTCAGGCTGCATAGCCACCTATTGGGCATTTGAGGGACACTTCCCTATGGCGCTGCTGTTCATCGTCATCGGTGCCGTGTTCGACTTCTTCGACGGCATGACGGCACGCTTGCTACACGTCTCGTCGCCCATCGGCAAGGAGCTAGACTCGCTGGCCGACGACATCACCTTCGGCTTTGCTCCTTCGGCAATGATCTACAAGTACTTAGACCTCCAGCTGTGTCCGTTGGTCCTTGATGCACCTTGGATGACAGAACATTCCTTCGTGCCCTATCTGGCCTTTATCATGGCAGCATTCTCGGCCTTACGCCTGGCTAAGTTCAATCTGGACGAACGGCAGGCAATGGGCTTCATCGGACTGCCCACGCCGGCTAATGCCTTGTTCTGGGGAGCACTCTTCGTGGGAGGCGCCGATTTCCTGTACTCGCTGTCTTTCTCTGCGTGGTATGTGCTTATTGGCATGTTCATCAGCTGCTACCTGTTGGTCAGCGAGATTCCCATGTTTGCCCTGAAGTTCAAGACGTGGGGCTGGAAGGGTAACGAAATCAAGTACATCTTCCTCATAACGTGTATCCCCCTGCTACTCCTGCTTGGAGTATTAGGTCTGGCTGCCATCATCGCATGGTACGTCATACTCTCGGCTATCGTAGCCCTCAAGTCTAACACCTAACACCCATCATCTAATCCTATCACCCAACGTCTAACACCCATCATTTAACACCCATCGCCCTATGTTAAAAGGAATTTACGGCATATTGCTCTTCGTGTTCTTCGTCATCGTATTCATCCTCATGCTCGTCGGAGGCAAACTCGTCAAAGGTGTCAAGGACTTCCGCAAAGCTGCCCAGAGGGCTGCCGACCAAGAGGCACAGCGCAGGCGCTACGAGACGGGGCGCCAGCGCCAACAGTACACCCACCGCGCCAAGCCTACTCAGTCTCAGAACGCCCAGGCTGAGGAAGTCACCCAAGAAGTGCAACAAGACGAATTCGTCCGTCACAGCAATGCTGCAACGGACGAACCAGTTACCGACCAGCCTCAGGAGAAGCGCGATACGCGTAAGATTTTCGACGACTCCGAAGGCGAGTACGTTGACTTCGAAGAGGCTTAGTTGTGTACCAGCGTGCCTATCTCTTCGCCATCCATTACTTTCTTCAAGTTACCCACAACGTCCATGTTAAACACATAGATGGGCAGGTTGTTGTCCTGACACATGCAGATGGCAGTCAGGTCCATGACCTTCAGTCCTCGCGCGAGTACCTCTTTATATGTAATGGCATCAAACTTCGTAGCCGTGGGATCCTTCTCGGGGTCGGCGGTATAGACGCCGTCAACACGTGTTCCCTTCAGCATCACGTCGGCCTCAATCTCGATACCGCGCAGACTCGAACCCGTGTCCGTCGTAAAGTATGGACTGCCCGTGCCAGCCGAGAAGATGCAAACGTAGCCGGCCTCCATAGCCTCAATGGCCTTCCACTTGGTATAGAACTCGCCGATAGGTTCCATGCGGATTGCCGTCAGCACATTGTTCTTCACGCCGACGGCACCTAATGCCGAACTCAGCGCCAATGAGTTTATAACCGTAGCGCACATGCCCATCTGGTCGCCCTTCACACGGTCGAAGCCCTTCTGCGAACCTGACAGTCCACGGAAGATGTTGCCGCCGCCGATGACGATGCCAATCTGCACACCCATCTCGCTCACCTCTTTAATCTGCTTCGCATAGTCGCTCAGCCGTTCAGGGTCGATGCCGTAGCCCTGCTTACCCATCAGGCTCTCGCCCGAAAGTTTCAATAAAATCCTTTTAAATCTTGCCATTATTCGATATTGTTATTGTACAAAACTTACTTCCTTAAAAGCATAGCGGCGCATCTTGCCATTATCATCTGACAACAACAGATGACCGTCGTCCTCCACGCCTGTTATTTCAGCCATAAACACGCCATCCTTGTCAGTATATGGGTGAAAACCTTTGCGACGATATAGCAATTTCATGTAGCGTTCCTTCAAACCATCCCTTAAATCTATGCGATTGAGGATGTCATTTAGCAGCTGCTCACAGTCTGTTTCCTGTCCTATTATTTGCCATAGCGATACTGGATTGGGCGCATCACTCTTAAACTCCCGTTGGTTGACGTTCAGCCCTACCCCAATGATGTTATCCTTGACGAAGTTGCCCTTCAGCGTGTTCTCTATCAGGATACCTGCCAGTTTACCATTGCGCCAATAGATATCATTGGGCCACTTGATGCTGAGGTCACCCACCAACTGTCCAAGTGCGTCAAGGATGGCCAGCGAGATAGCCATCGATATCTGGAATTGCTTGTTGGCAGGCAGGTTTTCTGGATGAATCAGCAGCGAGAACAACAGGTTCTTCCCACGCTCACTCTCCCACGTGTTCGTGCCACACCCTCGCCCTGCCGTCTGATAATCAGCAATTACACAAAGAGATTGCAACGCCACACTCTCGCAGAGAGAACCGTCCCCTTTGTGTACTTTTATCCACTCGTTCGTGGAGTCCGTCTCGTCAATATGAATGATTTTCCATTCCATGTTGCAAAGATACGAATAAGCGAGCAAAGAACAAAACAAAAAAACAACTTTTCGACTTTCCAACCCTTTTTCTTTTAACAACGAATTAAAACGAATTATACGAATTTCTTACATTTTTACTTAATCACTTCATTATTATTTGTTATTTATTATTTAGGCCGAAGGCCGCTTGTCCCGCTTGATTAATTCAAGAAGTTTAACGGTGAAAACGCACATTATTTGAAATAATATGTGTATCTTTGCCGACGTAAATAATAAAACGAGAAAGATTATGCCAGAGATTAGCAAATGACAACAAACAACCCATTGCTCAAAGTCGTTGCAGCCGAGTACGTGCGCGACTACACGCTCCGCCTGACGTTCAACACAGGCGAAGTGCGGTTGGTGGACTTCACGCCGCTGATGCAGAAGGGCATCTGCCGCAAACTCCAGGATCTCGACTATTTCAAGTCGTTCCGCCTCGACCCTTTTACCGTTGACTGGAACGACGAGATAGGCTTCGCACCGCGATACCTCTACGAGCGCGGAATGGCCGCATAGATAAAGGCACACAGGACTGTCCCGTGTGCCTTTATTCATTCTTCACTATTCATTAGGCCGAAGGCCGCTTGTCACTACTCGTCGTCCAAGTCTTCGTCCTCGGCATCCCAGCTGCCGTTGTAGCGGCGAGAGAATTCGTCTTTCGGACTCACCACGTCTTTGGTGCCGGGATCGCTGCCACAAAGCATCTTCGAGGTCCGTATCTGAACTGCCTTCATCGCAGGCTCAATATATTGCTTTTTCATTGTCTTTTTGTTTATTGCTTTATCTTGTTTTTATTGTCATTCTCGTTTACGGTCGGGCGAGGTGTGCGTCAGTCTCCGTGTGGGGTTAAGGCCTGCAGGTAGTCCACCAGAGCCTTGCCCCTGGCGGCGCGCTCGTTCAATG
>JAEEVT010000018.1 GCA_016291005.1 Prevotella sp. | reverse complement strand
ACCGCCTGACGCCACCTGAGCTACAGGCTGGAGTGGGGTAGAGGTGTTGGCGGAGAAGAGGAAACAGACGTTGTCCTGACCGTGGGCTCCGAGCGTTTCGGACTTGATGCTGACCTGGAAGCGGACATTGGGCATGCCTAAGGGCACAAGTCGCTGCTGCAACTGGTGCTCAATCTCCTTAGCGGCCTTCTGGCGCAGTTTAGTAAGGGCATCGGCCTGTTGCTGACATTGTTTTGCGAGCTTATCGCATTGTGCCGACAGCTCTGCCAAGGCTTCGTCGCTGTTCTCGATGTTGCCAAGCTGCTGCTTCAGTTCATCGCGGCGACTGATGAGTTCCTCGACGGTGTCAACGCGGTATTTCTTCTCCAGCTCGTAAATCCTGTCGAGGCGGTTGTTGATGTTGTCTAATTCTGCGGGGTCGAAGTCGGTATGTTCCAGCAGGCGGCTCACCTCGTCGGCAATGTCGGCCAGTTCGATGCGGCATGAGTCCAGGCGCTCCGTCAATTCCTGCGTCTGCGGCATTACGCGGCTGATAGAACCCAGCGCATTGGTTGCTGACCTAACCATCGACATGACGCCGCTGTCCTCGCCGTTCAGCGCATTGTCAGCTTCGTAAAGGGCCGTCTTAATGTCTTCGGCATGGGTCATCGTCTCGCTCTGCTGTTCCAGCTCTTCCTGCTCACCGGCTGTGAGGTTGGCTGCAGTCAGTTCGTCGTACTGAAACTGCAGGAAGTCGAGGTTCTGGCGGTTACGCTCGATGTCATCCCTCAACGATTCCAACTCCTGTTTCTTCGTCTGGTAGTTGTGGTATGACTGACGATAGTCGGCGAGTTCCTTAGCGTCCTTAGCCAGCACATCGACCACGCTCAGCTGGAAGTTCTGCTTGCTGAGCAAGAGGTTCTGGTGCTGCGAGTGGATGTCGACGAGCTGTTCGCCTAACTCCTTCAAAGTGGTCAGGGGAACGGGCGTGTCGTTGATGAACGAGCGGCTCTTGCCAGCTGCCGTCAGTTCCCGTCTAATGATGGTGTCATTGGCATCGAACTCTATCTCGTTGTCATCGAAGAACGCCTGCAGCTGATAGGCTGACAGGTCGAAGTGAGCCTCGATGACGCACTTGTCAGCGCCCTGCTTCAGCGTCTTTGAGTCGGCACGCTGTCCTAAGAGCAGTCCGATGGCTCCAAGAATAATGCTCTTGCCAGCACCAGTCTCGCCGGTAATCACCGAGAAACCCTTATACAGCTCGATGTCTAACTCGTCAATTAAAGCATAGTTTCTGATATACAGTCTTGTCAGCATAACCTCTACTGCTTACATCTTACTTCTTACCTCTTACCTCTTAATTCTTAATCTTGTTCCAGGCGTCGCTCTGGGAGGGATTGATGTTGAAGAGGATGTCGTAAACCGTTTCCTTCTCCTTTTGGGTGCCTTTGCCTTTGTAAATGTTTGACAGCTCGTCGCGCTTATAGTCCGTCCAAATCTGTGGCACCAGACTCAGCGGTTTGTCCTCATGCGCTTTCTTCAGGTCGTTTTCCAACGCTGTCGAGATATTGGTGCGACCTCGTTCCGGATTGTTGGCCATTTCGTCAAGGCCCGTGCGGTAATAGTCGTATTGAAGCTGCCGGAACGGCTTCATGGCCTCATCTAAATAGTCGTTGATGATGGCAAAGCGGTTGCGGCTGTTCTCGAAGGCCTTCCAGCCGGGGAAACCTAAGTCCTGGGCGTTGTTCACTAACTGCATGCAACGCATGAGGACGTCGGTACCACCCAATGGTGAAAAGGAATCGAGATCGAGTCCGATGATGAGGTAGGCATAGTACGCCATCAAGGCCGTCAACTGGTTGTCTATCACCTCATCAGTAAAGTTCAGTTGGTCGAACGGGGTGAAGTCGAAATTGAAATCCGCATCCTTATTATTATATAAGGTGGTGGTGTAGGCTGAGTTGTAAACAGGACGGTTGGCCTGGATCAGGGCATTACAGGTGAAGCGGTGGTTGTCCTTGTCGTACTTCGTTACGGTGATGTTGAAGTTGCAGACGATGCGCTCGTTCTTCTGGAACTGCAACTCAGTCCACTGACGGTCATCCATAAACTGCTGCAAGGCCCCTTGCAGGTTTTCGAAGTCACTCTTGTTAGAGCCTTCTACGGCCTGACTGTTGATGGTGATTTTCACCTGCAGCTCCTGTGCGCCGCAATATGCTGCGCACAGGACTGCGATGATTAATAGAGCCTTTCTCATTTATGCCTTGCTATCGACGGCAGCCTGCTCAATGGGCAGACACTTCTTGTAATTCTCAATGTAGCGCTCAAAGCCAGCAACGTCCTCAGCAGTCGGGGCGATGCTGGTTCCGGTGTTGACTGCGAAGACCACATCCTCCAGATAGTCTGCCAGCGACTTGCCGTTCTTGTTAATGAGGTAGCCAGCCAACAGGGCGATACCCCATGCACCGCCTTCACCAGCGGTCTCCATGACTGAGATGGGCGAGTTGAGGGCGGCAGCGAGCATGCG
The DNA here is from genome assembly GCA_016291005.1 of Prevotella sp. GTDB lineage: Bacteria > Bacteroidota > Bacteroidia > Bacteroidales > Bacteroidaceae > Prevotella. The sequence continues at coordinate 25,910 of JAEEVT010000018.1, read as the reverse complement.
CTGACCCACGCCTGCGGTCTTGAAGTAACCGCCGTGACCGGTAATGCGGTCCACACGAATCATCTCGTCCTTGAACAGGATGTCGTTACCAATCTTCAGTACGCCGATGGCTCCGTAGAGGTGGCTTCGCATAAAGTTGGCCAGGTTGAACTTGTCGTTAGCTGAGCGAACAAACAACGGGCGACCCTCGGAGAGTCCTGTGACGGGCTCGCCGCTGACGTAATTGTATGCCATCAGTCCGCCGCAGTCGGCATCACCTTCCAGAGCTTTGTTGAACAACTTTCCGTAGAGCTCGTTCATGTCGACCTCGAGTCCCAGCAACTTTTGGTACTCTTTGAACAGGCCCACCCAGGCATTGATGTCGCTGGTGCAGTTATTGCAATGTACCATAGCCACGAGACTTCCGTCCGGCGTAGTCACCATATCAATCATTTCGTAAGGCTTCGACAGCGGTTTCTCCAGTACAATCATCGAGAACGATGACGTTCCGGCTGAGACGTTACCTGTACGCTGCTTCACAGCATTGGTGGCTACCATACCCGTACCGGCATCGCCCTCGGGAGGACAGACGGGCACACCTGCCTTCAGGTGTCCACTAACATCCAGCTTCTTGGCACCTTCGGGAGTCAGGAAACCTGCACTTTCGCCAGCATTCAGGCTCTTCGGCAGAATGTCGAGAAGTCTAAAGGGCAAGCCTTTGGCCACCAGAATCTCGTCGAACTTCTTCACCATCTCGGCATCGTAGGTCTTCGTGGCGGGGTCAACGGGTATCATACCCGAGGCATCGCCCACGCCAAGCACAAACTGACCCGTCACCTGCCAATGTACGTAGCCTGCCAGCGTGGTCAGGAATTTGATGTCTGACACATGCTCTTCGTTGTCGAGGATGGCCTCATAGAGGTGCGAGATGCTCCAGCGCAGCGGAATGTTATAATTGAACAACTTCGACAGCTCGGCAGCAGCCTTGCCTGTATTCGTGTTGCGCCAGGTGCGGAAGGGTACCAGTATCTGCTGTTGCTCATTGAAGGCCATGTAGCCGTGCATCATGGCCGAGAATCCGATGGCAGCGAGACTCTCAATCTCACAGTCGTACTGCTTCAGGACGTCCTTGCGGAGCTCTGCATAGCAGTCCTGAAGACCATACCAGATGGCCTCGATGCTATACGTCCACAGTCCGTCGACCAATTGATTTTCCCACTCGTGTGAGCCCTGTGCGATGGGCTTGTTTTGCTCGTCAATGAGCACGGCTTTGATTCTGGTGGAACCGAATTCGATTCCGAGGATGGCCTTTCCGGCCTCGATGGTTTGTTTTGCTGTCATATCTTACTTCAGTGCTTTGTTCAACATGTAATAAACCTCGTTGTTGCGCAGCGTCTGCTTGAAGTCGGCTATGGTGGTCTGCTTGTTGATGCGGACGTATTCCATGCCCAGCATCTCAGCGAAGTCCTCCCAATACTCCTCGTTGATGTCGTAAGAGAAGGCTGAGTGGTGGGTGCCGCCGGCGAGAATCCAGGCAGCAGCGCCGATTTCGAACGTGGGCTGCGGAATCCAGAGAGCTGAGGCCACGGGGAGCTTCGGCATGGGCTTCGGCTCGATGCATTCTACCTCCTGAGAGATGAGACGGAAACGATTGCCGAGATCGACGACGGTGGCCTTGATGCCGGCGCCGGTCTTCGAGGTGAAGACGAGGCGGGCGGTCTGCTGCTTGCGGATGCCGATACCAAGGAAGTGTACCTCGAGCTTGGGCTTGTCTGAAGCAATCAGCGGGCAAATCTCGAGCATGTGGCTCTGGAGACAAGAACTGCGGTCGCCGGCGAAGTTCAGCGTGTAGTCCTCGAGGAACGAACAACCGGTGGGCATGCCCTGCTGGATAATCCAGAGGGTGCGATAGAGGCAGGCGGTCTTCCAGTCACCTTCGGCACCGAAACCGTAGCCTTCTTCCATGAGGCGCTGCGAGGCGAGGCCTGGAATCTGGTCGAAACCAACGAAGTTCGGGTCGTTGATGTCGGCGTCGCCGAGGTCGTCGAAGTTGGTGGTGAAAGCGGTAGCACCCTCATCCTTCAGCACGCGGCGCAGGGCAATCTCTGCCTTGGCGGCATTCTTCACTTTCTCCCAGTAAACAGCTTCACCACTTTCTTCTATCTTAATGGTGTACAGCTTCTTATACTCCTCAACGAGATCGTCGGCCTCCTTGTCGCTAACCTTCTTGAAGTAATCCATCAGCGAACTGACAGGGTAGTAGTCCACGTGGTAACCGAGACGCTGTTCGAACTCCACACGGTCGCCGTCGGTTACGGCCACGTTGTTCATGTTCATGCCGAACATCAGGCAGCGCACGTTGTGAGCATCTGCTACGCCAGCTGCGACACGTGCCCAGACGGCAATCTGCTTCTGAGCCTTCTCGTCTTTCCAGTAACCGCAGACCACCTTCCTTGCGATTCTCATGCGAGTGCAAATGTGTCCGAACTCGATATCACCGTGGGCTGACTGGTTCAGGTTCATGAAGTCCATGTCGATGTCAGCCCAGGGAATCTCAGCGTTGTACTGCGTGTGGAAGTGGAGCAGGGGCTTCTGCAACTGCTGCAGGCCTTTGATCCACATCTTGGCGGGCGAGAAGGTGTGCATCCAGGTAATGATACCCACGCACTTATCGTCGTTATTGGCAGCGAGCATCACCTGCTCTACTTCCTTTGAACTGTTCGCCGTGCCTTTATATACAATCTTTACGGGGATGTTGCCGCTCTTGTTCAGCCCGTCGACCATCTCCTTAGAGTGACCGTCGACTGCTACCACTGCGTCGCCTCCGTAGAGCAACTGTGCGCCAGTCACCCACCATATCTCTAAATTCTCAAATGCTTTCATTGTTTAGCTTTTTGTTGGTTATTATTCTTTCTTTTTCTTCTGACCGTAATAGGCGTTGGGACCGTGTTTACGGCTGAAGTGTTTCTCTATGAGGAGCGGGTTCATCGTAGTGTTGGGGTTCACGCAGAACGAGACGAAGGCCATCTTTGCGACCTGCTCCGTCACTACGGCATGATAGACGGCTTGGTCTGGATCCTTACCCCAGGCAAAAGGTCCGTGGTTCTTCACCAGTGCTGCGGGAGTATGCACGGGGTTGATGTTGCCGTTCAGAATGCGGTTTACCATCACCACGCCTGTGTTATACTCGTATTCGTCCATTTGGTCTGCTGTCATGTCGTCGGTACAGGGAATGCTGTCGTGGAAGTAGTCGGCGTGTGTTGTACCGATGTTGGGGATGTCCATGCCGGTCTGTGCCCAGGCTGTAGCGAAGGTTGAGTGGGTATGCACAATGCCACCGATGCCGTCGAAGGCACGATAGAGCACCAGGTGCGTCGGCGTGTCACTCGACGGGTTGAGGTCGCCCTCGACCACCTTGCCAGTCATGAGGTCGACGACTACCATGTCCTCGGCCTTCATAACATCGTAATCTACTCCAGAGGGTTTGATGACTACGAGGCCCTTCTCACGGTCGATACCGCTGACATTGCCCCAGGTATAAATCACGAGGTTATGTTTCACAAGGTCCAGATTGGCCTTGAATACTTTCTGCTTGAGTTCTTCTAACATATTTCTGATTGTTGTTTTCGGTTCTTATTAAAGCTTGAACTTTGCGTCCTCAGTAAACGCGCGTTTGTTGAAACGGTAGAGGGCAGCACCACGCTTCGAGGTGGTCTTGTCGATGAGTTCAGTCTTCTCGATGAAGTCCATCTCCTTGATACGCTTGCGGAAGTTGCGCTTGTCAATCTCCTCGCCGTTTACGGCTTCGTACAGGCGTTGCAACTGAGTCAGCGTGAAGAGGCTGGGAAGCAGTTCGAAGCCCACGGGCTCCGTCTTCATCTTCTGACGCATCAGCTTGCGGGCACGTGCAATCATTTCCTGATGGTCAGAGTACATCTCTGGAATCTTATCGACCTCCACCCATTCTACGCCATGGGCCTGACGCAGGCGATCATCGTAATCCTTGACGTTGATGAGGGCGTAGTAAGCCACCGAGATGACACGCTCGCCTGGATCACGCTTGACAGCACCGAAGGCGCCCACCTGGCGCATAAAGACATTACGCAAACCGGTCAGACCCAGCAGGGTGCGGTCTGCGGCCTCGTCAAGACTCTCGTCGCTGCGGACGAAGCCTCCGTAGAGGCTCCATTCGCCGCGACCGGGATCCATATTGCGTCGGCCTATGAGTATCTTCAGCTTATTATTGTCGAAACCGAAAATGATACAGTCGACCGACACCAATGCTTTCTGGAATTCACTATAGAATGTAGTCATTGCTTTTGTCTTTTATTACCAGAGAAGAGTGTACAATACCATAGTAATCACTGCAATTCCGATGGCTCCGTAAGTATAGCCTTTAGTCGTTCTGAAGAGTTCGAGCTTGATAGGCAGAGCCTTCGGGTCCTTGATGCCGTCGCGGGCATTACTTCTCAGCCCGACGGCGTTGACACCTACCAGTACACCGAAGAAGATGAAGGCTTGGAAGCCGATGTCGCCTAAGTAGTCGGCCAGGTTCTCGTCAGGTCTGTCGACAGCATTTGATGTGTCGATGAGCCATTGTGCTCCAGCCAGGAACAGGAAGAACAGTCCGGCAATGCCCAGGACGCGAGCCCACCAGTACATCTGCATCTTGTCCTTGTTGGAAACCTCTTCTGCCTTCACGTAGTTCTTGTCGTAGTAGCTCATGTAGATGAAGAAGATGACAAGGATGATGAAGATGTTACCAGCTCGGAACTGGAACGGAATCTCTGGGAAGAATACCTTGAACAGTACGCCGAGAGGAATGGTGAGGATGGCTGTCCATACGGCAGCACGAGAGGATGCACGTTTCCAAAGCAGACCAAGTCCGAAGACGGTGATGATACCCGGATAGATGAAGCCAGAGTACTCTTGGATGTACTGGAATGCCTGATCGAGACCGCCCAGCAGCGGCTTAACGGCGATAAGGGCAATGATCAGGGCACAAACTGATGTCAGACGACCTACGTTAACTAATTGCTTGTCCTTGGCTTCCTTGTTGATGTACTTCTTATAGATGTCCATCGTGAAGAGGGTAGAAGTTGAGTTGAACATGGATGCCAATGAACTGATGATGGCAGCAGCAAGTGCGGCGAAGCTCAGGCCCTTGATTCCAGTCGGTGTGAAGTTACGGATGAGCCAGGGATAGGCGTCGTCGGCAACGTTGATTTGTCCGGCCAGGTTCATCGAGCGGAACGTGTCGGGATTACCCATGATGTAGTAGGCGCAGATGCCGGGAAGAACCACGATGAACGGGATGAGGATCTTGAGGAATCCGGCGAACACCAGACCCTTCTGAGCCTCGTCAATGCTCTTAGCGGCCAAACCCTTCTGAATGATATACTGGTTGAATCCCCAGTAGCCAAGATTCGTCAGCCAGACACCACCAACCACAGCTGCAATACCGGGAACGTTGCTGTAAGCCTCAGCATTGTGGCTCTCCTGGATAATCAAGTGGAAGTGGACGTCGTTGGCATGGACGCCCGAAGTCATATCTGTATAGACGCGGCCCAGTGCTCCAAGAGCATCGGTACCTAACACCTCACCCATGGATGACAAGGCTACATAAGCTGTTACCAGTCCGCCACCAACAAGGAATGTCACCTGCATGACGTCAGTCCATGCAACAGAAGCGAGACCGCCGTAAATAGAATAGATACCGGCGATGAGGAAGAGCAGCAGGATGATAATCATGCGGATGGAAATCTGGAAACCGAGGACTTCGACAACGATTCCCTGAAGACCAAGAATCTGCTCGATAGCCAGTGCACCTAACCATGCGACCGATGTGAGGTTGACGAAAACATAGAGGAAAAGCCACAGGATGGAGAAGGCCAAGCCTACACCGTCGTTGTAACGTTCGCGGAGGAACTGCGGAATGGTGAAAATCTTGCGATCCAGCATGATTGGCAGCAAGAACTTACCGATAACCACCAGCGTGATGGCGGCCATCACCTCGTAGGCTGCAATGGCAATACCGTCACGGAAACCTGTTCCAGACATGCCGATGAACTGCTCGGCGGAGATATTGGCGGCTATCAAGGATGCACCTACTGCCCACCAGGTCAGCGTATTGCCGGCCAAGAAGTAGTCGTTGGCACTCTTCTCCTTGCCGTCCTTGTTGCGTGAGAGGAACAGTCCTAAGCTCACCAACAGAATCAGATAACACACGAGGATGACAAAGTCAACGGTATGGAATCCGGATTGACTAATCGCTTGTGAAATGCTATTCATTGTTAGTTAGATGTATAGTTAATAATGATGATTTATTTCACTGAGAATTTGTATGCTGCGTGGCTGTAGTACTTCTCACCAGGATTCAGCACGGGCTGTACCCAGTCCTTCTTATTGGGGCTGTCGGGATACTTCTGACTCTCTAAGCAGACACTAACATGCTGCGGATAGGGACCGTGCTTGTGCTGGATGTTCGGCTCGTTGCCGATGCCCTGGAAGTTACCGCTATAGAACTGTACGCCCGGCTCGTTGGTGTACATCTCCATGAAGATGCCGGTCTTGGGGCTGTAGAGGCTGGCGCAAACCACCGTGTCGTCACCCTTGCCATCCTTATAAGTGTTCAGACACCAGTTGTGGTCATAACCACCAGCGTTCTTAATTTGGTCGAAGTCCGACTTGATGCTGTCGCCTAAGGCGTGCGGTGTGCGGAAATCCATGGGAGTTCCTTCTACCGACTTGATTTCGCCTGTAGGAATGTACAGCGTGTCAGAGGGAGTGAAGTTGTCAGCGTTCAAGTAAAGCACCATATCGTAGCCGGGCTGAGTGAAGTCACCGTTCAGGTTGTAATAGTTGTGGTTGGTCTGATTGATGATGGTGGGCTTATCGGTCTCAGCCTCCCAGGTGATGTCCAGCGTGTTGTCGGCAGTCACCTTATAAGTTGTTACGGCCGTCACTTTGCCGGGGAAGCCGTTCTCGCCGTCCTCAGCCACAATGGTCAGCTTCAGGATGCTGTGGCCAATCTGTTCGGCTTCATATACCTGATTCATCCAACCTGTCGTTCCGCCGCCGTGCAGACAGTTAGGACCATCGTTCTGCTTCAGCTGATAAGTGGAGTCGTTCAGCGTGAACTTGCCACCGCTAATACGGTTGGCATAGCGGCCAACGCTGGAACCGTAGTCCGTAGGAGAGTTCAACGTGTCGGTGTACTGGGCAATGTTGTCAAAGCCTAATACCACATCGGTAAGAACGTTGTTTTTGTCTGGTACGACAAGTGAGACCACACGTCCGCCGTAATTGGTGATGCATACTTCCATCGTTCCGGAAGCGTTCTTCAAAGTGTACAACTTGACAGGCTTCTCATTGATGATGGTGTCAAAACGTGCAGGATCCAGACCAGATAAAGTTGTTGATTCCTGCATAGGAGAGTTACATGCTGTCAGCATAGCAGCTGCCATGCCCAAACCGCAAATCATTACTTTAAAATGTTTCATGTATAACAGAATTTTAGTTATTGTTTATAATTTTGGGTGTAAAATTACAACTTTATTTTTATTCAGCAAAGAAAAATGCAAGAAAAAGCGAGAAGTGTGATAACTTTTCACACTTTTTTTGTATTTTTGCAGCTGTTATGGGAAAGATTATCATTGCAGGCATAGGTCCAGGTAGTAAAGAAGACATCACTCCTGCCGTGTTAGATGCGGTGCGGGAGGCTGATGCCATTGTCGGTTACAAGTATTATTTTCAGTTCATCGAACACTATGTCAAGAAGGGCTGTGAGTGCATCGACACGGGCATGAAGAAAGAACGTGAGAGGGCCGAGCAGGCTTTCCGCTTGGCAGAACAAGATAAAACGGTGGTGGTTATCTCTTCTGGTGATGCCGGCATTTACGGTATGACGCCTCTCATCTACGAAATGGCAAAGGAGCGTTCTCGTGATACGGCTTCTCCGTCGCAGCCCGTCGTTCAGATAGAAACCCTTCCAGGCATTTCTGCCTTTCAGAAGGCTGCCTCTCTGCTTGGCGCTCCTATAGGTCACGACATGTGCATCATTTCTCTGAGTGACCTGATGACGCCTTGGGAAGTAATAGAGCGCCGCATCAAGGCTGCCGCCGCAGCTGATTTCGTGACAGCAGTTTATAATCCCAAGTCGCATGGACGCTACTGGCAACTCTATCGTCTCCAGGAGTTGTTCTTACAGGAACGGTCGGCTGATACCCCTGTGGGCTATGTGCGTCAAGCAGGTCGGGATGAACAGGAGGTGAAGGTGACAACCCTTGCACAGTTTGACCCTGAGGATGTGGATATGTTTACCGTTATCTTGATAGGCAATTCCCAGTCGTTCGTTGCAGATGGCAAGTTCATCACGCCCCGTGGCTATTATCGCGAACAGGCAGATGATGGTAAAAACATTGGGCAGAATATTATGATGGAGTCGTTCCGCACCATTTCTAATGAATTGAAGAGGGACTATCCGGTTGACCACAAATGGGCGCTGCTGCACGCCATCCATACGACAGCGGATTTCGACATGGAGAATATTCTCTATACTGACGATGGCGCTGTAGAGACTATATATAATAAGGTGAAAGACGGTTCGCTGAAAACCATCATCACTGATGTCACGATGGTAACCAGCGGCATCCGCAAGGGTGCCCTTCAGCGTCTGGGCATCGAGGCTAAGTGCTATCTCAACGACCCGCGTGTGGCAGAGTTTGCCTCTGCCAACAACATCACCCGCACTCAGGCAGGCATTCGACTTGCTGTGGAGGAACATCCCGATGCGCTCTTTGCCTTTGGCAATGCACCTACGGCATTGATGGAGTTGTGCGACTTGATTCGCAAGGGCAAGGCTCATCCTGCCGGCATCGTTGCCGCTCCAGTTGGCTTCGTACATGTCTGTGAGTCAAAGCACATGGTGAAACCGTTCAAGGAAATTCCTAAAATCATCGTCGAGGGACGTAAGGGCGGCAGCAACCTTGCCGCAACCTTGTGCAATGCCATTCTGACGTTCGACGATGCAGCTCAACTGAAACCAGGACGCGACCTTTGAAGAATTGAAGGATATGAAATTCATCGTCATTGGCATCACAGACCATCCGCAACCTTGGTTTCCACCAGAGGTATTGGCGGTAATCAAGCAGGGAAAGGTGTTCTCGGGTGGCAAGCGTCACCATGAGATAGTAGCGTCGTTGTTGCCAGCGGGTGCGGAATGGATAGACATCACGGTGCCGTTGGATGACGTTTTTGAGCAATATAGAAATCTCGGTGGGGAAAACAGAAGTCTCGACGGGGAAAATATAAGTCTCGACGGGAAAACCGCCGAGGGCGAAATCGTTGTCTTCGCCAGTGGCGACCCGTTGTTCTTCGGCTTTGCCAACACCATTCAACGGAAGATGCCTGATGCAGATATCGTGGTTTATCCCACCTTTAACTCCTTGCAGATGCTGGCTCACCGGCTGGTGATGCCTTACCACGATATGCGCATTGTGTCGCTGACAGGACGTCCCTGGCCTGAGTTCGACCGGGTATTGATAGAGCGGGTGGGGAAGATAGGCGTTCTTACTGACCGCGAACATACTCCAGCCGCCATTGCCCAGCGAATGCTCGACTACGGCTACACCTATTATAATATATATATTGGCGAACATCTGGGAAATCCGAACCTTGAAAGGGTGTCCACCTTAACCCTCGAAGAAGCTGCCAACCGGGAATTCAGTATGCCCAACTGCGTGATAGTGGAAGCAAAGCCTCTCTGCGAGAGTGTGGCGTTGCCCTCTTCTCTCTTTCCTCTTCCCTCTTCCCATCAATTTGGCATTCCTGACTCGGAGTTCATGCTGCTTGACGGACGTGAGAAGATGATTACCAAGATGCCCATCCGGTTATTGACCCTTCAGACCTTGGAACTGCCAAAGCGTCATGTGTTCTGGGACATCGGCTTCTGTACGGGAAGTGTCTCGATAGAGGCTCGTTTACAGTTCCCTCATCTTCAGATAGAAGCTTTCGAGATTCGTCCTGAGTGCGAGGCGATCATCCATGAGAATGCCCGCCGCTTTGGTGCGCCTGGCATTGGCATACATATCGGTGACTTTCTCGAAACGGACATCGCCGAACTTCCCTGTCCTGATGCCGTCTTTATTGGCGGCCACGGAGGCCGTCTGAAGGACATCATGGCGAAGGTTCTGACGGTGCTGGCTCCTGATGGAGTCATTGTCATGAACAGCGTCATAGCGCCCAAAGTGCTTACCGACAGCCGCCAGCTGTGGGATGAAGCGTGTGCAGAACTGAGACTCCGGCAAGAACCGCCGACAAGAATACAACTTAACGACAATCATCCAATAACGATACTAAAATGCAGACAAATCCAATAACGATACTAAAATGCAGACAATAGCCATCATACAGATTAGCGAGGCAGGAGCCTCTGTCGCTGCTCAACTGCAGGAAACGCTGGGGGCCAGTCTCGTGCGTCGCGATAGTATCGCGACCAACTGGAAGAAGTTCGATGCCTTCGTCTTTATCGGGGCGATGGGTATCTGTGTCAGGACGATAGCTCCGTATGTAAAAGATAAGCATGAAGACCCTGCCGTGGTATGTATAGACAGTTTGGGCAAGCATGTGATTTCGGTTCTTTCAGGCCATGTGGGTGGCGCCAACGACTTGACACGTCAGATTGCTGCCATCATTGGCGGACATGAGGTTATCACTACTCAGAGCGACAATGCCGGTCTGTGGGCACTCGATACCTTTGAGCAACGTTTCGACTGGCCTGTGGCAAGCGATATCTACGATATGAACGAATGCATTTTTGCCTTCGTTAATCGAGAACCCACCGCTTTGTTGCTGGAAGCCCGAGACGAAGGAACGGACTATTTAGAGGCCACCAAGCCCGACCACGTCACCATCATCAACGACGTCAGCGAAGCCGATCCTCGCAAATACAAACTGCTCATCATCGTGTCACCTTTTATCCGTTATGCGCCGGAGGGTTTGCTTGAACTGCATTTCGTGCCGATGGTAGGCACCGTAGGCTTTGGCTTGGCTCATCATCCCGACGACTATGAGAAAATCTACGATGAGATAGACGAAGCCTTCGCCAATCGTGGCGTGTTGCCTTGCGCCCATAAGTATTGCACTATTGACGTGAAAGAGGATGAGGAGTTCTGTGCGATGCTCGAAGATAAATATGACGAAGAGGTGGTGTTCTTTACCGCTGAAGAACTGGCCAAAGTCGATGTGCCTAATCCAAGTGATACTGTTGCCAAGCATGTGGGTACGCCCAGCGTTTGTGAAGCTGCTGCCATCCTCGGTTCGAATCATGGCAAACTCATCATCCCCAAGGTTAAGGGTAAGAACTGGACTGCCGCCCTCGCCATCGACCGCGCCCATCTCAGGGAAAATCGTGTGCTCGGCGGTTTCCCCGCCGAGGGCCATATCGAAATCGTTGGTGCAGGCCCCGGCGACCCAGACCTCGTTTCCGTTCGCGGGCGAAAAATGCTGGAACGGGCCGACCTTATTCTATATGCTGGCTCGCTGGTTCCTAAGGCGTTGACCGAGTGTCACAAGCCTGGCGCCGTGGTTCGAAGCAGCGCAGACATGACGCTTGAGGAACAATGTGCCCTGATGAAGGAACATTACGACCGTGGCCACTTCATCGTTCGTCTGCATACTGGTGACCCCTGCATCTTTGGCGCCATACAGGAACAGATGGCCTTCTTCGACCGCGAGGGTATGTCGTACCACATCACACCCGGCATTTCCTCTTTCCTTGCAGCAGCCGCGGAGTTAAGAAGCCAGTTTACCATACCCGAGCGCACTCAGACCATCATACTGACAAGAGGGGAGGGCAGGACGCCGATGCCTGAGAAAGAACAGTTGCATCTTCTTGCCAAGAGTCAGTCGACGATGTGCATCTTCCTTTCTGCCGCCATCGTTGACGACGTTCAGCGCGAATTGTTGATGGAATATCCTGAGGATACGCCCGTGGCCGCCTGCTACCACTTGACGTGGCCCGACCAGAAAATTTATCGTGGCGTGCTGAAAGACCTTGCCAAGATAGTCCATGACAACCACTTGACCCTCACCACGATGCTCGTCGTAGGCGAGGCCATTGATAACCGTCATGGTCTGTCGGAGCTTTACTCAAAACACTTCACCCACCTTTTCCGGCATGGCGAAGTATAGAACAGTCTCGTTTCCCCGGCAAGGCGAGACTTCAATCAAACCTGGCGTTGCCTTAGCAGGAATGTTACTTCGCTGAATACTTATCGATAAACGTCTGGGCTTGGTCGTTGCCAAGCTCTTTCGCTTTCTGAAGGTTCTGCAGACCTTCCGCCTTTTCTCCTTTTAGGCATAGTGCGATGCCTGACATGAGATATCCGTCGCTATCCTCAGGGGCCAGACGTATGCACTCGCGACCGCTCTCCAGGGCTTGGTCTTTCAGGTTGACGCGCAGCTCGTAGCTGGCTTTTTCGGCCCATAGCGTAGCATCGTTGGGCTCTAACGCCACCAGGTCGTTCATGTCGTTGATGGCTAACTGGTAGCGACGACACTCCATCGAAAGCTGGGCACGTGCCCGCAGATAGGGAACGGCAGTCTTGACGTAAGGCTTGCTGAAGGTGCTCATGGCGCTGTCCAACAGAGCTAGGGCGGCTTTCTTGTCGTCTTGCTGCAGCTTACATTGGGCAGCGGCGTAGAAGTTGTCGGCACTACGCAACGGCGTCTTGCTCAGTTCTTCGTAGGCGCGGTATGCCTCGTCAAACTTCTTCATAGCATAATAGATCTGAGCCTGCTGTTGGCGGTAGAGTGGCTGGGGATTGATTTTCGAGGCTTTTTCCGACTCCTCTAAGGCGCGCTCCAGCGACCAGGCTTCGAAGGGTACGTCGTTCTGGTAGATGTCTTTCTGATACATCATCTGGGCATACTGATAGTGGGTGTCGTCGATTTTGTCGCTAACCTTCAAGGCTTCCTGCATGTCTGCGTCGGCTGAGGCAAAGTTGTTGTTGGAAACAGCCTGTCGTGCGCGATAGATGTAGCCGTCGGCAACCTGCGGAAACTTCTTGATGAAGCGGTCGATGTAGTCACTATGTTGCTCAGCGTTCATGACCGATGCTGAAACGAAGAGTGCCAGCAGCGCCTCGTCGGGTTTGTCAGGCAGTCCTTTAGCAATGTCCGTACTGCGCAGCGCGGGGTCGTTCAGACTCAGACCGTTGATGCTGAGGCTGTTGGCAAAAGTGGCACTGACGGCGTAGCTCGATGCTGCGTCAGCCGTTGCCGAAGGTTGCCAAAGTCCCAGTACCTGTCCCTGCTCGTTCATCACAGGACAGCCGACATGCTGGTCTGTGGCCTGCATAGACAGCGTATAGTAAGAGTAGTCACCCTGGAATTTCTCGGCGTGGCTAATGGTACCTTGCTGACAGTCGGGCGTCTTCTTCACGCTGTAAGGCAGAAGCCATGCATTGCTGCCGTCGGCAGCGCTTTGGGCCAAAGGGAGTGTGGCGGCCTTCTTGGTGTCCACCTTGAACTTTACCACGTCGTACATGTCGTTGGCTCCAAGCAGGTAATCTACTGGCCACTCCTTGCCCTGAGCATCGATGACGACGGCTCGCTGGGCTCCCTTGAACGGGGTAAAGCAGCTCAGTGCCTCACCGTTTTCACTGACGAAGAAACCGTTGGCACTACCTATCAGTTGTCCGTCGGTTTTGAACGTCTTCAGCGTAAACACAGCCTGAGCGGCTTTCTTCGCCCAAGGCGTTTGTGCCACGACGGGGTTACACATTAATATAATAATAAGGAGTAAAAGACTGCGGATTCCTGTACTTGTTCTTTGTGTGTGTACTATGAGCGTTTTCATTATGATGTTCTCTTTGAATGTCTATTTAAGTGTGAATGGTGGCTGGGGCTGCTTATTCCACAATCTTAGGATATTTGCGTGTCCAGCCGTCCCAGCGCAGACGCATGACGCCGAAGAATGCCTCGCCGAAAATGCCGCCCGACATCTTGCTGGTACCCTCACGACGGTTGACGAAGATGACAGGAACCTCCTTGATCTTAAAGCCGATCTTGTAAGCCGTAAACTTCATCTCAATCTGGAAACCGTAGCCCTTGAAGCGGATTTTGTCCAGCTCGATGGTCTTCAGCACGCGGCGCTTGTAGCACTTGAAGCCCGCCGTGGTGTCGTGAACCTGGAATCCGGTGACGAAGCGGACGTACTTCGAGGCGAAGTAGGACATGAGCACGCGGCCGATAGGCCAATTGACGACGTTGACGCCTGACACGTAGCGCGAGCCGATGGCGAGGTCGTACCCTTCGTCGGCACAAGCCGCATAGAGGCGTGGCAGGTCGTTGGGGTCGTGGCTGAAGTCGGCGTCCATCTCGAAGATATACTGGTAGTCGCGCTCCAGCGCCCATTTGAATCCTTTGATGTAGGCGGTTCCGAGTCCCAGTTTTCCGCTGCGCTCCTGGATGAAGAGGCGGTCGGCAAACTCCTCCTGCGCCATCAGCCCCTTGACGATGGCTGCCGTTCCGTCGGGCGAACCGTCGTCGATAATCAGGATATGGAAACATTTTTCCAGTCCGAACACGGCCCGGATGATTTTCTCGATGTTTTCTTTTTCGTTGTACGTCGGGATGATGACGATACTGTCGCTAATGTGCATTTATATACGATTTGACTATTTGCTATTATTTTGGTTGCAAAATTACGAATTATTTGTCAATAATCTGATGGTATATGCATTTTTTTCACTCTTCACTCTTCACTTTTCACTTTATTTATTACCTTTGCAGCTGTTTAACGTATGGAGATACAGGATTTGTTGCAGTTATATGCCCAGTCGCCCCATGTGGGAGCTGTGGCAGACGTGCTGGGGAATTCGCAACGCCACACTCAGACCGAAGGTCAGAGAAAGTCGGTAAAGACCGTTTTCCTCGACGGACTAATGTGTTCTTCGGCGCCGATGCTGTTTGCCGCGCTGTCCTCTCATCTCTCGCCTCTTACCGCTTTGTTTATATTGCAGGATGCCGACGAGGCAGGCTATTTCTATCACGACCTCAAGCAACTGTTAAGCGACGACGGCGTACTCTTCCTCCCCTCCAGCTACCGCCGCTCGGTCAAGTACGGCCAGCGCGATGCCGCCAACGAGATTCTGCGTACCGAAGTCCTCTCGAAACTGTCCCAAGGGTCTCAATTATACATCGTTTCCTACCCTGAGGCTGTGGCTGAGCCGGTGATATCCCAGAAGGCTCTGGGCGAGCGGATGCTCACGTTGCGGAAGGGTGATACAATAGATGTTGACGAGACCGTTGAGACGCTTCGGACGTTAGGTTTCAACGAGGTGGACTACGTCTATGAGCCAGGACAGTTTGCCCAGCGTGGCAGCATCCTCGACGTCTATTCGTTTAGCGGCGAACTGCCTTTCCGCATCGACCTCTTCGGCGATGACATCGACTCCATCCGAACTTTCGAGGTGGACACCCAGCTGTCGAAGGACAAACTGCAGCAGGTTGAGATTGTCCCCGAGCTTGCCGAAGAGGAAGAAAAAGTGTCGTTCCTCTCGTATCTGTCTGAGGATACGCTACTGGTGGCCAAGGACTTCCTGTATGTCTTCGATGCGATAGACCGTGTCTTCGACGATGGTTCACAGTTCCGTCGCGAGGCGGCAGCGTTCCGTCGCATCGAGATAGGCTGTCGTCCTACTGGTGTGCCCGATGCCACGTTGTCGTTCCATACGTCACCGCAGCCCATGTTCCACAAGAACTTCGAACTGCTTCAGCAGTCGTTGGCCGAATTCCTGGAACATCGCTACCGTCTCTATATCCTGGCCGACAGCAAGAAACAGCTGACACGACTGCGCGACATCTTCAGCGGCGAAGGCTCTGAGGTCGTCGTCGAGCGGAATGCCATTTCCTTCCAGCCTGTTGAGCGTACGCTGCATGCCGGCTTCGTTGACCACGACCTGAAACTCTGTATCTTTACCGACCACCAGATTTTCGACCGCTACCACAAGTACAGCCTGCGTTCCGACAAGGCCCGCAGCGGTAAGGTGGCGCTGACGCTGAAGGAAATCCAGCAGTTCGAGATAGGCGACTATGTGGTACACATCGACCACGGCATCGGCAAGTTTGCCGGACTGGTTCGCATACCTACCCAACCTTCTTCACCTTCCCAACCCATCCAATACCAGGAGATGATCAAGATCCTGTACGACGGCGGAGGCACCATCTACGTCTCTATACATTCTTTATATAAGGTGTCGAAGTACAAGGCTCAGGATGGCGGCGAACCACCTCGGTTGTCGCATCTCGGTACGGGCCAGTGGGAGCGCATGAAGGAGCGCACCAAACAGAAACTAAAGGACATTGCCCGCGACCTGATACAACTTTACGCCGCCCGCCGCCGGCAGAAAGGTTTTGCCTTCTCGCAGGACTCGTTTATGCAGCACGAACTGGAGGCGTCGTTCCTCTACGAGGACACGCCCGACCAGCTGAAGGCCACCAACGATGTAAAAGCCGACATGGAGCGTCCGCAGCCTATGGACCGCTTAGTGTGCGGCGACGTGGGCTTCGGCAAGACGGAAGTCGCCGTTCGGGCAGCTTTCAAGGCTGCCTGCGACTCAAAGCAGGTCGCGGTCCTCGTGCCGACCACCGTACTGGCCTACCAGCACTACCAGACCTTCTCCAACCGCCTGAAAGACTTTCCAGTACGTGTCGACTATCTCTCGCGGGCTCGTTCCGCTAAACAGACTACTGCCTTGTTGAAAGATTTGGAGGCAGGCAAGATAGATATTATAATAGGTACGCACAAGCTCATCGGCAAGACGGTAAAGTTTCACGACTTGGGTCTGCTCATCATCGACGAGGAACAGAAGTTCGGCGTCTCTACCAAGGAAAAGCTGCGCCAGCTGAAGACCAACGTCGATACGCTGACCATGTCGGCGACGCCCATTCCGCGCACCCTACAGTTCTCGTTAGTAGGAGCCCGCGACTTGAGCATCATCCAGACGCCGCCGCCTAACCGCTATCCCATACAGACGGAGGTCCACACCTTCAGCGCCGACATCATCAGCGAAGCCATCAACTTTGAGATGTCGCGCAACGGACAGGTTTACTTCGTCAATCCGCGCATCAACGACCTCACCCGCATCCGCGAACTCATCCATAAGTACGTCCCTGATGCTCGCATCGCTGTGGGCCACGGACAGATGAAGCCCGAGGAGCTGGAGAAAATCATCGTCGGTTTCCAGGACTACGACTACGACGTGCTGCTCTCGACGACCATTATCGAGAACGGTATAGACATCCCTAACGCCAACACCATCATCATCAGCGGAGCCCACCACTTCGGACTCTCCGACCTGCACCAGATGCGAGGTCGCGTAGGCCGCTCCAACCGCAAGGCGTTCTGCTATCTGCTGGCGCCGCCATTGGCCGACCTGCCTGTAGAAAGTCGCCGCCGATTAGAGGCCCTCGAGCAGTTCAGCGATCTGGGGTCAGGCATCCACATCGCCATGCAGGATCTCGATATCCGCGGTGCCGGTAACCTCTTAGGTGCCGAACAAAGCGGCTTCATAGCCGACCTGGGCTACGAGACATACGTCAAGATTCTGAACCAGGCAGTGGTGGAACTGAGGAACGAAGGGCAGACCCATCCCCATTGCGTGCCACACTCCGACCTTCAGGTCGGAGAGCCCCTCCCTGTGAGGGAGGGGAGTGGTTACTCTCAGGGCAACAAGTCAGACAACAAGACTATCTACTCCCCTCCATTACAGGGAGGGGCAGGGGGGTGGGTCTCCGACTGTTCCCTCGACAGCGACCTGGAACTCTATTTCCCCGAGCAGTACGTGCCCAGCGACTCGGAGCGCATGCTGCTCTACCGCGAACTGGATGGCCTGCAGACCGACGAACAGTTGGAAGCTTACCGCCAACGCCTTGTCGACCGCTTCGGACCTGTGCCGCATGTCGGCGAGGAACTGATGCGCGTCGTCCCCCTGCGACGTCTCGGCAAGAACTTGGGTTGCGAGAAGATTCTGCTCAAGCAAGGCCGCATGACGCTCTACTTCGTCTCTCAACCTGACAGCCCCTACTACCAGAGCGACGTCTTTGACAGCATCCTGACCTTTGTGGCGCAGAACCCACGCCGTTGCCAGTTCCGCGAACAGAACGGCAAACGCTCAATGGTCATCGCCGACATCCCAACCGTAGAAGATGCCGTCGCCCTCCTCACCAAGATTTCCTAAAGGTAAAAAAGGGACCTCCTTTGTTCCACCATTGGGTAATTGGTAGATTCTTGAGACTCGCCATCTGGTCAAAGTGGTCAAGGTCATTTTGGTCAAAATCAATTTCGAACACGTGGTCATTCTTCAATAGTATATATAAATTATAATTTATATATACTATTGCTAATTTTGACTATGTGTTTTCGATTTTGACCAAATGACCAAATGACCAAAATGACCGCAATGGCCACCAGAAACCACGGCACTTTCCGTCAGAAATCACCAAGAAAAGTTGAGGAAATCACCGCAACTTCTTGAGGAAATCACGGCAATAATTGCAAGAAATCACGGTAACTTCCAGTGGAAATTACCGTGATTTTTGTGGAGTGTATCAGGCAGGCTGCCTGCTGATTATACTTTTCTTTGTGGAGTGTCTGGGATTAGAGGTTGGGGCTCAGATACCAGTTGGGGCTCTTGGCACCCTTCGATACCGACCACTCCATGAATTTGGGATAGAACTCGTTGATCTTGCGGCTCTCGTTGGCACGCTTAAGGATGGTGCTCTTGAAGCTTTCAATCTTGGCGCCGGCGAGGTAGTAGGCGAAGGGATAGTCGCCAGAACGGACGAAGAACCTGTTCTCGGCGGGTACAGAGGCGTCGTCCTTTGTGCCGAAGTAGCTGAAGTTCATCTTTGCCGTGGGAGCCTCGAAGGGGATGTGTACCTCCCAGTTCTTGCCGTCGGCCTCCTTGCGGAAGATGAAGGGCTGGACGGAAGCGAGCTCGCTTTGGGTCTGACCCGGCTCGTATTTGAGCGTCAGGATGTAGGTGGTACCAATCTCACCCTTGATGTCGTTGGTCAGATAGTACACGTTGCCGTCACGTTCGAACTCTGCGGCAACAGGAGTCTCCGAGTTTGGAGCAATCTTCTTCATCTCGATGCTTTTCGGGGTGACGGGAGTGTTCAGCGTGAAGGCCAGACCGCTGGTCAGCTCGACGTAGTTCTGATAGGTGGTCATGTAGAATGTCTCCTCATAGATCTTGAACTCATTTTCGGTCTTCAGCTTCGACATCACTTTCTCGTGCTTGAAGTCGACGACGGCGTCGTTCAGGTCGTAGTCACCCTTGTCAGGCCACAGGTCCTCGAAGGCATAGACGCCAACAGTGGTGGTCTTCTTGTCCTCAACTTCGGGCAGCGGGGTGAAGGCGTTGACGGGGCGCAGGGCGAAGATGACGTCGTCGTAGTCCTGGTCGTTGCAGGCATCCTCGAACGACACGATGGCATATTTGTCGCCATTAGCTTTTTTGTAGGCAAACTTGGCTGAGCGGCTCTCACCGTTGAGGATGGGGGTCGGGTAATCGTTAGTATCCTCGGCGGGCACTCTGCAGAATGAGGCGCCGTTGGTTGAACTGGCCCATACGTTATACTTTCTTTCATAGCCCTTGAGAGCGTATTGGCTACCCTGCATGGACCATGCGTTGGTCTTCAGGATGAAGCCAATCTTGATGCCCTTGGGGAATATCGGGGTAGGGTTGCTCAGGTCGCCGTTGTTGGCAATGTTGGGATAGTACATCAGCTGTACGACGTCGCCGCGGTTCACACCGATGTTCTTATTGAAGCTCTGGTTCGCTCCCAGTTTCTTCCACTGACCGTCCTGAGTGTTCGGGAACAGCATGATGATGTTCAGGTCCATCGTACTCTGGGGAGCATTGTTGTCCGTATAGTAGTAGTAACCTAACGAACTGTTCCAGCAGGTGCTACCGCCAAGCATGGTGATGGTCACCTCCGACGACTTATCCAAAGTCAGGTCGGCCTGGTCGCGATAGACCTCGTTGCAGGGCTTGTTGGCGTCCAGGGCATTGCCGACGGTTGCGTAAAGACCTTCAAGCTCCTCGTCGGTGAACAGCAGTTCGGGCTTGACGCTACCCGGCTGAACCAGATAGTTGGGAGCACCAGACTGAGAGTCCCAAGTGCCTAATGGGGTAAACCATTCCTTGTAAATCTGCTCACCAGTGCTGTTGCCGTTCTCATCGACGATGAAAGACAGCTGGGGCATCTTCGAAATATCCTTCGTATTTACACCATCGTGCGTAGCAGCTCTTGCGGCAGCGCGGGTTACGCCTCTCGTCGTGTTTTCTACTACGACGTTAGCCACGCCGTTTACTACGTCGGCCTCGACCATGCTTTTGGTAACGAGGAAGTTACCCGTCACCACATAGAGGTGCTGGGCGTATGCCGGCAGCTTCACGCTCTTGTTATACCTGCCGTTGGCGTCGGTATAGTCTTCGAAAACGGGAGTGATGTTCTCGTCGATGTGCTCGTTCTCGCCCTCGCCGACGAACGGGTTCTCGTTATACACGCTGAAGAACACCGGGCCGTAAGTCTGGAACGCTGAGTAATCGACCGACAGCTTGACGGTCTGGATGGTTGAGAAGTCGAACGTGTTTGCCTCGACAAACTTCTGAGGATTCTCGGGCTGGGGAGCCTCAGGATTAAATACGTCCTTCTGACAAGATGAGACCGCAAACAATAGTCCGGTCAATCCAATCGCAACAAAATTCTTAATTTTCATAATCTCATTATTAATTTTATATGTGTTATAGTTGAAATTCACTTCGGCGGTTGCTTAGTTTTTTTTCACTCAAGTAAATTGTTGAATCCTGATGGTTGCTTAGTTTTTTACTAAAGTAAATAGTTGACTTCGGCGGTTGCTTAGTTCTTTTGGGTTACAAAAGTACACTCTTTTTCCGATTCCTGCAATAAAACAGCGTTAAAAATCGTATAAACTTATAAAATTAATTGATTTAAGTCAATCTCTGAAGACTTCTAACCTTTTTCGCAACGCTATTGTAAATAATTCCCCGAATCGCTTGGCGGTTTGGGGAATTTGTCTTATCTTTGCACCATAGACTTGTAAATGGCTATGGCAATCGAAGAACGTATAGTGAATATGAGAAACCTCTGCGTGGCTCTCGTGGCTGGTGCTGTCCTGATGGGGGCGGCATCGTGCGGACGTCAGGAACAGAAAAAGGTAAGCATCACTCATGCCGACAGCGTGCTGTTTGCCACAGGCAGGGCGCTGGACTACCAACAGTTGTTGACGCTGACCGACAGCTTCGAGCAGGCTGGGGCCATCACACGCATGAATGCCAACCGATGGCGTGGCGTGGCATATAACCACTTAGGCCAGGTGCGCAACTCAGAGTTCTACTACCGCAAGGTGGTTGATGCGCCCATCGAGACAGAACAAGACCTCTATTATTATAATAAGTCGGCGCGCCGTCTGGCTGAGCTGCTGATGAAGCGCGGCGAGTTTGAGGAGGCGCTGCGTGTGGCAACGCCAGCCCTGGAGCGGCTGAACGCCAGCGAGGGCGACGAGAAAGACTATGCCATCCTGCTGAATACCGTAGGCTGTTGCCAGCTGAACCTGGGACAGCTGAAGGAGGCGGCAGCCAACTACGACGAGGTGTCGCGCCGCATCATGAAACTGGCGGTGGGCGACTCAACTATGCGTAACTTGGACGACGCCATCCTCGTGGTGGACGACATCACGCTGAGCTATATCAAGACGAAGCATTTCGACAAGGCCCTGCATTGGACGGAGGTTTACGACTCGCTGATGCAGATACGTTCTACAGGAGGACCTGAAAACCGCGACTTCCTGAAAGAGCTGTATCAGGGACGCGCAGACCTGTACCGCATGCTGACCTTCCAGGGGCTGGGCATGAAGCGCGAGGCCGCAGCGGTCTATCGCAAACTGGCAGGCACCAAATTCGGCAACAGCGACGAAGGACTCATAGGCCTGGCCAGCTATCTGATGGCTGCCGGACGCTATAGTGAGGCCGCCGACAACTTCACCCACTTAGACAATGTGGTGAGGAAGCGCGGCATGGAGCCTACGCTTGATAACATCAGCGTCTATCTCCTGCCGAAGTTCAAGGCCAACGTCGAGGCAGGTCGCCGCGACAGTGCGCTGGCCGTAGGACTACGGCTCTGCGATGTATTGGACAGTGCGCTGATATGGGCTAAGCAGAGCGATGCCGCCGAACTGGCCACCATCTATGACACCCAGCAGAAGGAGAACACGATAGCCTGGCAGCGTGCCGACATGTCACGCCAGCGCATGATTAGCACCATCGTCGTTTCGATACTGGTATTCGTCTTCCTGGCCATCTATATCTACCATCGTATCAAGGCCCAGCGCCGTCTGGCTGCGGCTTTCCATCAGTTGGAGATTGCCAACACGAAGCTGGAGGATACAAATACGAAACTGGAGCATGCCAATACGGAACTGGAGAAGAAGAACGAAGAGTTGACCGTAGCCAACGAGAGAGCCGAAGAGTCGTCGAGGATGAAAACGAACTTCATCCAGCAGATTTCCCACGAGATACGTACGCCGCTGAACATTCTCTCAGGATTTACTCAGGTCATCACCATGCCCGATATGGAACTGGACGATGACACCCGTCAGGACATCAATCGCCAGATCAACGTGAACACTAACCGCATTACGGGCTTGGTGAACAAGATGTTGGAACTGTCGGACGTTAACAGCCGTGCCGTCATCGAGAAGAACGACCATGTGCTGGCTATACAGGTTGCCGCTCAGGCTGCCGAGGATAGCGGCATTACAACTGCCACACACCTGAACTTCGACATGCAGGTGGACGAGGGTGCGGACAGCGCCATGCTTCAGACCAACCTGGCAGCGGCAACGCGCACGCTGACATTAGTGCTGGACAATGCACGGAAGTTTACGAAAGATGCTGAGGCTCTCCATCGTAAGACGGAAAACGACGACATTGACAAGAAGTCCGTCGTGATGCGTTTAGCCTTGGATGGGGAGAAGATGCAGTTCATCGTGGAAGACACGGGCATCGGCGTGCCGCCAGAGGAAGCCGAACACATCTTCGACGAGTTTGTCCAGCTGAACGAATACTACGACGGCACAGGCATCGGACTTACCGTTGCCCGCTCGCTGGCCCGCCGACTCGGCGGTGACGTCGTGCTCGACACAAGCTATACTGGCGGAGCCCGTTTCGTAGTGACGCTATAAGACTGCCAGAAATGACGCTATAAGACTGCCAGAAATGACGCTATAAAACTGACAGAAATGATGATGTTTCCTTTAATAAAAAAAGGTGTTATCCTTATGAGAGCCTTATTCATAGGCACTCTCATTGCCTGTTGCTCCCTGACAGCAAGAGGGCAGGAGGACATTATTGAGCATGAAGGCAACAAATACATCATTCACGTGGAGCGGCTGAACCCTGACAAAGAGATGACGCTGCTCGACGTGTTGCACATCTGTACGGAGCTGATGTCATACGATGGGAAGACACTTACGACGGACTATCTGCTGAGTGTTGACGACATCATCCTGAATGTCGACTACGAGTCCCTGCTCGATGGTATCAAGGCCTGTGAACTTAGTGAGGTGACAGTATGTACATACGGAGCGGTGAACAACGCTACTGACGGCGTTACAGGCACCATCGACCTGCTTTTCCGTGAGGGAGAGGGGCTGACGGGAAAGTTTGGCCTGAACGGCAGTACTTACGGTAACGGACAATTCTTTGGTAACATAGCCAGTAAGGGCAACAAAGTGACGGTGCGTGCCATAGCACAGACTAATCTGCAGTATGGCAGGGCAGACACATCGGAGGGAAACAGAGTGACCTCACGCAACGGTGTGGAGAACGCAATGCTTTTCGTCGACTGGCAAGCGACGGAGAACGACCTGGTGAAACTAAAGCTCTCGCAGGGCTATGGTGATGAGAAGAACCGTCTCTACAATCATCCCTTTTCCGATGGTGAAGAAAGTGATAACGAAAGAGACAGGTGGGGAGAGCTCGTAGCCTCTTATGAGCGCACCCTCAATGAACAGGAGGCTGGGCTCTATATCGAGACGGGTATGGACTATGCAAGCAGCAGCATGCTGATGTTAGAACTGCGCACGGTCACGCCTTGGTGGATAACAGAGTTCAGCGTACCCTTGTTCAAGCATGCGCTCCAGCTGACCGCAGGCTATGAGGGAGGCTATACCAACCTCTGGTACAAAGGTATTAGGCGCGAACAGAATTTATACAACGACCTCTATGTCATGCTGGACTACAAGAAAGGACCATGGATAATTAGCTTGGGAGACCGCTTCCGCCATAACACTTTCTGGGACAAACACTACACCGAAGTCGATCAATATCTATGGTCCCATAACCGCAACGACCATGCCCTGCATGCCAGTGTGGGCTATCGCACGGGGCATCACTTTGTGCAGGGAACCTTTAGTCGTACCTTCTTCAACCTACTTGTCAACGACTTCCATGAATACCTTGACGACGGACCTGTCCTCCATACCACAGACTATGATACAAACCTCGCATGGCGCTCAGAGGCCCGCTATACCTATCAGAACCAGCGACTCGTCGCAACAGCCAGTGTGACTCACACGCTATTCACAGACATGCTGACGCCTAACGAGTCGCTGACAGGAGTGGCGACGGCTCTTACGTGGCACAAGGATGCCTTGCGGCTGACGGCAGGAGTAAACTTATACCACCAGCACATCAGCAGCAATGATGCCAAAGACCATACGTTCTGCATCCTGAAGCTCGCACCAACATTATTGTTAGGCAAGGGGTTCAGACTCTCGTCCGTGCTGCTCTACAATACTAAACATGCCTTTCAAATTGACAGACATGCCCACCTCTACGCCTCGGTGAAGCTGAACAAAGACATAGGGAAGCGTTGTAATGTCTATGCCGACTTCCACGACTTGGCAGGACAGCCAAAAGAAAATGCCTATCTCCTCCGGCAGTCCTATAAGAACAGAGCTCTTACTCTGGGACTTACATATTATCCCTGGAGGAGATAGTCCTTATAGAAGTAATGTGATGCCTGGAGGAGATAGGCCTAATAGAAGTAATGTGGTGCCCCGCACCGCGTGAGTTCCTTTAACCTTGCTTATCGAGCTCAGCCAGATTCTCGGCAATCATCTCGTCGGTAACGGTGTAGTTCTGCAAGTCACCCTTGATGTAAGCCTCGTAAGACGGCATATCGATGAGACCGTGACCGGAGAGATTGAAGAGGATGACCTTCTCTTCGCCCGTATCCTTGCACTTCAAGGCCTCGCGGATGGTGGCGGCGATGGCATGGGTGCTCTCAGGAGCAGGGATGATGCCCTCGGTACGGGCAAAGAGCATACCTGCTTCGAAGGTCTCGAGCTGAGGAATGTCGACACCATGCATCAGACCGTCCTTGATAAGCTGTGAAATAATCATGCCCGCACCGTGGTAACGCAGACCGCCAGCGTGGATGTTCGACGGCTTGAAGTTATGGCCAAGAGTATACATGGGCAGCAGAGGAGTGTAGCCCGCCTCGTCGCCGAAGTCGTAGCGGAACTGGCCGCGAGTCAGCTTAGGACAGCTGTCGGGTTCGGCAGCGATGAACTCAGTCGTCTTGCCGTCAAGCAGGTTGTGGCGCATGAAGGGGAACGAGATACCGCCGAAGTTGGAACCACCACCAAAGCAGCCGATGACGATGTCGGGATATTCGCCTGCCATCTGCATCTGCTTCTCAGCCTCAAGACCGATGATGGTTTGGTGCAGACCAACGTGGTTAAGAACCGAACCCAGCGTATATTTACAATTAGGTGTGGTCGTTGCCAACTCTACTGCCTCGGAAATGGCTGTACCCAGCGAACCTGAGTG
>JAEEVT010000160.1 GCA_016291005.1 Prevotella sp. | reverse complement strand
ATCAATGACTGTGTGTCTTGTGGGGATGCAAATTTTTCGATTTCTTCCATATGAAATATCGATTTATATTTTTTGTTCTCAACTTAATTGTGTACCTTTGCGGCAAATATAAAAAGCGAACTTTAAAATATTGACACATTGGATTCTGGCTACAAAGGTAAGAATAATGCCACGGGAATACAAATATTTTTCCCGTAATTTTCCCGTGATAACGGGAATTTAACGTTCTTTAAGGTTATTAATGTTGCTGATGTGTTTGCGTAAGTTATTGAAAATCAGTACAAAGTATGCAACTTAAATCATCTTTAATTTCCTTTAATCATCATTTTGATAGTCCAGTAATCCCGACCAAAAGCTAAGGAGTTGAAAACCAAAGGGTTTTAGCTCCTTTTCTTTTTTATCTTTTCGTTCTTTTATTCCGTTGGGTGATGTGCTGGCTGACGCGAAAAACAACAAAAAATGTCAAAATACTCATGAAGATAATGTAATCTGAGGAATTATTCGTACCTTTGCATCATGATGAGCAAAAATCTATATATCATCAGCGGTTGTAATGGAGAGAAAACAGAGATTATCATAGAAACAACATACAATAAAATAGCCGAATATGTCAAATAAGGAATTCTCAGAGAAGCTAAAGTCAGGCATCGAACTGGCAGGGAAACGTATGCTAAAGGAAAAGGCTATGCGTGGGGAGGATATTATTGTCTCTGCTGACGGTAAGACCATTCAGCGCATCCCAGCAAGTCAGGTCATAGCAAGTAATCAAATTCATTAACAACAATAGAGATAGTTAACACAATGTTTAATCATTCGGTCGACTAAAGTCAACCCACAAGTCAACCAATGGAATAGAACGGGATAAAGAAGTCTGGTTTTCAGTCTCTTAAAGTTGGTAGCGCACACGTCTGGGGGGCGCGAGGTCGCTGGTTCGAGTCCATCGAGATAAAAAACAGTTTCCGGAACTTTTTTACACAAAATTTCATAATAAGCAGCGCGCGGCAACGCGTTGCCGCGCAAGACACACACAGTGCAAGAAATTGCAAGTCTTGGCAATAATTGCAGGAAAGCCACGTGATTTCTTCTGGTTTTCTAAGTGATTTCCTGAACTTTTCCACGCGATTTCCTGAACTTTTCTACGAGATTTCTGGCGCTTTCCTACGCGATTTTTGCAGCAAAAGCACTTCAGCGTGTCCAACCGCGTACGTCTTTAACATTTGGAACTTTTTGAAAATAATTGGCGGAAACCCTTGCATTGCATTGTTATTTTTCGTACCTTTGCCACATGAATTATGAACGTAAAGAAAGTATGACGATGAAAAAACTCCTTATCTCTTTGCTTGTCCTGCTGGTGGCAGGGTGGGGCAGCGCTTACGGCGAGGACGGCAGCCGCCTGTGGCTCCGCCTGGACGCAGTTGGCACCGCACCGTCGGTGACTGGTGTGAAGTGTACTGCTATGACTGAGTTGCAAACCTACTGGCAGGGTGGTCCTGTGGTGCTGAAACGACAGAAGGGACTGGCCAAGGATGGCTATACCATCAAGAGCCAGGGCGGTAAGACGGTGATCTGTGCTGCCAACGACGCGGGGCTGCTCTACGGCGCCTACCACCTGCTGCGCCTGCAACAAAGTTCGAAGGGAAAGGGGTTGGACGCTCAGCAGCTGGCAAACCTTGACGTCAAGGAGACGCCT
Source organism: Prevotella sp. (assembly GCA_016291005.1). Classification (GTDB taxonomy): domain Bacteria; phylum Bacteroidota; class Bacteroidia; order Bacteroidales; family Bacteroidaceae; genus Prevotella. The sequence continues at coordinate 4,035 of JAEEVT010000160.1, read as the reverse complement.
TTCTACGACCTGCGCATCCTGAACCACTGGGACAACCCGAATGGTACTGTGGAGCGCGGCTTTGCAGGGAAGAGCATTTTCTGGGGCGACAAGGACGTGAATAGCGAGGAGTTTGCTGCTAATATGAAGATGTACGGGCGCGCCAATGCCTCGATAGGCATCAACGGCACCGTGCTGAACAACGTTAACGCGAAACCCGAGGCGCTGTCTTCGGAGAGTCTGAAAAAGACTAAGGCGATTGCCGACCTGCTCAGACCTTACGGCATCCGCGTCTATCTCTCCATCAACTTCGCCTCGCCTATCAAGGTGGGTGGACTGAAGACTGCCGACCCCCTCGATGCTGAGGTGAAGGCCTGGTGGAAGGACAAGGTGAACGAGATATATAAGCTGATTCCTGATTTCGGCGGTTTCTTAGTGAAGGCCAACTCCGAGGGTGAACCTGGTCCTCAGGACTTCGGCCGCACCCATGCCGACGGTGCCAACATGCTGGGCGACGTGCTGAAGCCACACAAGGGCATCGTCATGTGGCGCGCCTTCGTCTATGCACCCCAGAGCCCTGACCGTGCCAATCAGGCTTACCTCGAGTTTATGCCTCTGGACGGACAGTTCCGCGATAACGTCATCATCCAGATCAAGAACGGTCCCGTCGATTTCCAGCCTCGCGAACCCTACAGCCCGCTGTTCACCGCCATGCAAAAGACGCCGATGATGGTTGAGTTCCAGATTACCCAGGAGTATCTTGGTGCCGCCAACCACCTGGCCTACCTCGCACCCATGTGGCAGGAGTTCTTCTCGTTCGTCAAGCCTGCCAGTCTGAAGGCTATGGCTGGTGTGGCAAACATCGGCGACGACACCAACTGGTGTGGCCACCACTTCGCGCAGGCCAACTGGTATGCCTTCGGACGACTGGCCTGGAACCCTGCGCTGACGTCAGAGCAGATTGCCGACGAGTGGCTTGCGCAGACCTTTGATGTCAATGAAGGATTGGCAAAAATGATGCTCGACTCCCGCGAGGCCGTCGTCAGCTACATGATGCCGTTGGGCATCCACCACATCTTTGCTGGCACCCACCACTACGGCCCAGAGCCCTGGTACGCTCCTCGCGGCGTGAGAGCCGACTGGACACCGCCCTACTACCACAAGGCTGATAGCGTCGGACTTGGTTTCGACCGCACGCTGAGCGGCAGCGCCAACGTCAAGCAGTATCCTGAGGCGCTCTGCCGACAGTATAACGACATCAATACCTGTCCTGAGAACCTGCTGGCTTGGTTCCACCACGTGCCCTGGGACTTCAAGATGAAGAGCGGCCGCACCTTCTGGGATGAGCTCTGCCACAAATACGACGAGGGCGTCCACCAGGCGCGTCACTTCCTTGCCGTCTGGGACGCCATGCAGCCCTACGTTGACCAGCAGCGTTTCCAGGAAGTGCAGCACAAGCTGCGCATCCAGGCCTGTGACGCAGAGTGGTGGCGCGATGCCTGCCTCCTCTATTTCCAGACGTTCTCGAAGCGCCCCATTCCGCAGGACATCGAGCATCCCGTCCACAACCTCGACGAGATGATGCAGTTCCGCATCCCCATCACGATGTATGAGAACCCTGCCTGCGGCTATACCAAGTAAACTCGAAAAGTACACCTTTAAACAAAGAAAATGCCCTGTAGATAGGCATCTACAGGGCTTTCTTCGTAGCGGGAGGGGGACCCGAACCCTCGACCTCCGGATTATGAATCCGACGCTCTAACCAGCTGAGCTACCCCGCCAACGTTGCTCGTAAGCGGGTGCAAAGGTAACACTTTTTTTCATTCCTCCAAAATTTTTCGGAAAAAACTTTCATAATCTGAGTTTTTTTTGTAACTTTGCCGCATAAAACGAGCAGAATGCTGCTCCTGACGAACCCAAATTACACGTCTTACTATGCAGAAACTGACAATAGAATACCCGCTGTCGACGCGTTCGCCAAAGATTGTCTGGGACATGATCAGCAACGCCGCAGGCTTGCAAAAATGGTTGGCCGACACGGTTACGGAAGAAGATGACGTTATGACTTTTACCTGGGGTCAGCCCTGGACCGACCGCGACACGAAACAGTCGCGCGTGTTGGAGAAGATGAAATATGAATATATAAGGTTGCTCTGGGACTATCATGAGGATACGCCCGAGGCCATCTGGGAGATGTGCATCGAGAAGAGCGACCAGACTGGCGAGCTGTCGCTGCGTATCACCGACTATGCTGCCGACGACGAAGAGGCCGAGGACCTGCGTGGCATCTGGGATGACAACTTCGAGCGTCTGCATCGTGTCAGCGGATTGTAACATGTTTCGCATCAAGAAATTAGACATATTTATTGCCAAACAGTTTGCTTTGCTGTTCTTGGCAACGTTCTTCATTTGCCAGTTTGTGCTGATGATGCAGTTCCTGTGGCGTTATGTGGACGACCTCATAGGAAAGGGACTGTCGTTGGAGGTCATGGCGCAGTTCTTCTGGTATATGGGACTGATGCTTATGCCGCAGGCTTTCCCGCTGGCCATCCTGCTGTCGTCGCTCATCGCCTTCGGAAACCTGGGCGAGAGTTCGGAGCTGACGGCCATCAAGGCTGCCGGCATCTCGCTGATGCAGGCCTTCCGCTCGCTCATCGTCATCGTCATCGCCATCGCCTGCATGTCGTTCTTCTTTCAGGAAGTCATCGGCCCTAAAGCCTTCGTCTCGTTCCGCCAGCTGCTCATCTCGATGAAGCAGAAGAATCCTGAGGTGGAAATCCCTGAGGGCATCTTCTATGACGGCATACCAGGCTCGAACCTCTATGTGCAGCAGAAGAACCTGGACACGGGTATGCTCTACGGTATCATGATCTACCGCATCAATGGCAGCTACGAGGATGCCGCCATCATCCTGGCCGACTCTGGCCACATCCGTGCTACTGAGGAGAAGAAACACCTGTTGCTGACGCTCTACAGCGGCGAATGGTTCGAGAACATGCGCCAGTCTGGCATGGGTGTCAATGCCAGCGTTCCATACCGTCGCGAGACGTTCTCGACGAAGCGCATCGTGCTTGACTTCGACGGCGACTTCAACATGGTGGAGATGGGCGGCATCTCGATGGACGCCCGTGCGAAGGGCATGGGGAAGATTCTGCACGACCTGGACTCCATCCGCGAGTTCAACGACTCTGTAGGCCGCCGTTTCTACCACGACGCCTCGTTGACTTATCTCTACATTCCTACGCTGGAGAAGAAGGACTCGCTGCGAGCCGTCAAGGCGGTCATGAAGAGTAATAAGATTGACATCGATTCCCTGTTCCAGAAACTCTCGACCAGCGAGAAGCAGAAGGTCATCAGCGAAGCTGCCGAGGGCGCTTTGAGGGCGATGAACGACATGGATTTCAAGGCCGACTACTCGGACGCCCTGAACCGCGAAGACCGCAGCCACCAGATGGAGGCCATCAACAAGGTGACGCTGTCGCTGTCCTGTCTCATTTTCTTCTTCATCGGCGCACCCCTCGGAGCCATCATCCGCAAGGGTGGACTGGGTATTCCCGTCATCATCTCCGTCCTGGTGTTCATTATCTTCTACATCCTTGACAACACGGGCATGAAGATGGCCCGCGACGACAACTGGACGGTATGGTTCGGCAAGTTGCTTGGCACCGCAGTGCTTTCGCCCATCGCCATCTTCTTCACCTACAAGGCCAATAAAGACTCTACGGTATTCAACATTGACATATACCGCAACATTCTGATGCGTATGTTGGGACTGCGCACCAAGAGAAGCATCATGCGCAAAGAGGTCATCATTGATGATCCGCAATATCAGGCAGACAGCGACCAGCTGGCAGTTATCAGCGAACAAGTGAACCGCTATATGGAGGTTCACAACCTGTTGCGCTGGCCCAACCCCATAGAGGTATTCTTCCGTGCAGGCGACGACCAGGAGATAGAACACATCAACGAACGACTGGAGGCAACCATCGAAGACCTGTCGTACTCTCGCGACAAGCGCATCATCATCCTGCTGAACAGATACCCTGTTATAGCCAG
>JAEEVT010000017.1 GCA_016291005.1 Prevotella sp. | reverse complement strand
TACATAGCTCGGCGGTATCTCTTCAGCAAGAAGTCAACTCATGCCATTAACATCATCAGTGCCATCTCCGTCGTGGGGGTGGCTGTGGCTACTATGGCCTTAGTGGTGACGCTGAGCGTGTTCAATGGCTTTCACGACATGGTGGCTTCGCTCTTCACACAGATGGACCCCCAGATCAAGGTGACACCGGCTAAAGGTAAGACTGCTCCTGCCGACGACCCCATCCTCACCCAGATACGCCAGTTGCCGGAGGTAGATGTGGCTACTGAGTGTCTTGAAGACCAAGCCCTTGCCGTCTATGGCGACCGTCAGCTCATGGTCAAGTTGAAAGGTGTTGGCGACAACTTCGACTCCCTCACCCATATCCGTGAGATTCTGCAAGGCGACGGCACTTACGAACTGCATGCTGCCGATATGAGTTACGGCATTCCCGGCTTAGGCGTGGCCTACCTCTTAGGTCTCGGCTATACCTACGACCAGCCCTTACACATTTTCGCTCCCCGTCGTGAAGGCCAGATCAGCCTGACCGATGCTGAAGAGGGCTTTGTTTCCGACCAGCTCTACTCCCCTGGCGTCGTCTTTAGCATGAAACAAGGCAAATACGACAAGAACTATATCCTTACCTCCATTTATTTCACCCGTCAACTGTTTGCACAGGACGGTATGCTGTCGTCACTTGAACTGCGCCTGAAGAGCGGTAGCAACTTCGACCGCGTCAAGGAACATATCCAGCAAATAGCCGGTGAAAAGTACTTGGTACGCGACCGCTACGAACAGCAGGACGATACTTTCCGCATTATGAAGGTCGAGAAACTCATTGCCTACATCTTCCTCACCTTCATCCTCATCATAGCCTGCTTCAACATCATCGGCTCGTTGTCCATGCTCATTATCGAAAAGCGCGACGATGTAGGCACGCTGCGTAACCTTGGCGCCTCGCGGAGTCAGATAACCCGCATCTTCCTGTTCGAGGGTCGTATGATTAGTGCCATCGGTGCCGCCATCGGCATTGCCCTCGGACTATTGCTCTGCTGGCTACAACAGCAGTATGGCCTCGTTCGTCTTGGCACCAGCGAGGGGTCGTTCATCGTCGACGCTTATCCTGTCAGCGTCCATCCGATGGATATCATTTTGATTTTCGTAACTGTTTTGGCAGTGGGATTTGTTAGCGTATGGTATCCTGTACGCTACTTCTCACGCTATCTCTAAAAAATCTTTAGCGTGTAGCTTCCAGCACGAGGCGCGCTATGTCTGTTGCCTGTTCGTCGGTCAGTTCATAGAACAACGGCAGTCGTACCAGACAGTCGCCGTAGTGGTCACAGTTCACCAACGGCTCGCCGTGGAACTGGTCCTTGTAATAATCGCTGCTATGCAATGGCAGATAGTGGAAAGTGGTTTGTACGCCATGTTCCTTAAGCCAACCCATCAGCCTTGTGCGGTAGTCGAGTGACGAACAAACCAAGTAGTACATGTGTCCGTTGTTGGTAGCATAGTCAGGCAAAGAGGGCAGTTGGATGTCTGCCGGCACATGACCACGCAGGATGTTGTCGTAGATTTCCCAGATGCGGCAACGGCGCTGCTGGATGTCGTCCAATGCTTCGAGCTGAGCCCAGAGGAAGGCGGCATTAAACTCAGAGGGAAGGAACGACGAGCCGATATCGCACCAGCCATATTTGTTCACCATGCCACGATAGAACTCAGCTCGGTTGGTACCCTTCTCCCAGATGATTTCCGAGCGGCGTACAAAGCGTTCGTCGTTGACCACCAGCATGCCACCCTCGCCGCTGCTGATATTCTTCGTTTCATGGAATGAGAAAGCAGCCAAGTGTCCTATGCTGCCCAAGGGGCGCCCTTTATAGAAAGAGTCTATGCTGTGTGCTGCATCCTCGACGACCAAGAGGTGATGCTCCTCGGCCAGTGCCATGATAGCATCCATATCGCAAGCCACACCGGCATAGTGTACGACCACAATCACCTTGGTTCGTGGCGTGATATGCGGACGGATGGTATCAACGGTCACATTGGGATTATCGGCACCGCTGTCGGCAAACACCACGCTGGCTCCCTCACGAAGGAAGGCAATGGCACTCGAGACAAAGGTATATGATGGTACGATGACTTCGTCGCCTGGTTTCAGTTCGCAAAGCATGGCGCACATCTCCAGGGCATCAGTGCCTGACGTACAAAGCAGACACTTCCTGAACCCATATCGCTGTTCAAAGAAGTGGTGACAGCGTTTGGTGAAGTCGCCGTTGCCAGACATGGTCATCGAGTGACAAACCTCGTCCATATACTGCAGCTCGCGACCAGTACTATAGGGTTTATTGAAGGGTACCATCAAAATAATTATGAATTGTGAATTATAAAATTTGGCTTTTCACTCGCTTATTCGTATCTTTGCAGCATGATACAGAAAGATACAGCTTACGAAATTGTGCGTTTCGGCATTGTCGGCGTTGTGTCGACGGCCTTGCACTATGCCATCTACTGGGTGCTACAGCACTGGATAGAGGTGAACATTGCCTACACCGTGGGCTATGTGCTGAGTTTTCTGGTCAACTACTGGCTGTCGGCCCACTTCACTTTCCACAGGTCAGCGTCCGTCAAAAACGGCATGGGATTCAGTGGTGCCCACCTGGTAAACTATTGCCTACACATTGTTCTGCTGAACCTTTTCCTGTGGTTTGGACTAAGCAACGAGGTGGCTCCTCTGGCAGTCTATGCCATTGCCATCCCCGTCAACTTCATCCTTGTCCGCTTCGTGTTCAAGCACACGTGACTTGGCATATTCCTGAGCGAAGCGAATCTAATCTTAAATGTTTAATCTTTAATCTTCAAAGTTTTCTGCAATCTTGGCAGCAATCTCCTTGAATTCCTCTTCCGAGAGTTTCATCTTCTCACGACGGAAGTCGGCATCAGCTTCGCTCTGCATGGGGATGAGGTGGATGTGGGCATGGGCCACTTCCAGGCCGAGCACTACCTGTGCTACTTTCTTGCAAGGGAAAGCTTTCTTGATGGCTATGGCCACGCGCTTGGCAAACTGCTGATAACGTGCCAACTCGTCGTCATCCATGTCGAAGAAGTAGTCTACTTCGCGGCGGGGAATCACCAGTGTGTGACCCTTCACCAGCGGATTGATGTCAAGGAAAGCGTAGAACTCGTCGTTCTCGGCGCACTTGTAGCTGGGAATTTCTCCAGCGGCAATCTTTGAGAAAATATCCATAGTTTCTTTGATTTTAATAATTTCGTAATAACGAGATAACGTAATAACGTAAAAAAGAGACCAGCGTTAAATGTGATAACGGTGGATTATGCAATTGAAATGCTCTCGATGCGCAGTTTGATGGTGCCGCGTGGAATCTTGATTTCAGCCTCCTCGCCCACCTTCTTGCCAAGCAGGCCCTGGGCAATAGGGGTCTTGATGCTGATCTTTCCAGCACGTAGGTCAGCTTCGTTCTCACTGACGATGGTGTAGCTCATCTTCGTGTTCGTGGTGAGATTAGTCATCTCCACCTTTGTCAGAATCTGTACGGAGTCTGTACTTAGGCGAGAAGTGTCAACAATCTTGGCCTCCGCGATGGTGGCTTTCAGCTTGTTGATCTTGTCTTCCAGATGAGCCTGTGCCTCTTTGGCGGCATCGTACTCGCTGTTCTCACTCAGGTCGCCCTTCTCTCTGGCCTCGGCAATGGCTGCCGAAGCTTTCGGACGTTCTACCGCTTCTAAACGGTGCAGTTCGGCTAACAGTTTATCGTAGCCTTCTTGAGACATGTATGCCATAGTTTTTTACGATTTACTTATTGATGTTATACTATTATATTTGTAGTTATTTCTATTCTTCAGCGTTTCTACTTTTCTTTGTTTGACGTAGTAAAAAGAAAGAATCCCGACTCGTCTCATGTCGGAATCCCTACTTTCTACCTATGTCATTATCGGTTGCAAAGATAGGAAATAAAAAGTAAACGACCAAATTTTCGGCAAAAAACTTTAATTTTTAGTTGATTTATGTCAAGAAAGTGTTTTGTGGACACCACTTTTAACACCGTTTTTCTTGCATTTTTCCTAAAATGCCGTATCTTTGCAAAGTGTTTTTCATAGTATTAGATTTAAGGTTAACAAAGGTTCGGGGTTCAGCGGAGCCCCTTTTTTTGTGTCTTCTTCGAAACCTTAGTCTGTAATCAGGTTCTCACCCGTCATGTCAGCAGGCTGCTCCAGACCCATGATATGCAGGATGGAGGGAGCCACGTCGGCCAGACGACCGTCCTTCACTGTAGCCGAGTTGTTGTTGGTTACATAGATGAAGGGCACGGGGTTCAGCGAGTGAGCGGTGTTCGGCGTACCATCGGGATTGATGGCGTTGTCGGCATTACCGTGGTCGGCAATGATGATGGCTTCGTAGTCGTTGGCCTTGGCAGCCTCGATGACAGCCTCCACACAGTGGTCGACAGCCCATACGGCCTTGGCGATGGCATTGTAGATACCGGTATGTCCCACCATGTCACCATTGGCAAAGTTGACGACGATGAAGTCGTACTTCTGCGTATTGATAGCCTCCACCAGCTTGTCCTTCACCTCGTAGGCACTCATCTCAGGCTTCAGGTCGTAGGTAGCCACCTTCGGAGAGGGAACCAGGATACGGTCCTCGCCGTCGTAAGGAGCCTCGCGACCACCATTAAAGAAGAAGGTGACGTGAGCATACTTCTCCGTCTCAGCGGTGTGCAGCTGCTTCTTGCCCTGCTTCGACAGGTATTCGCCCAGCGTGTCCTCAACGTTCTCCTTGGGGAAGAGGATGTGAACACCCTTGAAGTTGGCATCGTATGGCGTCATGCAGTAGTACTGCAGGCCAGGGATGGTCTTCATGCCTTGCTCTGGCATATCCTCCTGAGTCAGCGCGATGGTCATCTCCTTGGCACGGTCATTGCGGAAGTTGATGAAGATGACGACGTCGCCCTCCTCGATGCAGCCATTGACAGCGGCATTGTGGATAGGCTTGATGAACTCGTCGGTCACACCCTCGTCGTAGCTTTCCTGCATGGCCTGAACCATATCAGTGGCCTGCTTACCAACACCATTGACAATCAGGTCGTAACCTTCCTTCACACGCTCCCAGCGCTTGTCGCGGTCCATCGCATAGAAACGACCCACGATACTGGCGATAGCAGCATCATTGGCTGCACAGACGTCACTCACCTGCTGGATAAAGCCCTTGCCGCTCTTGGGGTCTGTATCACGACCATCCATATAGCAATGTACGAACACCTGGTTCTTCAGACCGTAAGCCTTACCGATCTCTATTAATTTAAATAGGTGGTCGAGGCTTGAGTGTACGCCACCGTCTGAGGTCAGACCCATCAGGTGCAGCTTCTTGTTGTTCTCCTTGGCATAGCTGTAGGCAGCCTTCACCTGCGGGTTCTCCATGATTGAGCCGTCTTTGCAGGCACGGTTAATTTTCACCAGGTCCTGATAGACGATGCGACCGGCACCGATGTTCAGGTGACCCACCTCCGAGTTACCCATCTGACCGTCAGGCAGACCGACGTCCTCGCCAGAAGCCTGCAGCTGAGAGTGTGCGCTTACTGCGGTCAAATAGTCCAAATACGGTGTCGGCGTATTGAAAATCACGTCGCCTTTTCCATGCTTACCGATTCCCCAACCGTCGAGAATCATCAATAATGCTTTCTTTGCCATAATCGTTATAGTTTTACTATTTTCTACTTTTTTACTTTTTTACTTTTTTACCTATACTATTATTCTTTTCCTTAAACTTCTTTAATTCGGGGTGCAAAGTTACGAAGTTTTTTTGTATTATCACTACCTTTGCATGTTAAATGAAACAAAACAGAACAACGTAAGCACAATATGAAACGGATTATTCTGGTGATTGCTGTCGTTTTGACAAGTCTGGTTGTCAATGCACAGCTCCAAGTCAAAGAGTTGAAACTGAGTAACGGCATGAGCGTCTGGCTGAACGAAGACCACTCTCAGCCGAAAGTTTTCGGAGCCGTCGTAGTGAAGGCTGGTGCCAAGGACTGTCCCAATACGGGAATTGCCCACTATTTTGAGCACATCATGTTCAAGGGTACCGACCGCCTGGGCACCATCGACTACCAGGCGGAGAAGCCCTGGCTCGACAGTATCTCGGCGCAATACGACTTCTTGTCGCAAACCAAGGATGAGGCCGAGCGCACACTCATCCAGCAGCACATTAACGAGCTGAGTCTGAAGGCTGCCGACTATATGATTCCCAACGAGTTCAACCGCCTGATATCGAAGTATGGCGGCAGCGGACTGAATGCTGGCACCAGCTACGACCTGACCTTCTACTACAACTTGTTTATGCCGCAGTTTATGGAGCATTGGTGCTGGCTGAACTCCGAGCGCTTGATGCACCCCGTGTTCCGTGGTTTCCAGGGTGAGCTGGAAAATGTCTATGAGGAGAAAAACCGCTCCTCTGATAAAATGACGGGCGACCTCCAAGAGAAGATCTTTGGCAATGTCTTCAAGACACAGCCCTACGCCTACCCCATCATTGGTTCGACGGAGAACCTGAAGAATCCACGACTCTCGGACATGGAAGCGTTCTATAAGAAGTACTACGTGGCCTCAAATATGTGTCTCGTCCTCTGTGGTGACATCACGCCCGATTCAACGCTGACAGCCCTTTTGGAACAGCCCTTCGGACGTGTTCAGACGGGGCCTGTTCCACAACGCGGCTACAGTCCGATGCCTGACATCCAAGCAGACGAGAGGTACGAGGTAAAACTCCCCATTCCCCTCTTTGGCATGGAGGCTATGGTCTATAAGTCGCCCACAGAGTATGAGCCGGATGCTACGGCACTTGACATTGTCAACAAACTGCTCTTCAACGGTAAAGCCGGACTGTTAGATTCGCTGAAAAACGAGCACAAAGTGATGCTGGCAGCAGCTTTCAGCGTTGGTCTTGACGATGCTGCGGGCTCAGCGGTGATTATCGTTCCCAAACTGTTTGGCAAGATGAAGACCGCCGAGGAACGTGTCAAGGAACAAATGCAGAAAATCATGAATGGCGACTTCAGCGACGAACAGTTGGAGGCTCTCAAACGTGAACTCGTGATGGAGGCCCAGCAGCAGTTAGAGACCATCAGCAAGCGTGCCCAATTGCTGGTGATGATCTATCCGAAAGGTAAGACCTGGCAGGATGTACTTGCCAAGATTGAGAATATCAAGAAAATCACCAGGGCCGACGTGATTGCTGCCGCCAAGAAGTATTATGATGCCAACTATATCACCCTGTCAAAGAAATACGGCACACCCGACAAGGAGACGCTCAAGCAGCCTGGCTACAAACCCATAGTGCCAAAGAACATGGATGCGAAGTCGGCCTTTGCCAAGCAGTTGGAGCAGATACCTGTCAAACCGGCAGCCATCCGTACCGTTGATTTCGAGAAGGATGTGACTATTCAGAAGCTCAACGCCCACGCCACCTTATATTATAAAGAGAACCCCATCAACGACATCTTTACCTTCACTTTACGCTACAAGGACGGCAAACTCCATACCCCGAAACTGGATGTATTGGCAGGCTATCTGTCTGAGTTGGGTACCGACTCCCTGAAGAAACAACAGTTCGAACAGGCTTGGCAACGCTTGGGCACTACGATGGAGGTTGGGGTAGGCGAGGAGACCTTCAAGTTTGAACTGACAGGTCCTGACGCTCAGCTGGTGCCCTCCCTCCGACTCCTGGCACACTTCCTACGCAGTGCCAAGGGCGACGATGATGCCCTCGACGAAGCCAAGGATGCCGACAAGGTGGACCGCAAGAGCTTCGGCAAGCAGAAGGACGATGTGCTCAAGCCAATGCTGCACCGCATCCTCTATGGTCAGAAGTCGTCCTTCCTCACCCAGTTGTCGAAGAAGGAAATCAAGGCGTTGAAGAGTGACGAGCTGCTCAGTCTCTTCCGTGAGTTGCAACAGTACGACTGCGAGCTGTTCTACTGCGGTCGCCAGCCTTTAGAATATGTTGCGACTCAGTCGCAACACGCACTACCTCTGGCCCAGTGCACCAAGCCGCAGGCCGACACCTTCCGTCCCTTCCAGCAGTACTCAGAGCCTACGGTCTATTTCTACAACGTACCCAAGTCGCGCCAGAACTACGTCATCAGCTACGACGCCGTCAGCCCACTGCCCACAGCCGAACAGCGCGTGAAGTTCAAGGTGTTGGATGAGTACTTCGGTGGCGGCATGTCGTCAGTACTCTTCCAGAACGTTCGTGAGTTCCGCTCTCTGGCCTACAGCACTGGTGGAAGGGGCTTTACCACCAGTCTCGCCCAGCATCCGCAGGCAACCTTGGGATACATCACCGCCACAGGTACCCAGGCTGATAAGACGTTGGAAGCCCTCACCACCATCGACTCGCTGTTGCACTATATGCCGATGAAGGAAGAGAATCTCGATGCTGCCCGCCAAAGTGTCATCAGCGACATCCAGAACGACTATCCCACCTTCCGCAATATGGCCAGTTATGTTGCCAACCAGCGCATGGAAGGCTACGCCACCGACCCCAACGAGGAGGTGGTCCGCCTGCTGCCAAGTGTAACTACCCAAGACATCGTACAGTTCCACCAGCAACACATCGCAAGCAACAAGAACCGCGTCTGGCTCATCATCGGCGACAAGAAGCTCACCGACATGAAAGCCCTCGCCCGCTTTGGCAAGGTCGTGGAACTGAAAAAAGAAGACGTCTATAGATAACATTTCAACCGCAAAGGGGGTGTCCCCCCGTGCGGTTTCCCTGTAACCATTTATATGAAATAATTCGCAAATCGCTTGGCGGTTTGCGAATTGTTTTGTACTTTTGTCCCGAAAATAAACGCTCAAAACAAATTTTTAATTTTTAAACACTTTATGAAGATAAGCAAAAAACTTGCAACACTCGCTGTTGCAGCACTTTCCGTACTGGCTCTGAATGCCCAGTCTGTGAAGATTAACGGCATCGGCCACAACAACCGTTATGACGATGGTGAACAGATGAATACCACCTACTTAGGATGGAACTCCGAAATAGGGAAAGCCATTTTCATCGTAGATCAGGGTCTCTACACCATGACGTGGAACGGTAGTACACTCACCACACCTGAAAAAGAACCTCCCGTGGAAGCCTCCGAGATAAAAGGCAACAACGAAAAAGAGATATGGGCCAACAACTTTAACCTTATGCAAGGCAACTCCGGCGCCTGCTATGTAGCTGGTAAGCTGGTCACCGTCATGTCTCGCGACGAGCAGTCCACCACCGACGAGGAGCTCTTCGCAGTTCGCAAGTGGGACGCCAAGACCGGCAACCTCCTTTCTTCAGAGATCTTTCCTAAGAGCGCTCATCTGGAGTCTGCTGGTATGAGCTACAACCCCAAGGACGGCAAGGTCTATGGTCTGTTCTACCTCACTGGTCAGGACTTGCCTACCGAGATTACCAGCGACCCCGACTATTTTGAAGACCAGGATGCCGACATGACCGACGGTGACGCTGGCTACTGCCTGTGCACCATCGACCTTGCTACTATGAAGGTTACTCCCATTACTCCGGGACTCTACTATTATAACTTCATCACCTTCGCCATCAATAGCGAGGGACGTGCCTTTGCACTTACCAGTGGCGGCAGCAGCGGCTACGTCGACGAGGAAGGCAAGGTGCGCGATATCAACAACAATCTGGCCGGCGCACAGCTCTACGAGTTCGACCTCACTACGGGTCTCATGCTCACCAAGCCCGTTCAGACCACTGACTCAAGCACCGGCGAGACCTATACCGACTACGTCAGCATTTACGACCATGGTACGGGCTACTGCTCTCAGTATAAGCGTCAGGCAGCCTGTTTTGCCAAGAGCAATCCCAACAAGATGTACTGGGTAGGCTATATCAACAGCGGCAAGGGTATCAACGAATATGGCTCCTGGTCTTCACTTCCTGACAAGGAGTGGCGTACCAATGGCAAGTACGACACCGCGCTCTACGAGGTGGACATCACCACAGGCGAGGCCACACAGCTGGCTAAGGTGGACAACCGTTGGACGTTCTCTGCCCTTTGGGCCGATGGCGACGACCCCAGCGACGATGCTACCGAGGATCCCTTCAAGCCTGGCGAAGTAGAGCCTGTCGAAGGAACCTACATTGCCCTGCAGCACGCCGAGAACGGAAGCATCTGGCAGCAAGTGGAGATAGGCAAGCAGTACACCTACTACCTGGAGCCCGCCGAAGGCTGGAAGTTGCATAGCGTCACCTTCAACGGCACTGAACTCACAGTCGAGAACAACACCGTGACCACTCCTGCCGTCACCACCGAGCACTCCAAGCTCATCGTCATCTTCGAAGAACTCACACCGTCGGCAATCGTTGCAGCAAACGACCTCTCTACACCAAAAATCTTAGGCAGTGCCAATGGCATCCACGTTACCAACGCCCAGAAGGGTGATGTTGTTAACGTCTACACCACCGACGGCCGCCTTATGCACTCACAGACACTCACCGGTTCACAGGCCGACATCAGCCTCAACACTGGCTCCTTATATATAATTAAGGTGGGAACCAAGACCGTCAAGGTGAGAATTTAGTAGTTATAGAACTTTGCCAAATGACAAAAATTAAGCAAGACATTCTTTCAGCTCTGGTTCTTTTAACAGCACTGTTCGGGAGTTGTCTGACTGCTGGTGCTGAGACAGCTGATTTCAATAGCGGACTTCCTGAAGGATGGGTCACTGTCGGCAATGTAAATGTCGACAGTGACCGTGCCCGTTCAGGAAAGGGTGTATGGAGCAATGGCAAGTCTGCTACGGACAACTATCTGGTGACAGAAGCCATCGAGGGGACATTGTCGCTCTATTGGCGCAGCTACGGTGCCAGCGGCTCATATCCCAATGGCGTGCTGTACATCTACAAGTACAACGGCAATGCGCTGGGAGACCTCATTACCCAGAGCGCACCATATAAGAGCAGTACTTGGAAGCAGGAAACCTTCGATTTGGGCACTTATAAGGGACAGGTTGCCATTGCATTGTATTCAGCATGCATTGACGACGTGACCTATACGAAGATCGAAGGTTCTGGAGATGACCCTGGTCCTGGTACAGATCCGGACCCCGATCCAGATCCTGTGCCTGTCATGAACATTACCCCGACTGTGGTACATTTCGGCCAAGTGACGGAAAATGTTTCACAAACCGTTACGGTCAGCAATACGGGTAATGCCGAGCTGGTGGCAACTATTACCTCCGACAATACCACTTTTGTGGTCAGTCCTGCCAGTCTGACTGTCGAGCCAGATGCTTCGGCAACGTTTACCATCACCTGTATCTATGATGCAGAGGCGTATGGTGCTCATACAGCCAACATCACCGTGACGCCCAATGTCGGTGAGGCTGTCACGCTTCAGGCAACAGCCAGTATCAAGGACCCCAATGCCTGGACGGAGGACTTCGAGGGCAATGCATTGCCTGAAGGTTGGACGATGGTCGGAACAGGATGGACCTTTGCCGATGGCGTGGCAAAAGGCAAGTTCGAGGGCTATGACAGCTGGTTAGTAACGCCCAAACTCACCGTCAACGCCGGCGAACTGATGACCTTCCAGGCCAAGTCTTACCAGTTTGGCACTGATGTTGTCTTGCAATACCAGAAGGACGGTGGCGATTGGACCCCATTCCTCAGTGAGGCTCGCAACACTCAGACAGAGTTCGAGACCTACACCGTCAGCGGCTTAGAGGCAGGAACCTACCGGTTCCGCATCCGTACGGAGAATCTCTACCTCGACAACTTCGAAGGCTTTACGCTCGCTCCCTCTACTGCCGTCAAGGAAACGTGGTGGATAAGCTACACCTTCCATTATCAGAATGGTGGTTCAGAGGAAACCCTAAGCGATGTCGAGCAGATGGAAATAGAGTTCGATGGCGACAATATTGCCTTCAACTTCCCCAACCCCATTACCGGCAATGCCTGGATGCACGGGGCAAAATATCAGGGCGAAGGTCCTGAGACCTATATTTTCCCCAACGGCCAGTATATCGGCATGTACAACGGTGAACAGATCTACTTCTGCGGCAGCAACGGCGAGGCGCTGACAGACATGGTGTTCTACTATAACGAAGAAGAAAAGGCGTTCTATGAATTCGAGCAAATCCTCATCAACGGTTCTACGACTACTGCCAGCGTCTGGGCTTATTTCACTGATGTTGCCATCACCAAGGACAAGCCAAGCACCACAGGCATCAGCGCTACGCTAATGAATAATGAGACAATGAACAATGAATACTTCGACCTGCAGGGCCGTCGCGTCTCTCAGCCCACTAAGGGTCTCTACATCGTCAATGGCCGCAAGGTCGTGATTAAATAAAACATAATAATTCATTCAATATTAACTAACAAAAAACGCTTATGAAAAATTACTCTAACCTAACACGACGGAGTAGACTACTACTCCTCATGCTCTTTGCCCTCCTTGCAGGAGGTGTAAGCCCAGCGTGGGCAGAAACCGTCACAGACGACTTTACTAATTATGCTGCAACATCCAGTGGTCAGACGCTTGGCGACAACTGGTATGTTTATCCTGGTAATGATGGCACTTATGGCCGTTTTGGTAGTGATTATAACTACAAACATAATGAATATGATGGTGCCGATGCAAACTATATAACAGGCTATTCAAGCAACTATACATATAACGTATGGCTTGTCTTAAAGAAGGAAGTCTCTGGAAATGTTTCTTTCCGATGCAAGATGGGAAGAAATAATGGAACTATTTATGTGACCAATAAAGTTACAGATGTTGGTGACGGAACTTTTACTGTTGATAAAAGTGAAGCACAATCGTATAGTATCTCTACAACAACATCTTCGAACAATTATAATGCAGGAAACGAAGCTACATATGTTGCATTCTGCATTGCTAGTGACCAGCTTAGATTACTAGACGTTACTTATACGGAATATGAGGAAGCAACAGGTCCAGCTTTTGTAGTTACTGAGAAGGGCTTAGAAACGAAGCTGACATCTCCTTATGCATATGATTTTGGTCTTGCTACTGCAGGAACAACAAAAGAATTTATCCTGAGCAATCCTGGCGCAGAGGCTACCCCTATTAGTGTTAACACCACCGGTGCCAACGGCTTTACCGCTGTTGTAGAGGACAATGCCACTTCAATTCCTGCTGGTGGACAGAAGACTCTTACAATCACAATGCCCGATGCTACTGCCAATGGTTCTATTGTGGTTACTCCCACTGGCGATGGTTTAAGCGCATTTACATTTAATGTGAGTGGAACAGTTCGCGATACCAATAAAGAGTATCAGTCTGGATTCACAGCCCTGCCTTCTGGATGGACCTCAGAGGGTACATGGAATTACAGTGCAGCTAATGGCGCTTCTACAACTGCATGGTATCTTTCAAGCAATGCACGCCTGAAGACCCCAATGCTCACCGTAGCTGCTGGCGAAAAATTTATCGTAGAAGCTAAGGGTACATATTCAGATGACGAAAGCTACCAGCATTTGGTACTCGAGTATTCTGCAGACGGAACAAACTGGACGGCTATTGGCGAAGAAGTGTCGCTGACATCTTCATTTAAGACATTCACCATAACCACTCCAAATGAATTCGTTGCAGGAAACTATTACATCGCATTGCATGGAAGTCAGGTGGCTATCCGCATGTTCTATGGTGGTGAAAGAATTTCAGGTGCAAACTTTGCCATCAATACTGACGGTTCAACTCAGAACTTTGGCAGCGTAAGGTTTGGCGCAACTGCTGAGAAGACATTTACTGTTACAAACAGCGGTAATGCTGATTTGAGCATTTCGTTTGCTTCTAGTGGAGATTTCACTGTTTCAGATTATGCCAATACGCTGAAGTTAACAGATAACTTAGGCTGGGGATCGGCCAATGTTTACGCATGGGACAAAGATGGTACTCCACTTTTGGGAGAATGGCCTGGTACAGGTGCTGAAACCGTCACTAACGATTATGGCGAAACACTATTTGTGTTACCTATTCCAGATGGTGCTGTAGGTCTTATTTTCAATAATGGTAATGGTGCACAGACTGAAGATATTACAGACTTTGGTTATGAAGGCTATTGGATGGATGGTACCAAGGATAATCTTGGTCACTATAAGGTAACTGGCTATAATCCTGTTTCCAGAACACTAATTGTTAATGCTGGTGGCTCCAAGAACTTTACAGTAAGCATGAATACTGCATCTTCTGGTGACAAGAGTGGCAACGTGGTGCTGACCTTCGATGCTCTCAACGCTACCAGCTTCACCATTCCTTGCACAGGTAACGTGAAAGACGAGAACTACCTCTTTGTTGACTTCGAGGACAGCACATTCCCCGAGAATTGGCAGGTCGGTGCCGACTGGAACATCGGCACAGCCAGCTCTAACCACTATGCTGTCCAGAGCAACACCAAGACGGCTTCTGCTCTCGTGACCACTCCGCTCACCGTGGCTGAGGGCGAGACACTGACCTTCAAGGCTGCAAGAAATGCTTCTGGTCAAGGCAACGTGACGTCGCTGAAGACCCGCTACTCTACCGACGGCGGCGCAACCTGGAGCGACTATGTGAATCATAGTATAGATGGTACTGGTTTGGCAGAGATGTCAGTGACTGGCGTTCCCGCTGGTACAGTTATTGTTGAGTTCTTGGCAAGCAACATCAAGCTCGACGACATCCAGGGCTTCACCAAGACCTCAGCTCCCGCACTGGCTCTGACTGAGGGTGACGTAGCTGTCGTAAATGGCAGCACAAAGGACTTTGGTATCCTTAGCGCTACCGCGTCGGCTACTTATGTACTGAAGAACACGGGTAACGCTGACCTCGTTTCGACGTTAGGTGTTACAGAGGGCTTCAACTTCAGCGTAACCGCTACTGACGAGGGCGTGACAAAGACAGACAACACGCTGACCATCCCTGCTGGCAAGACGGCTACGATTAAGGTGGAGTTAAACCCGGGCAGTACTTACGGAGAAGTGACCGGTTCGCTGACCATAGACTCTGATGGTTGGGTAGGCGACTTTGTTGTAAACTACACCGCTACGCTCATTGACGAGACGGACTTCGTTGAGGACTTCTCCAACGGCATGCCTGCCGGTTGGTACAATGGTGGCTGGACTGTCTCGGGTGGCGAAGCTCACGTATATACTGGCACCGACAAAATGCTGATTACTGAGAAACTCGGTATCGCTGCTGGCAAAGACGTGCTGAGTTTCGACGCTAAGGTTTATTCTGGCAACGACCAGCAGACCTTGAAGGTCTACACCTCTGAAGACCGTATCAACTGGAGTGAGGCTAAGACCTTGACGCTGACAACGGAAGTTCAGAACTTCAGCCTCGATGCGCTGACAACAGACAGTTACGTGATGTTCGAAGCTTCTAACGCATCTGTCGACAACCTGACTGGTGTGAAGAAACTCGATTTGCCTGACCACGACCTGATGTTTGTTGGTGTTTCTGGCTTGAAGACGGATTATACTCCTAATGAGGCAGTAAGTGCAACTGTTCAGATTGCCAACCTGCTGGCCAACGCCGAGGAGAATGTTTACGTCTGGGTTTACTATCGTAAGAGTGGCGGAAGCTTCTCTTCTCCGTGGGTTACCGATGGTCCAGAAGTAATAGGTGCTACTGCTACGAAGGCAATCAGTCTGTCTGCCAATGCTCCCGAAGAGGAGGCCCTTTATGACGTGATGATTGTCGTAAACACCAGTGATGACAATACCCAACCTCTCATCCGACTGTATCAGTACGATGCCTTCAACGTGGCTCATGTCACGTCGCTGGCTATCAACAGCTTCGAGGTTGCTGAGTCGCCTGTTCAGGCCGATGCCGACAACGAGTTCGCCGCTACGTTCAACGTCAAGGTGACGAACACTGGTTCTACGACGCTGCATGCTGAGGACGTTAGTGTAACTCTTACCGATACCTCAGATTCTGAGAAAACGTATACCGCTACATGGAGTGCTGCTACCAGCGATATCCTTTATATGAATACTAAGTCTGGCAACAACGACATTGCCGCCGACTGCACGCTGAAGGCATGGTGCTGGAACACTGACGAGGATGGCGTTTGGTCTGAGTTCACCAACATCAACGATGGCTTCTGGAGTGTTGACCTGCAAGACAAGACCAACTTCATCATCTGCCGGTTCGATCCTGACGGTACTGACTCTGACCCATGGGCCAATGTTTGGAACAAGTCGGGCAACCTGTCGCTTGCCAACGGTAACCTTGTGAAGTTCTCTTCCTATTCAGGCGAAACCATGAACTTCGGCCAGGAGTCTATGACATTGCTTGAGCCTACGATGACCACCACGCTGAAGGTCACCGTGACAGGAGCAGCTGGTAAGGGCGGCACTTACTCGTACACGGCTACAGAGAACGTCAGCAACACTACTTATTCAATAAGCCGCAGCGTGAAAGTTAATCCTACTACGGTTGACATTGCCATCAGCGAGTATGGCTACGCTACGTTTGCCAGCGAGTACGCTCTCGACCTGGACGAACTGCCTGAAGGACTGGAGGTGTTCTACGTGACTGCAGATAACGTTCACACCAACTCGGTTGGTTTGACAGAGGCCAGTGGTAAGGTGAAGGAAGGAACCGGTCTGCTGGTGAAGGGTGCCAAGGGTGACTACACGGTATATGCTACGAAGAAGTCTGATGCTACTGCACTTGCTGGTAACCTGCTCGTAGGTTGCTTGGGTGAAACGAATCTTGATGCAAACGCCAACTTCTACGTTCTGTCAGTTGGTGAAGGCGACAGAGCTGAGTTCCAGTCGTTGTCTCAGATGGGAGCCACAATACCCGCTGGCAAGGCATATCTGGATGCTACGTCAGTTTCTGGTGTTGGTTCTCGTCTGATTATCAACTTCGATGACGTAACAGGTATCGATGCCGTTGAGAATGCTCCGTTGACTCTCGAGAATTGCTACAACCTGCAAGGTCAGAAAGTTGAGAACGTCAAGAAGGGCGGCCTCTACATCATTAATGGCCGTAAGGTCGTGATTAAGTAACAAACTAAAAGACATTACATTATGAAGAAGAAATATGTGAGTCCGCACTCAATGGTTGTGACCATAGCAACAACGCAATTCCTCTGTAACTCTATTCCTACTGGCGATAACCCCTATAATGGTGGCAAGATTCTCTCGCCGAGGCGCAGGGGCCAGGCTAACTGGGAGGATGAGGAAGACGACGAAGACTTCTAATCTGGATTTTGACACTCCACCTTTTTTGACCTCATTGACGGTCACTAAGGTTCAATAGACAAATAATTCGCAAATCGCTTGGCGGTTTGCGAATTGTTTTTTGTGGTGTCTTCGATTTCGGCGATGGCAATGGGCGACGATGGCGAGGACGATGACGAA
Organism: Prevotella sp.; assembly: GCA_016291005.1. Classification (GTDB taxonomy): domain Bacteria; phylum Bacteroidota; class Bacteroidia; order Bacteroidales; family Bacteroidaceae; genus Prevotella. The sequence continues at coordinate 11,569 of JAEEVT010000017.1, read as the reverse complement.
AAGTAAAAGAAAGTGGGGCTGTAACCCATGTCGTGAGACGGCAGCCCCGAATAAAGTTTTTAATAACGATAAATATAGTTAAGTACTTTAGCACGCTTGACGGGTGATGATGTCTTTGTCCAACAAGCGTAATTTCATGGCAAAGATAATGCTTTTTGTTGAAATCATCAAAAAATAAACATCAAAAAATGATAATAATGACAAGAATATTTGGAATTTATTTTAACACTGCATGTTTTTGTCACAAAAAGAATTTTAAAAATGCAAATCTACCTACATACCTACATAACACTAATTAAACTATTGTATATAAGAAGGTTGCTTTATGTAGGTAACCTACATTTACCTACATTCACCTACATTCAGAAGTTTGACCGTATTTTTCTTAATTATTACCGTCACTTTTCCTTAGGAAAACTGATGGAAAAGTACTGGATTTCCTCAACTTTTCTAGGTGATTTCCAGTGGAAAGTGCCGTGATTTCTGCAACTTTTCTAGGTGATTTCTGAAGGAAAGTACCGTGATTTCTGACAAAAAGTGTCGTGGTTTTTGGTAAAGAAATGGTGATTTTGATGATTTTTGATGTGCATAAACTTTGCAAATATGGCAATTTTATCACAATTTTGCTTTACGAAATTTGCGGACAAACGGCATTTTTATGTAGGTGAATGTAGATAAATGTAGGTTACCTACATAGGTTAAACCTCTGGAATACAATAGTTTAAAAAGTTTATGTAGGTATGTAGGTACTTTTTATATAAAATTAAACTTTTTATCTTATCGTGCAAATAGGACTGATTCCGGGATTATTTGGATTCCGAAAAAGGACGAAAAACCGAAAAGACGAAAAAAGGAGTTTTCGAAGATTTCGTATTTTTGGGATGCTTTCGGGATTATAAGGATCTCGAAAAAACGAGAAAAGCTGGAAATGAGTGGAACGGGTTTTTGGGAATTTTGGCAAACAAATGTTAAATATTGAGGTATGGAGAAAGATTTTTGCATTCTGTTTGCCAATATTTAATAAATAATGTGTACCTTTGCACCCGCTTTTTGCGAAAAGTGAATGGTTTGGTCCCTTCGTCTATCGGTTAGGACGAGAGATTTTCATTCTCTAAAGAGGAGTTCGACTCTCCTAGGGACTACGACTGAGCGACCTGCGGCCTAGTGAATAATGAATAATGAAGCGCCTGCGGCCTAAATAATAAATAAGAAAGAAAAGTAGAAAAATTAAATCTGTCATCTGCACAGCCAAGTGCTACCGGCGACGGAAAGGGTGGCAGAGGGATGAGAATTGAGAATTGAAAGTTTGAGATTTGATTCCCGCCCAGGGCAGCCTTCAGCGGCGCAAGACCCACAAGCTTTAAGTAACATTCATAATTAAAATTAAACATTAAGTAAAATGGCAAATCACAAGTCGAGCCTGAAGAGAATTCGTCAGGACAAGAAGCGTGCTGAGCACAACCACTACTACGCCAAGACGATGCGTAACGCCGTCCGTAAGCTGCGTGCAATGACTAACAAGGATGAGGCTGCTGCCCTGTACCCGAAGGTGCAGAAGATGCTGGACAAGCTGGCTAAGACCAACATTATCCACAAGAACAAGGCTGCCAACCTGAAGTCGAGTCTGGCAAAGCACATCAGCAAGCTTTAAGAGATTAAAGATTAAATTTTTAACGATAAAAGGCTGCACCCTGACGGGTTTGCGGTCTTTTATTTTTATAAGTAGGAAAGAAATGGAAGGGTTATTGTTTTGCCCGTTATTTTTTGCTCATTTCTTTTATAAAAAATAAACACTTTTCATTCGTTTAAGTCGTAGATTTTTTGTACTTTTGCAGCCTAAAATGACTACACAAACAACAATGGAAGAAACACAGAATAATGTAAGCAACTATTCCGCGAGTAACATTCAGGTGCTCGAGGGACTTGAGGCCGTTCGCAAGCGTCCGGCCATGTATATCGGTGACATCAGCGAGAAGGGTCTTCACCATCTGGTGAACGAGACCGTCGATAACTCTATCGACGAGGCGATGGCCGGTTTTTGTACTCACATCGAGGTGACCATCAACGAAGATAACTCGATTACCGTCCAGGACAACGGCCGCGGTATTCCCGTCGACGAGCATGAGAAGATGCACAAGTCGGCCTTGGAGGTTGTGATGACCGTGCTGCATGCTGGCGGTAAGTTCGACAAGGGTTCTTATAAGGTGTCGGGCGGTCTGCACGGCGTCGGCGTATCTTGTGTCAACGCCCTGTCCACTCGCATGCTGTCACAGGTGTTCCGCAACGGTCACATCTACCAGCAGGAGTATGCTAAGGGCAAGCCCCTGTACGACGTGAAGATAGTGGGCGACACGGACAAGACCGGTACCCGTCAGCAGTTCTGGCCTGACGGCACCATTTTTACGACTACTGAATATAAGTACGACATCATTGCCCGCCGTATGCGTGAGTTGGCTTTCCTGAATGCCGGTATCACCATTACGCTGACCGATCTCCGTCCTGACGAGGAGGGCAATCTGAAGCAGCCTGAGGTGTTCCACGCTAAAGAAGGCCTGAAGGAGTTTGTGAAGTATGTGGACCGTCACCGTACCTCTATTATAGGAGAGCCTATCTGTCTGAAGACAGAGAAGGACGGCGTGCCCATCGAGGTGGCCCTGCTCTACAACAACGACTATTCAGAGAATATCCACTCTTACGTCAACAATATCAATACCATCGAGGGTGGTACCCACCTGACTGGTTTCCGTATTGCTTTGGCCCGTACGCTGAAGAAATATGCCGACGAGGACGACCAGTTGCGCAAGCAGATTGAGAAGGCGAAGATCGAGGTTGCTCAGGATGACTTCCGCGAGGGCTTGACGGCTATCATTTCTGTTAAGGTCGCCGAGCCTCAGTTCGAGGGTCAGACCAAGACCAAGTTGGGCAACTCGGAGGTGAACGGTGCCGTACAGAAAGCCGTAGGTGAGGCTATGACGAACTACTTGGAGGAGAATCCAAAGGAGGCTCATACCATCTGCGAGAAAGTGATTCTGGCTGCAACTGCCCGTATTGCTGCCCGCAAGGCTCGTGAGAGTGTTCAGCGTAAGAGCCCGATGACTGGTGGTGGCCTGCCTGGCAAGTTGGCTGACTGTTCAAAGAAAGACCCGAAAGATTGTGAGATCTTCCTCGTCGAGGGTGACTCCGCAGGTGGTTCCGCCAAGCAGGGCCGTGACCGCGAGACTCAGGCTATCCTGCCGCTGAGAGGTAAGATCCTGAACGTCGAGAAGGTTCAGTGGCATCGTGTCTTCGAGTCAGAGTCTGTGATGAACATCATCCAGTCGATTGGTGTCCGCTTTGGTGTGGATGGAGAGGACTCCAAGGAGGCCAATGTCGATAAGCTGCGTTACGACAAGATTATCATCATGACCGATGCCGACGTCGATGGTTCTCACATCGACACGCTGATCATGACGCTCTTCTATCGTTTCATGCCGAAGGTCATTCAGGAGGGTCATCTCTACATCGCTACGCCACCGCTTTACAAGTGTACCTTTAAGAAGGTAAGCGAATACTGCTATACCGACCAGCAGCGCCAGGCCTTCATCGACAAGTATGTGGCAGGCGACGAAAATGCCTCAGGATTCCACACCCAGCGTTACAAAGGTCTGGGCGAGATGAACCCAGAGCAGCTGTGGGAAACCACCATGAATCCCGTAAACCGTCTGCTGAAGCAGGTGACCATCGAGAATGCCGCCGAAGCCGACGAGATATTCTCTATGTTGATGGGCGACGACGTCGAGCCACGCCGCGAGTTCATTGAGAAGAATGCCACCTACGCCAACATTGACGCATAAAGACATGACAGAACATATCATCGACACGACACTCAAAGAAGCCAGCCGCTGGGGCAATCCCGAGTACATGGAAGAAGGACTGGTGCTGACGGACAACATTCCGGCAGGAAGTATCCCGAACAAGCCAACCCGCCTGAACTTCATCATGCTGGCACTATGCCGCCAAGGATCGGCACAATACTCCATCGACACCACCCAGCAGACCGTCAACCCTGGAGACCTCTTCTTCGTCTCCGAGCGACACATCGTCGACAGCTACACCGCAACGCCAGACTTCGAGTGCCTCTGCATCATGGTGTCAACGCCATTCTACCACAGTTTCGTGCAGAACGTCAAGAACGTCTCATCGCTGTTGCTCTTCTCTCGGAACAACCCCGTGGTCACCCTGACACCAAAGGAGCAGAAGGTCTTTGCAGACTACTACAAGACCATCCGTGAGAAAATGGCCGACCACGAGCACCACTATCGCCTGGAGTTAGTGAAGTCACTGCTCTTAGCCATGTACTACGATATGAGCAACGTCATCTGGCGTATAGAACAGCAGGGCGATAGGAAGCAGTCACGTGCCGACGTGCTCTTTGCACAGTTCATCCACCTGTTGGAAGAGAACTACAAGAGCGAGCGCTTCGTCTCCTGGTATGCCAAGAAACTGTACATCACGCCGAAGTACCTCTCCGACATCTGCAAGCAGGTCAGCAAGCGCACCGCCAACGAGTGGATAGACAATTACGTCGTCCTGGAACTGCGGGTGCAGCTGAAGAACTCTTCAAAGACCATCAAGGAGATTACCGAAGAGCTGAACTTCCCCAACCAGTCGTTCCTCGGAAAATACTTCAAGGAACACGTGGGAATGAGTCCGTCGGACTACAGGAAGAATTAAGAATTAAATCGGCGACTTCGCAGAGTTCGTCATACCACGCTTGGCCAAAGCGGCGGATGAGCGGCTCTTTCAGAAACTGATAAACGGGAAGGTTCAACGCCTTCCCTTTTTCTACGGCGTCCTTGCAGATGGCCCAGCGGTGGTAGTTCAGGCCGATAAGTTCGTTCCCGAAGTTCTTTTCGCGGATGGGGTATAACGCACAGCTGATGGGCTTGATGAACTGAGAATTGGCTGCTGCCTTCTTTCTGGCGACTTTTTCGAGGGCGCAGAGACAGTTGTCGCCATCGTAGCAGGTGAAGACGCAGTCGCGCCCTTTGACAATACTAGTCACGAGGTCGCCGTCCTTGTCGGCATAAGCCACGCCCTGCTTGTCGATGACGCTCTGAGCCGAGGCAGAGAGCTCAGGCCAGACGTCGTCCAGCATCTCTTCGATACTGCCGATCTCGTCTAAGGTAACTGGCGCACCGGCATCGCCTTCTACACAGCAGATGCCCTTACACTTCTCGTAGTCGCAACAGAACTTCTCTGTCAGTATCTCAGAGGAAATCAGCACGCCGCCGACCTCGAGGATAGGGGGAACGTTAGTCATTAAAAATTTTAAATTAGTAATTTACCACTTGATGGGATCCATGCCGTTTTGTTCCAAGTAGGCATTACAACGTGAGAACTGGTGCTGGCCGAACCAGCCACCACGGTTGGCAGAGAGAGGCGAAGGATGGACCGACTCCAGTACGAGGTTCCGCTGCTTGTCTATCATGTACGACTTCGAACGAGCATAGCCTCCCCAAAGCATATATACAATATGTTCGCGCGAGGCTGCCAAGGCACGGATGGCGGCATCGGTAAACTGCTGCCAGCCTAACGTCGAATGGCTGTTAGCTTGGTGAGCCCGGACGGTCAGCGTGGCGTTGAGCAGTAGTACACCCTGTTCGGCCCAGTGCGAGAGGTTGCCAGTCAGGGGAATGGGCGTACCCAAGTCCTGCTGAATCTCCTTGAAGATGTTCTGCAGCGAGGGCGGGAAGGGTATGCCGTCTTGTACCGAGAAGCTCAGTCCGTGAGCCTGACCTGGCTCGTGGTACGGATCCTGTCCGATGATGACCACCTTCACCTCGTCAAAAGGACACAGGTTGAAGGCGTTGAAGATAAACTTTCCTGGCGGATAGCAAGTCCCAGCCTGATACTCCTGACGAACGGCACTCGTCAGCTGTGCGAAGTAGGGTTTCGCAAATTCTTCGTTCAAATGTGCCTTCCAACTCTCTTCAATCTGTACGTTCATAAACGTTTTTTTCGGTTTTTGTTTGCAAAGGTAAGATAAAAAATGTATCTTTGCAAACAAATTAGTGTTATTATGCTGCATTTTTTCAAGAAGAAACCTATAACCGGCTACCCACGTTCGTTTGCCAAACGCCTGACGTGGCGCATCATGTTGAGGATGATTATCATCATGATCTTACCCGTGTACCTGCTGTTCCAGCTGACCTACGGTATCGTAACAACTGGTGGGTTGGAAATCGCCGATCGTCTTTTGAGCGGTGAGATAGAGGAAATACGACGTATCACCTCAGACCTCTACACGGCTACCACCAATACGGCACCCTTCGTCGAAGAGAACCTGGACAAACCAGACCGCATGTACGACATCATTAACCGGATGCTGAAGCTGAATCCATACATGCGCAGCTGTAGCATCTACTTCGTCGAAGGCTACTATCCCCAGAAGGGACGCTTGTTTGCTCCCTACGCCCAGCGGCGCGACAGCATCATCATGGAGTCGCAGAACGCCTGCGACCAAGGCAACGACTACGTGAATGCCGAGTGGTTCAAGGAAGCTATCTCCAGCGAAAGCGGCTACTGGGCCAAGCCTTTCCTTGACAACGACAGCGCTCAGTCGCCATTGGTGTCTTACCTGATGCCCATCCGCGACAAGAAGCAGCGCACGGTGGCTGTGATAGGAGTGGACCTGTCGCTCGAATGGCTGAATGAGAAGATACAGTTTATGAAGACATCCAGCAGGAACGATACTGAAGAATGGAGTGCAGAGTACCAAGGTTATTACTATATGACTGATAGCGCGGGTACCTTCTTAGTACACCCAGATGCAAAGCGTCTCGTCAGAAAGAGCGTTCAACCTAGCGTCACAAAAAACTCCTATTTCGCTTTCAACCTATTCGGCAAAAACGAGATGGTGGTTGACGGTGAAAATGTCCTTGTATGCTCTCAGGATGTAAAATACACCAACTGGACCATGTCCATCGTGATACCCACAATCTATTTCGATTTCTTTGGTTACTCCATTGCAGGCATTGCCATCGCGTCCATCCTGATAGGTCTGCTGGTAGTTTACTTCTTCGGTCGTCGGTCTGTCAAGAAAGCGGTCAAGCCCCTCTCGCAGCTGGCGACTTCGGCCAACGAGGTGGCCAAGGGAAACTTCCAGACAGTGCTGCCTCCGTTGAAGAGCCACGACGAAATCCATAAGTTGCGCGACTCGTTTGAGCAGATGCAGCGGTCGCTGGTCAAATATACCAACGAACTGCGTGCCACTACCGCCCAGAAAGCATCCATAGAGAGTGAGCTGAAGATTGCCCACGACATCCAGATGTCGATGCTGCCCAAGACCTTCCCGCCCTTCCCCGAGCGCCACGACATAGACATCTACGGTACGCTGAAATCAGCGAAGGGTGTCGGCGGCGACCTCTTCGACTTCTACATCCGCGAAGAGATGCTGTTCTTCTGTATTGGCGACGTGTCGGGAAAGGGTGTTCCAGCCTCGCTGTTCATGGCGGTCACCCGTTCGCTGTTCCGTAATATCTCCGCCCATGTGTCAGAGCCATTAGCCATTGTCAGCACGCTGAACAAGGCGATGACAGAAGGCAACGACACCAACATGTTCGTTACCTTCTTCGTGGGAGTCCTTGACCTAGCGACGGGTCTGATGCGTTACTGTAATGCGGGACACGATGTGCCGCTGCTGGTAGGCCGAGGCGTGGGAAGCCTGCCGTGTGAACCGAATCTGCCCATCGGCATCATTTCGGACTTCCAGTACACGCAGCAGACGGTGATGATCGATCCGCAGACCACCGTTTTCCTCTTTACGGACGGCCTGAACGAAGCTGAGGACAGACGGCATGCGCAGTTTGGCGACCTCCGCATCTGGAACGTTGCCAAGCGGATGTTGGAAGAGAACAGACATCAACCTCAGACTCTTATCGAGGAGATGACGGCGAGCGTGCAGGGTTTCGTGGGCGACGCCGAACAAAGTGACGACCTGACAATGCTGGCGATACAGTATAAGGGAATTTTGAATTAAGAATTTTGAATGAGGAGTTATTGCCTACGGCAATTGAGAATTATGCATTAAGCATTAAAAGAGATGGAGACAATCAATGAATTCTTTCAGATGTTGAGCGGGTTCCTGTGGGGCTGGCCGATGATTATACTGCTGTTAGGCACACATTTGTTTCTGACCTTCCGACTGGGCATACCACAGCGCAAACTGCTTTTAGGCATTCGACTGTCTTTCAAGAAAGACCCTGACGCCAAGGGCGACGTCAGCCAGTTTGGCGCGTTGGCCACAGCCTTGGCCGCCACCATCGGAACTGGCAACATCGTCGGTGTGGCTACTGCAGTCACGCTGGGCGGACCTGGAGCTGTGCTGTGGTGCTGGCTGACGGGCATCTTCGGCATGTCAACAAAATATGCCGAGGGTCTGCTGGCCGTCAAGTATCGCGTAAGGTCTGAGGACGGACGCACCTACGGCGGACCGATGTATGCTTTGGAACGAGGTCTCAACCTGCGCTGGTTAGCCATCCTCTTTGCGGTGTTTACGGCTTTGGCTTCGTTTGGTATCGGCTGTACGGTACAGGCCAACAGTATTGCACTCTTAGCCAGCGAGACTTTCGGTCTGCCAGAATGGAGTGTAGGACTCTTTGTCTGTATCCTTGCCGCCAGCGTTATTCTGGGAGGCGTCAAGGCCATAGCCCGTGTATGTACCATATTGGTGCCGTTCATGGCCGTTTTCTACGTAATTGGCTGTCTGATAATCCTCATCATGAACAGTCATTATGTATGGCCTGCTGTCCAGCTCATTGTACAGTCGGCCTTTAACCCGTCGGCGGCAGGAGGCGGTTTTGTTGGAGCCACGGTGATGATGGCAGCGCGTTACGGCATAGCGCGAGGTCTGTTCAGCAACGAGAGCGGCATGGGTTCCGCTCCCATTGTTGCCGCTGCCGCCCAGACGCGTAACCCCGTTCGCCAGGCTCTGGTCAGCAGTACCGGCACGTTCTGGGATACGGTTATCATCTGTGCCTTGACAGGTCTGGTACTTGTCAGTAGCATTCTCGCTTACCCCGACATCACTTATGCCGACGGGGCTGCGCTGACAAAGGTGGCCTTCTCGAAGATTCCCTATATCGGCGCTCCGCTACTGGCTTTCGGTATCCTGACATTTGCCTTCAGCACCATTCTGGGCTGGAGCTATTATGGCGAGAGTGCCGTCAACTACATTGAGCACCGCAGGTCGAACCGCTTCTACCGTATTATGTATATCGTGGCACTCTTCTTCGGCAGCATCATCAACCTCGACATCATCTGGAACATTGCCGACACCATGAACGCCCTGATGGCCATTCCTAACCTCGTGGCCTTGCTGCTACTCAGTAAAGTAGCCGCCCAAGAGACCAAGAAGTATCTCTGGAGCGGCCACATAGATGACAGGATGGAAGAGTAACTTACTTCCTTCTGATAAAGCTTACTTTACCTCCCACGTGTCGTTGGTATTCAAGAGCTCAGTGAAGTTGTGATACTTCTTCTGGGCGCTAACCTCAGCTAACTGTGCGTGAACAGCGTCGTTGTAGGTAGGAGCCTCCACGTCGCGGATGACACCGAGGGCGATGGGGAAACCATCTCCGTTGCCCATCAGGGCCAGCTTCAGCTGCAGCGTATTGTCCTCACAGTGGGCGTCGTGTACTAAGACGTCGTCCAAGGTGTAGCCGTCCTTGCCAATCTCTACGACTTTCAAGCCGAAGCCTTCCTGTACCAGACCGAACTCGTTGTTCTCGCCGAACACGAGCTTCTCGCCGTGACGCACATAGATGGCGTTCTTCTTACGACCCTCGTTGTTATAGACGGCCTCGTGACATCCATCATTGAAGATGACGCAGTTTTGGAGGACCTCCGTCACGCTGGCACCCTTGTGCTGGTAGGCAGCCTGAAGCACCTCGACAGTACCCTTGGCATCGGTAGCCACGCAGCGGGCAAAGAAGTGTCCGCGGGCACCAAAGCAAAGCTCGGCAGGGCGGAAAGGATCCTCAACAGTACCGTAAGGACTTGACTTCGAGACGAAGCCACGAGGACTTGTGGGCGAATACTGACCCTTCGTCAGACCGTAGATGCGGTTATTCAGGAGAATCATGTTCAGGTCGATGTTCCTGCGGTTGGCATGGATGAAGTGGTTACCGCCGATAGCCAGACCGTCGCCGTCACCACTGACCTGCCAGACGGTAAGCTTGGGGTTAGCCACCTTGCAACCAGTAGCAATGGCTGCTGCACGACCGTGGATAGTGTTCATGCCGTAGGTTGCCATGTAGTGCGGCAGACGGCTTGAACAGCCGATACCGCTGATGACTGCAATGTTCTCTGGAGCCACGCCAATCTCGGCCATAGCCTTGTGTAACGAGGCCAGGAAGAAGTGGTCACCACAACCAGGACACCACCGAGGCTGTCCTTTCTTATAATCTTGTGCTGTATAACTCATAGCTTTTTACTTCTTTAAAATGTCCTCGAATGCGTTGACTAACTCTTTGACGACGAAGGGCTGACCCTTGACCTGGTTGAACTGGTAGGGTGTGAAGCCGTCGACCTTCATGCGGAGATAGGCAGCGAGCTGACCCATGTTCTGTTCAGCCACCACAACCTTACGGTACTGAGAGAGCACGTCGGCAGTATTTGCTGGCAGCGGGTTCAGGTACTTGAACTGAGCCTGGGCAACCTTATGGCCAGCGGCACGCAGTTCGTCCATGGCGGAGTGCAGGTGTCCGTAGGTAGAACCGAAGCCCACGATGAGCAGGTCGGCATCCTGGTCACCCTCAACCTCAAGGTCGGGAACCTGGATATTGGCAATCTTCTGCTGGCGCAGACGAGTCATGAGGTCGTGGTTCTCAGGATTCGTCGAGATGGCACCTGTCTGAGAGTCCTTCTCCAGTCCGCCGAGGATGTGGGTGAAGCCCTCGCGACCAGGTATTGCCCAATAGCGAGTACCGTTCTCGGCACGCATATAAGGTGTCCACTTACCCTTCAGTTCCTCAGGAACGTAGGGCGGGTTGATGCCGTCGAGCTTCGTGATGTCTGGCAGACGGAAGGCGCCGCTGCCGTTGGCTACGTAGGCATCGGTGAGCAGGATGACGGGAGTCATGTGCTCAAGGGCAATCTTACAAGCCTGGTAGGCAGCATCGAAACAGTCAGTAGGACTGAGGGCGGCAATGACGGGCATGGGGCTCTCGCCGTTACGGCCGAAGAGAGCCTGCAGCAGGTCGGTCTGTTCCGACTTGGTGGGCAGACCTGTGGCAGGACCGCCACGCTGAACGTCGATGACGACGAGGGGCAGCTCCATGATGACGCCGAGGTTCATGGTCTCTGACTTCAGGCAGATGCCGGGACCGGAAGTTGACGTCACGCCCAGAGCACCAGCAAACGATGCGCCGAGGGCTGAGGCGGCACCACTAATCTCGTCCTCACACTGTACGGTGATGACGCCGCACGACTTATGCTTCGACAGCTCGTGCAGGATATCGGTAGCGGGAGTTATGGGGTAGGAACCAAGATACAGACGCAGACCGGCCTTCTCGGCAGCGGCAATGAG
>JAEEVT010000016.1 GCA_016291005.1 Prevotella sp. | reverse complement strand
TCATGTGCTCTATGGGGGTATTCTTGGGCGTATGACTCTTGAGCTTCATAAAGCTTATCTCCAACTGCAGCGGCGTGTTGGAGAGCAGGCGGATGAGATCCGTCTCAGTAGTAATCTTAAGCGGCATGAGGTTCAGGATAACGATCTTTAATGGACGGATGTCCTGATTGTGAGCACGTGAGTCGTCCATCACGAAGATGTTCTCCTTCTTCAGCAACTCTATGGCTGGTAGTCTATCTGGTAATCTTAATGGCATCTATGTAATTGACTATTTAACGATTAACTGTTTACGATTGCAACACTCTTAGCACGGCAACAGAGACGTTGTCAAAACCTCCGGCAATAATGGCAGCCTCACAAAGTTTGTTGGCATTGGCACCTTCGGCCAGCAGACGGGTTAACTCTTCATCGGGAACCATATCATTCAGGCCATCGGAGCACAACATATAGACGTCACCAGGCAGTACGTCATCGGTAAAGTCAAACAAATCCATATAAGAGTTCTTACAGCCCGCACCAATACAATTGATAATGACGTTCGAGTGTTTTTTCTCACCACGAAGGGTATTTAGCGAGTGGTCTGTTGTGAGCTGCGTCAGTTCCCCGTCACGGAAACGGTAGAGACGACTGTCACCACAGTTCATCCAGTAATAGTGCTGACCGTAATAGACAATACCCACCAGCGTAGTACCCATATCAGCCATCATGGGAAACTCATGGCCCTTCGAGGCTATAATTTGATTGATTGATTGCAACCAACTCACCAGCATCTCTTCTAATTCTCCCGAAGCCAAACCACGGGGCAAGTCGTTGATGTAAAACTGCAGATTAGCCAGCGTGTCCTCGCTGGCCACTTCACCAGCAGCATGGCCACCCATACCATCAGCAATGGCAACGACAAAGCGATCCAGATTCTCCGTCATCCATTCTGTTGCATAAATATCGCTGCGTATCAACCGGTCGTGAGCGAGTACCATATCCTCGTTGTTACTCCTGACGCAGCCTACACGGCTTGCAGCCGTCAACATGATTCTACTCATTGTTTCTACAATAACGTTTTGTGTTTCTTATTCCTGTTTACAATCTTATTATTTCACACTCACCTGCAAGTTGACATTGGCCAGGGTGACGATGTCGCCACTCTTGATAGACATCGGAATGTCTGGCATCACATCGCGCTGGTTCAGCTTAGTACCATTCGAGGAATGCTTGTCGATGATGCACCACCCAGAATCGGGCTTGAATATTAGCTGGGCATGAACACCCGAAATATACATATTATTCTCAAACATCTGATGATACGGTCCCTGACGGCGACCAATGATGGCTCCATTAATGCCGACTATACGGATATCAAGACTGGGATTGTAAAGTGTCAATGTCGGGGCACCTTTCGCACTCAGCATCTGTTCAGGGTCATCAGCACGTTGCGAAGCAAACGTGGCAAACGACGCTGACGGTTGTTGCTGTACAGCACGACGCTGTTCCAAGACCTCATCGATACTGGCCATGAGTCCACCGCAATAAGTACAGCGACGTCCCATGCCAACACGTCCGCAACTGGTGCAGTAGACTAATTCCTGTCCACACTGGTCACAATAGTGCGAATCGTCTTCTATCTCTTCCTTACAACTTGGGCAAATTATCATAACTATTCCTTAATATCTTCTGGCAAAATCATTTGATAAGTCTCTGGCGTAATCTCCGACTGTGGCATCTGGCTCACGCGGATGGAGAGTTGTTGGATGGTAGCATCCAACATGTTACGCATCTCACGGGCATTGCCGAACGACTGGTCCTTGTTGACCACCTTGCGGCAGATAAGATCCATAAGCTTGAATTCGGCTGCTGGCGTCAGCTGGTAGTTGTCCTTCGAGGCCAGTTTCTTGAAGATGGCCAGCAACTCGTCTTCATTATAGTCATCGATGTGCATCTTGTGGGAGAAACGGCTGGCCAGTCCTGGGTTGACAGCCAGGAACTGCTCCATCTCTTCTTTATATCCAGCAGCAATAACCACAAACTTCCCACGGTCGTCCTCCATACGTTTCATCAACGTGTCGATAGCCTCCTTGCCATACTGGTCATTCTCGGATGACAGCGTGTAGGCTTCGTCGATAAACAGAATGCCACCCATAGCCTTGTCGCACATGTTGTTCACGATCTTCGGTGTTTCACCCATATACTTGCCCACCAAGGTAGCGCGACTGGCTTCGATGACATGGCTCGTAGGCAGAATCTCCATCGATTGTAACACCTCACCCATCTTACGGGCGATAGACGTCTTGCCAGTACCGGGATTTCCCGTCAGGATGAAGTTCATAGCCATCTGCTGAACCTTGCCAGCACCAAGGGCAGCACGCTGTTTCATAAACATACTCTGCACAGCCAGACGACGAATCATATTCTTCACGGAACGCATGCCAATGAAGTCGTCCAATTCGTTAAGAACCTCGTCTAACGGACGGACAGCAGAACTCTTTTGGTCGCCAATATCCGCAACAGTCAGTTTGTACATGTCCTGCAAGAGGAATCCTTCAGCCTCGTTGTCACTGATATGTACATCGGGATTGCTCATCTCTTCCATCAGTCGCTGACTCTGTCGCTCAACGGCCTGGTCAAAGAGTCTGCGGGCCTCACGGGCATTACCGAAGTTCTTGTCACGACGCAGACAGAGCTGTTCAAATTGACGGTGCACGGCAGCCCGTGACTCCTCATCAAGTTCATACTTCTTTTCTGAGGCCATGTTAAGGAATATCTGCGTCAACTCATCTGCTGTATAGTCGTCAAAATGAATGGTCTGCGTAAATCGGCTCTTCAGTCCTGGGTTGGAGTCGATAAAGTCATGCATCTGGTCAGTATATCCGGCCACAATACAGATAAACTTACCACGGTCGTCCTCTAAGCGCTTCAGCAAGGTGTCGATGGCCTCGCCACCAAAGCTATCGTTGTCGCTCGACTTCAGCGTGTAAGCCTCATCAATAAACAAGACACCACCCATGGCAGAGTCTATCAACTGGTTGGTTTTGATGGCTGTCTGACCAGCATATCCAGCCACCAGTTTCGAACGGTCGGCCTCTACCAGCTGACCACGCGACAGGATGCCTAAGTTACGGAACACCTCAGCCATGATGCGGGCCACCGTTGTCTTACCTGTACCAGGATTACCAGTAAAGACATAATGCTTACCCTGGAAAGTATTGGTCTCGCCACGCTGTATTTGCAGGTTGAGGAAAGCAGCAAGTTTAGCTATTTCGTTCTTGACGGCTACCAGACCAACCATATCGTTTAGTTTGGACAGACATTCTGTATAGTCAACCTTTCGAGGTGCTTCGTAAGGAATATCATCTGCCGTCAGAGTCATTAGCTCTTCATCAGACAAAGTGGAGATGTCTATTTTCCGGAGTCGTTCAGCCTGACGTACACAAATCTTGTCGAACAGTAGGCGCATCGTTCGTCCGTTGGCAAAGTCCTTGTCGCGGGAATTATACATCTCGGTAATCATCTTTAGCGCCAACTCCTTGGCATCAGAGTCGAAGATATATTTCTTCTCCTGTGCAAAAAGCTCCATAATCTGAAAGAGCTGCGAGGGTGTGTAATCCTCAATGTTCAAGAAATAGGAGAAGCGGCTACGGAATCCCACATTGATTCGGAACAGATTGTCCATTTCCTGTCGATAGCCAGCGGCAATGACTACAAATTTACCGCGGTCGTCTTCCATTCGCTTCATCAGCTGTTCCAAAGCTTGCGCACCTTGCTGGTCACGGTCGCCAGTCTGACTCAGCGGAGCCAACGTATAAGCCTCATCGACAAAGAGGATGCCACCCATGGCCTTGTCACACAGACGATCAACGACTTTTGGCGTCTCACCCTGATAAGGACTAACCATCTTAGCACGATCGGCTTCCACCACATGTCCACTATCAAGGTAGCCGATGGCTTCGAGTATCTCGCCAAGTTTTCTGGCTATCGTGGTCTTACCTGTACCAGGATTACCCGTCAGTACAATGTGAATGCCAGCTTTCTCTTGTTCGCCAAGACCACGTTGGGCACGCTGCACACTATTATGTACGGAAAAGGCAATCTCGCGGACAGCCTGCTTGACCTCGTCCATTCCAATGAAGTGATCCAAGTCCCTGAGGATATCGTCCAATGTACGAATCTCGGGAACATAGCCTTTGATATCCTGCTCTTCTACCATCGTCGCCGACATGCCGCGACTGATAAAAGAGGTAAAAATGTCTTCAGCTGTTTTGACAGCTACATGGGCATAACCAAAAGTGTCATCCTTAGTCTTCACCTGATATTGGAAGAAACGCTGCAACTTACTCTCAGCTTCAGGACTATAGACGGCTATGCCATACTTGGTGCGAAGTTCGAGCTTACAAATATCACACAAGTGCTGAGGGCTGGGAGTCGGCAGTCGGAAAGTGTACTTGAAACGGTTCTGAGCTGCCGGATTAGCCATCAAGAAATCGTCAAGACCTTTTGGTAGACCAGCAATGATGACAATGGGATTATCGTTCCATTTGTCCATCTCGACAAACAGCTTGTCCAGCGGATTCACTTGGTTGGAATAGCGGTCTGGCAGCAGTTTCTGGACGTTGTCGAAGAAGAGTATTCCTCCACGGGCCTTCTTCACATTGTCATCCCACTTATCGACAAAGCGCTGATAGTCCACAGCATCAACCATAGTCAGCTTCGGCTTCTCTATGATTTTATACTGATAGAAGAAGTCGCGGATAATCTCTGCCAAAGCAGTTTTTCCCGTACCTGTCTCACCAATGATGATAGCATTCACGCTGAGACGGACATTCATAATGTCCTTGCGCGAATGGAGATAGGTATAGGTATCGACGACGGTCTTCAACTGTTTCTTGACTTCGTCAAGACCTATCATCCTATCCAGAACGTTCTGTATGACAAGCGGTTTGCCACACCACTTACAGAACTTAGCTATCTGTCGATTCTCATGATGACAATAATCACAAATCATAGTTATTCAACATCCTTTTGTATTTGCTCGATAACTTCTGTTGGACTGACCCTGAAGTGGTCAAGGTCGGGATTGGGATAGTTCAGCAGCTTAGGACTGAACACTATCATCTCGAGCAGGAGAAGCCCAACCATTGCACTCCATAAAATATAATGCAGTACAGACTCGCCACTGATGGATCGCACTTGATTAGTGACATCGTCCAGCATGCCGAACTTGGACCCCTTAAACTTAAACGACTTCTGCTTAAACGTATAGTAAAGTGGTTCCAGGAGCGTCGACTTGATGTCGTCCTCCATTACTTCATTGATGAGTTGCGAATCGTCTTTGGAGTCGCTGCGGAAGTTGGTCACATGACAGATAGCCATGTAGATAAGGGTCAGTACCAATGCTGTTGGAACAAACAGCGAGGGGATGGAGGCGTTGACGCTCTTAAGAATCAGTATGGGAATCCACGACGTCAACATTCCAAGCAGCCCCCAAAGACAGGACATGACGAAGCCATAGCCGCGGAAATAGGCACGCAGCCCGACGATAATCGCCGTCATGCCGCCAACAGGCAGAACTATCGACATGATTGAATGACGGAACAGATAGTCACGTCCTGAAACTCCACAAATCAACAAAAGCAAAATCCACAGTCCACACAGGCTGTAATAGGTGATGCGCCAGCGCTGTTCCTTCGATTTTGCACGCTGGTAGCCCATGCGTACCTCACGATACTTTTGGGAAGTCTCTTCCTTAGCATTGCCATAGCGTTTGTAATAGACTTGGTTCTGGTCTATCTCGCCAAGATTGACAATCCATTCCTCCAATTTGTGTTCATAACTATACGAAAGCGAAAAGTCGGCATGTGGATTCTCATGATAGAACACCGACATCCACTGACTCAGTGAGCCGCGCTTGATAGCTGATAGCAGCAAAGGCCTTAGAGCCAGCTTATCAAAGTTGGTACCATCCTTCAGTTCCGTTCCGTCTTCCAGCAGGTAGGCCGGAGTAACGCCCAGAATACGACAGAAGCGGTAGGCGGCAGTACGCAGGTCGTAGGCTCCCAGACGTTCGCGGTTCTCCTCGCTACTCATGTCGAAACATGCTCGAGCCTGATTAAGCTGTTCAAACCAGCCATGTAACTGGGCGAAATAGAAGAAACGCCCATTGGGGTCAGTGTAGGCCTGCATCTTTTCGGTAAAAGTCTTGCCGTCCAGATCCTGCCAGCTTTTCAATTGCTCACTTAACGCCTCACCAACCTTAAAGGGAGTGTTGGCCTCGCGCAGATCGAAGGAGGCTTCACGATCCAAATTGTACAACACTTTATAACCCAGCGACTGGGACGGTTCCTGCCCCTTCGTCATGATGCGCAGGGCCTCGCAGGCCATGTGGTCCTCATGGTTATACATCCATGACAACAGGCGTCCGTCGCTCAGGCTCAGCCATTCGTCTTCCGAACAATTCTCGTAACCAAAAGAATGAACGATTTCCGCCAACGTCGACGAAGGATGCTTCGCCATAAAGGGAATCTCTGAATCAATTTCGTAAACCAGTTTCAGTATGGCAATGCGACTTGACAGTTTGCTTTCCGGAGCGAAATAGCTTCTCAGTCTAGCAACGTCGGCTTTAGAGTGTGACTCCAAGTAAAGGTAGAGATGGTCGTTCGGATTAGCCAGTGCCAGAGCGTAGTCTTCCTGATAGCTTAGCACAGATATGGCGGCACTATGCACGTCATCACAGAGATTGCCGTGAATATCCTTATAGGCATAGGTCGGCTCCATGACATAGACGGCTGCCATCAGTGCCGCGTGCTGGTTGACGGGATAGCGGTTGGTAACGATATCCTTCACGGCAGAACTCAGCTTGACATTGCCGCACTGCTCCAGCCAACCAGAAATACGTCCGTTGAACAGATAGCTGATGGCAAGTTTCTCATTGTCCACCAGCATGGGTATGAGTTCGTGGACATTATCAGCCACTAAGTTGCGTTCTGGGTCGACGATGAAGCTGCGATACTTCAGGATAGGCGACGAGATGTCTATCTTCACATTCTCTCCCAAGAACCAACGCTCCACCTCCTCGTACCCCCAACGTGTCTGGGGATTGACGGAAGTAAGACCCTGAACGATCATTTTCACGCGGTCAGGCAAATCATTGATGCGCGGCAAACGGCCTTCGTTCTTCTTACGCATCATGACACGCTCGTTCTGACTCAGCGGGTTTTCGCCCAGCCAAAGGGTCATCAGCGTAATACCTAACGAATAGAAATCTACAGCAGGGGTAATCTCCACCTCGCCGTCAATAACATCGTTATACATCTCCGGTGCGGCATAGACCGGCGTACGTGCCTGAGTGGTCCGGTGCAACTTCTCATCACCCTCCAGAATACTGGAAATACCAAAGTCGCCCAGCACAACTTCCTTGTGGTTGGTGTCGCGGAAGAAGAAATTACTGGGCTTGATGTCCTTGTGGATGATGTTATTGTTATGACAATAGGCCAAGGCTGCAGCCGCCTGTAAGGCAATGCGACGGAACTGGTTGAAGTCGGCATCCAAGTCGTAATCATTCAGCGTTCCGCCACGAAGATACTCCATCAGCTCATAATCGCGGTTCTTGCCGTCTACATAGGTTTTGCCAAAGTCGTGAATGCGAACTATCATCTCCATACCGATGTTCTGAATGATGCGCATCAGTGTCTTCTTGATGGTGAAGTTGGGATAGTAGATCTTCAACACCCTTTCACCTTCTTCGCCTTCAACGAGGAACACCTGTGCCTCACCTGAGTTGTCGCTCAGGCACTTGATGCTACGGTATAAACGGCCTTTCAGCAGGAACTCCACATCGCCGCCACTCTGTTTGCCAGTCATAGTGCGTACGGTGGTTTCTCCCTGATTCGTCTTAGGTAGCTCTACACGCTTGGTAGTATGGTTCCCCATGTTGAGGTTTCTTATGGTCTCGTCCATATATTTTATTTGTCGTCTTTAATGTCTCCTACATTGTTCTTTCCTAAAATCACCCATTTGCCACCCATGTGGGGTTTGGCACAGCCACAGGGACTGCTATGCATGGCATGCTTGTAGTTGCACACCCATGCCAAGCGGACGCCAACAGGCTTGCTGGCCATGGCATAGTTACGCGCCTTGGCAGGAATCAGCGTGGGCTGGACAGCCATCTTGTCGAGGATGGCAGAGAGCACCTTCACCTTCTGGGATTTCTGTTCCTCCAGTTCTTCCTTTGTCATACGTTTGTTCTCGGGCTTGCTGATGACGGGATGCTCATTGCCTTCGTCCTTGGCCAGCAGCGTCAGTACGCGTTCGCGGAGTTTGAAGTTTTGCTGCTCCCTAATGATGTCACGTTCGGAATTGTATGGCAAGGCGTTCTCCAGCTTGGCATAATCCTGTACGACGGCCATCAGTTCCTGATAATCAGGGTCCAGTTGCAGTTCCTTCACCAGGTGGCGGGCTTCCTCGGTCAATGCCGTGCCACACTTCTTACAGAAAGCAAAGTCGTTGAGCGAATGACAGGTGGGACATACCAGACCTCCCCTGGGACTGCCACACTCGGGACAATAGGCCTCATTGCCAGAAAGGTGGGCACCACAGAACGAGCAGACGTCGGTTCGTATGTAATGGTGACAGACCTCACAGAAGTCGGCATCAGGGTCTAATTCGGCGCCACAATGGGGACAAGCTGTCTTACTGATGGGCTGGCCACACTGTGCACAGAACATGGCCTCCGGATCGTTCGATGCACCGCAATAGGGGCACAACTTTGCTGAGGCCTGCTGCTGAAGCTGCTGTTGTAACTGAGGCTGCAACACTTCCTCCTGAGGTCCCAATTCTTTTTGCATCTGCTCTGGACGAAGGGTATGTTGCGTTCTTTCAATATCCATGTTATTGTCGTTCATCATAAGTCGATTGTTAATATTGAATGCAAAGATACGAAAGTTTTTTTAAAAACAACAAAAACCGCCGTAAATTTACATTTACGACGGCAATTTTTCTTCGTTTTGCCTCAGTTTGTGCTAAACAAGGGGTGTTTTTAAGAGTTTTTTACCATAACTGCAGACGTTCGGTCTTAGGAATAAACATCTTGTCGCCCTCTTTCACACCAAAGGCATCGTACCACATATCAATGTGCGGCAAGGCACCATTGACGCGCCACCGACCTAACGAGTGGGGGTCGCTCTTGGTGCGATTACGAATCTCAGCCTCGGTGATGTTGCCTGCCCAAACGCCAGCGTAGGCCAAAAAGAAGCGCTGATCGGCGGTGAGTCCGTCGATGACGGGCAGGGAATTGCCCTTGGTGGCGTTCTTATAAGCATACCATGCTACCTGCAGTCCACCATGGTCGGCAAGGTTCTCGCCGAGGGTCAAGCGCCCGTTGGCGTTGAGGTCGGTCAGCACCTTAATTTTCGAGAAGAAGTCAGCATACTTATCCGTACGCACTGTAAAGTTCTTTCCATCAGCTTCAGTCCACCAATCGTGCATATTTCCATCCTTGTCAAACTGACGACCTTGGTCATCGAAACCGTGCGTCATTTCGTGGCCTATTACCACACCTATGGCACCATAGTTAAAGGCATCGTCGGCCGTTGGATCGAAGAACGGAACTTGCAGAATGCCAGCTGGGAAGCAAATTTCGTTCGTGGTTGGGTTATAGTAGGCATTAACCGTCTGTGGCGTCATGTGCCACTCGTCGCGATCAACAGGTTTTCCGGCCTTTTCCTCAATATTGTGGGCAATGCGCCAGCGGTTGCACTCCTGCATATTCTCGAAGTAAGATTTTTTCGCATCAATCTTCAGAGCCGACATATCCGTCCACTTGTCAGGATAGCCTATCTTGACATAGAAGGTATTAAGCTTCAGCAGAGCGTTGACTTTGGTCGAGTCGTCCATCCAGTCCTGGGCGGCAATGCGCTCGCCGAGGGCTATACGGAGGTTCTCCACGAGTTTCTTCATACGTTCCTTCGACGAAGCGGGGAAATACTTCTGTACATAGATACGGCCCAGGGCCTCACCCATAACGCCTTGCACCTGATTGGTGGCGCGGCGCCACAAGGGATGGTCTTCCTTACGACCTGAGAACACCTTGCCATAGAAGTCGAAGTTGGCCTCACGGACAGCATCGTTCAGGTAGCCCGTAGAACCGTCAATGATGCCCCACTCCATCACGTCGCGATACTCGGCAGGCGTCATTGTGGCAAAAAGCTTATCGGCTGCATCCATAAAGGCAGGTTGGCCGACTACCATGTCCTGGATGTACTGGCTCTTGATACCCCTGGCGTTCATCTGGCGCTCCAGTTGGAAGTGGGGATACTTGCTGTCAAACTCCCTCAGGGTCATCTTGTTGTAGTTGGCCTGGGGGTCGCGAAGTTCGGTGCGCGACTTACTGACCTTGGCCAGGGCGGTCTCCACCTTCAGGATGTTCTTCATCTTTTTCTCGGCGACACCTTTCTTAAAGCCGAAAAGCTGGAACATGCGTACGATATGTTTCTTGTAGGCCTCGCGAATTTTCGTGGTAGCCTCATCGTTCTCCACATAGTAGTCTTTCTGTCCCAGCGTCAGACCGCTCTGGTAGATGTTGAGGATGTTTTCAGTGGCGTTCTTATCGTCTGCACCAAGGTAGGCAGCAAAGAATTCCTGCTCACCATAGGGAGCCATCTCCATCTGTATGGCAAAAAGCTGGTCCTTAGTCTTGGCGGCCTCCATTTTCTTGATGAGGGGCATGACGGGACTGATGCCGTCCTGTTCCCTACGGGCTGAGTCCATAGCGAGTTTGTATAGGTCGCTCAGCTTTTGTTCCACACTACCCTCGGAATAGCTGTTTTCTAACAGTTCCTTCAGAATGCCGTTGATGCGCTTATTGTTGTCTTCGGCCAGACGGTCGAAGTTGCCGAAGCGCGAATAAGCGGCAGGAAGCGGGTTAGCTTTCATCCATCCGCCACAGGCATACTCATAGAAGTCATCGGCAGGACGCACACTCTGATCCAGGTCACCCATGTTGATACCTGATTTCAAGGTCACCTGTGACGAGGCTGAAAGTGAAAAGGCCGATAATGCCATAATCATAATTGTCTTCAGTTTCATTTTATAAATATTTAATGATTATTCATTTCGGAGTGCAAAGGTAATACTTTTCTTTCATAACTCCAAATCTTCTGACTGCTTAACAATTTTTAATTGGCAATATAAAGGATAATTCGGATAAAACACATATCTTTGCAATTAGTACTTTTATATTGTAAATTAATAGTAGACTGATGCCTAGCAACATTTATCACAATGACTATGTGCTGAAAAACATGTTCGGGTCGTTCTTCCTGGCGACCTTGATGTCAGCACTGATGAGCCAGCTGGGTTCCATCACCGACTCCATCATTGTGAGCCATCTGATATCTCCTGACGCACTTTCGGTAACACGGCTTTGGGGACCTTTTATGAGCGCCATATTCATCGTCATTGGCCTGATAAGTGCTGGTGCTGACTATATAGCCACCAGAGCCATCGGAGGACAAGACTATCAGAAGGTGAACCGCATATTCAACAGCGAGCTGTTCTATACAGCGACAACGTCGCTGCTCATTGTCTGCCTGCTGTTGCCATTTACCGACCAGCTATGCCACCTGATAACCACCAACGAACGGCTGTCACCATACCTTAAGTCCTACATCTATGCCAACTACCTGGCTATTGTAGTTATCATGACAGCGGGTGTGCCCGTATCCTATGTCATCAACAATGGAAGCCCCAAACTCATAACGCGCAGCATTGTCATCTCTCAAGTGCTCAACATCGCGTTCGACCTACTGTTTTGCGGTGTATTCGGACTGGGACTGGCAGGGGCGTCACTGGCCACAACGCTAAGCATGCTGCTGGCTTTCACGTCGCTGACGAAGTATATAGTGCAGCATTCCAACATTTTCAAGGTAAAGTGGCCTACGGAGGTGTGCTCCATAGCACTATACAAACAGATGGTGGTGGTGGGAGCGCCCATGATAATTGCAGCGGTAGTTGATCCTGTGTCCACTTACCTCATGAACACGCTCATTGTCAACAGGATGGGTGCTGATGGCATGTATACATTCACCGTCTATTTTCAGACTATCGGCATCTGCATGCTGATATTGTCAGGAACCAACAGCGCCATCATCAGTATTGGCGGAATACTGCAGGGCGAGAACGACCACGACAGCTTCAAGATGCTCACCAGGAGGATTTTCCGACTCCTGCATTTCGCCATCATACCTGTAAGCTTACTGATATTCATCTTTCCTGATATACTCACAAAGCTATTCGGAGCCTCAGAGGAACTGACTGCACAAAGCAGGACACCGTTGCGCCTGCTTAGCCTATTCCTTTACCCTATGGCCATGACATCTACTCTGCAAGGTATGTACTTCGTGGAGGGACACCATAAGCTCTGCAGATGCTATCAGCTGATACTGAACGTCGGAACCCTCGCGTTCATCTGCCTGATGGCTCTTTTCACTCCAGAACTGCTATGGTATGGAATGCCCGTCATAGGATGGCTACTGCTGGCGTTACTGCTAACAATGGCGTATGTGGCGTACAGGAAAGAAAAAACGGTCACATGGCCTACGCTGCAAAGCACACTACCCACAAACATCGCGGTGGCAGTATCGGTACCTTATACCAAGGAGGGCGTGGTGAGGCTACTGAAAGAAGTCACACCGTTCATACATGCTTGTGAACTGCAGGAAGGTCTAAGCGTAGAGATTGCACTGGAGGAATTGCTTTACGAGGTGGTCGAGTCTGATACGAATCGTAAACCAAACGAGACGTTCGACCTGAGAATTGTGGATACGGTCAACAAGTTCACCATCGTACTCAAGAGTAAGGGGGCACCGCTAAACCCCATATACAAATATGCCAACAGCGAGATTGAAATGATAGACGGCAACGACTACCGACGTGCCATACTGACCAGACTGTGCGACGACATCACCCATAAGTATATGAACGGCATCAACTGTATTTACCTCAACTACCAGCGGCAAGAGTCTCCAGATCCTCAGACAGCTGCTCCCAGCGCTCCACCTCTTCATCAAGGGCTTTCTTAGTCGTGGTGTAATCCGTGACAAATTCCATATTTGAAGCGTTCTCAGGTTTCATCAGCAGATCGTCGAGCTCTTTTAACCTGCGTTCCATATCACTGATTTTACGCTCCGATTCCTCCACGGCCTTCTCGGCCTTCCGCAGGCGCTTCTGCTGTTCCTTGTGCTGGGCATATGACTGGCCTGTCCCCTGCCCTTCCGAAGAAGAAGGTGTCTGGTTTGGTGAGGCTTTAGTTTTTGGACTGTCTGGCAGCTTGACATCCCCTTCTTGGGAGAGACTTGGTGAGGCTCCCAGCCAGTCATAAATTCCGCCTAAGTGCTCACGAACCTTGCCTCCTCCGAACTCAAAGACCTTCGTGACAAGTCCATCCAAAAACTCACGATCGTGGCTTACTATGATAGCTGTTCCGTCGAAGGCCTTGATAGCTTCTTTCAAAACGTCCTTCGACACCATATCAAGGTGGTTGGTAGGCTCGTCGAGGATAAGCAGGTTGACGGGCTCCAACAGCAATCGGATCATGGCCAGACGGCTGCGCTCGCCACCGCTGAGCACCTTCACCTTCTTGTCGCTATTCTCGCCACCAAACATAAAGGCACCCAAAATATCGTTGATGCGCAGGCGTATCTCACCCTTGGCCACATTGTCAATGGTCTGGAAGACGGTAAGGCTCTCATCCAACAGCTGGGCCTGGTTCTGGGCGAAGTAGCCTATCTGCACATTGTGGCCTACCTTCAGGTGTCCGTCGAAAGGAATCTCGCCCATGATACACTTCACCAGCGTCGACTTACCCTCACCGTTCTTGCCGACAAAGGCCACCTTCTCGCCACGCTTGATGGTCATATTTACTTTTGCGAACACAATGTGTTCGCCATAGCTCTTCTTCACCTCCTCGCAAATGACGGGATAGTCTCCGCTCCTCAGACAGGGCGGGAACTTCAGCCGCAGTGCCTTGTTGTCAACCTCGTCGACCTCAATGGGCACCATCTTCTCCAACTGCTTAATTTTCTGTTGAACCTGTATGGCCTTCGTGGCCTGATAGCGGAAGCGCTCAATGAACTGGCGCATGTCCTGCATCTCCTTCTGCTGGTTCTCATAGGCGCGCAGCTGCTGTTCACGGCGCTCCTGGCGAAGCACTACATACTCGTCGTACTTCACCTTATAGTCGATAATCTGACCACAGGAAATTTCCAGCGTCCTGTTGGTCACA
This sequence comes from Prevotella sp., assembly GCA_016291005.1. Taxonomy (GTDB): domain Bacteria; phylum Bacteroidota; class Bacteroidia; order Bacteroidales; family Bacteroidaceae; genus Prevotella. The sequence continues at coordinate 14,777 of JAEEVT010000016.1, read as the reverse complement.
TTATTTATAAATGCACGGTCGTGGCTCACCAGCACGACGGCCTTGGCCGAGGAGGCTAAGAACTGCTCCAGCCATTGTATGGATTCGATGTCCAAGTGGTTCGTAGGCTCGTCAAGCAACAGCACGTCGGGCTTCTGCAACAAAATCTTGGCCAGCTCTATACGCATGCGCCATCCACCGCTGAACTCAGACGTAGGCCGTTCGAAGTCAGTACGCACGAAGCCTAAGCCCATCAGCGTGCGCTCCAGTTCAGCCTCCTGACTCTCGGCACCCATCATCAGGTATCGCTCGTGTTCCTGTGTATAGCGCTCAACGAGCGCCATGTATTCGTCACTCTCATAGTCAGTCCGCTCGCCCAACTGGCGCTCCAGACGGTCCACACGGTCCTTCAGTCGTGCCACGTCGGCGAAAGCCTTCTGTGTCTCCTCACGCACCGTGGTAGAGTCGGTAAGCCTCATCACCTGCGGCAAGTAACCGATGGTGGTGTCCTGCGGCACGCTGACCGTACCCGCTGTGGGCTGTTGCTGTCCGCAGAGTATCTTGAGCAGCGTCGACTTGCCAACACCGTTCTTGCCCACCAATGCTATGCGGTCGCGGTCGTTCACCACAAACCCAGCATCGGCAAACAGCGGCTTCACGCCAAACTCCACGCGCAGTCCTTCTACTGATATCATTTCCTTACCTTATATTATATATATAGATTAGAGCCTACAAAGTTACATAGTATTTTCATAAAGCATGATTACTTTATAGTTAACAAATCATAAAGTTCAAAGTACAAAGATTATTTTTCAATTTTCAATTATCAGTTTTCAATTATTCTTCGTACCTTTGCACCCGCTTAATGCAAGGAGAGGTGCTCGAGTGGTTGAAGAGGCACGCCTGGAAAGCGTGTAACCGGCAAAACTGGTTCGCAGGTTCGAATCCTGTTCTCTCCGCAGTTAGTGAATCTTCGAAACCCCTTTGTACAAAGGGATTTCAGAAGATTCGCAAAGTTCCAAATCGTATCATTTTATTCAATTAAAAAAAACTGCACACGTGCACATTTTTGCACTTCTGTGCACATTTTTGCACCATTTCGCACCCTTTTTTTGCAAATCCTTTGCAAGTTTTTGCCAGTAAAAATGCTGTTTTTCAGCTACTTTTCTGCAAATTCTCTGCTACATTTTTGCAAATTCTCTTCAAATCTACTATTGAATAAATAATAAAAAACATTTGACAAAATCATTTAAATATTATTGAGTTATGGAAAACATCAAGTACTATTTTGACAAAAGAAGCGCAAAAAAAGACGGCACATGTCCTCTTAAAGTTTATGTTAACACAGTTGAAGGCGTATTCTACGTCCCCACAGGAATATACCTGAAGGCTAATCAGTGGAATGCTGGTATGTGTATTATATGCAATCATCCTCGTCAGGTTCCCTTGAATAACTATTTGGCAAACATGCTCGTCAGGACGGAGGATAAAATTCTAAACGTGCAGTTAAAAGAAAAGCGAGGTTTACATAAACAGGAGATCAAAGACCTAGTTATAGAAATATATGTAGGAAAGGCCAAGGAAGAGAAGGGCGAGGTGGAAACAATATTCAACCAGTTCATTAATGACATCTCCAAATCGGCTAGGACCCGTGATATATATAATGTGACATGGAATAAGATAAAAGTCTTTTCCAGAAACAAAGCCTCCACCTTATCTTTCGATGATATCGATATCAAATGGTTGAAGGCCTTTAATTCATGGCTCATCAGTAGTAGACTCTCGATAAATGCGAGGGCGATACACTTCCGAAACATAAGGGCTGTATTCAATGCTGCCATTGATAATGAACTGACAACCAATTATCCTTTCAGGAGATTCAAGATACAGCATGAGAAGACGATGAAAAGGAACCTAACAATTGAGCAACTGAGGGAACTGTACAACAAGCCCGTCAAGCCCTTCATGAAGAAATATATAGACTTCTTTTTCCTTATGTTCTTCCTAATGGGTATAAATGGTATTGACTTGTTGCTAGCCAAGAAAAACCAGATTGTCAATGGGAGGCTGGAATATAGGCGAGCAAAAACAGGAACACTATATTCCGTAAAGATAGAACCAGAGGCCATGGAAATCATCAACCGCTACAGGGGAAAGAATTATCTGCTCAATTTCTGTGACAACAGGAAATCATACAGGACGTTCATGTTGAAAGCAAATCATTATCTCAAAGAGCTAATACCGGGATGTACCAGCTACTATGCGAGACACTCAGTAGCATCCATAGCTGCAAAGTTAGACATACCTCTTGACACTATTGCGAGAATGCTCGGACATACGGATCCGTCAAAGAAAGTAACACTCATCTATGTTGACTTTGATAGCAAAAAGGTTGACGATGCCAATAGGAAAGTAATAGATTACTTCTTTAGTGGCTTAAAATAATTATTTCATTATGAAACAACAGGGCAGAGGCATCGGGATGTATTCCCATGCCTCTGTCTTTGAATAACTACACTTATCTTTTATATTTCTATCTTAATGTTATAAATAAGGTTCGCGCGCGTAGATCTACTGTAACTGAGGAAATCGGAAGTCATGTCGCTCCAAGACTTATCATCAGACAGTAGTTGATAGCGTATATTCGTATAATTTCTGCCTAAATGTCCTCCGATCAATTCTTTAAATGCCCTCCAGTCACACCTTGCATATATACTATGTCTTACCTAAATTAGCTCGGAAATCATGATAAATGACTAAAGCGCGGCTTTCGATTTTGGGACGTCTTCATACTTAGAAAGCTTCAGCATATAGCAGTCTCTTTCATTCAATATCTGCTTAAACAATGATATGGGGACTGTTTGTTCACCAGCGTTACTACTAAAATACGAAGGTAAGAATTCTGTGTTGCCATAGAAAAATGACATATCAATTTTTAGGCTTTTACACAAATCTTCTAGCAAACCGGTCTTGATATCAGATGATTTGTTAAGTTTTTGACTTAGTTCCTGATGTTTTATATTCATAGCTTTAGCAATAGCAGTTACGCTATAACCACCATTGATAAGCTTTTCTTTCAATTCCTCACCGCTCATTTTACAATAGTTCTATTAAATAATACTAAATTCGGCAATATTTCTATTGCAGAACGGAAATATTTTTATAACTTTGCATCGTCGTAAATGCAATTTTTATTCAAAAGAGATGCAAGTAGAATGCAACTCCTATACAAATCGGATGCAAATTTACCTAAAACAATGTATAAGACCAAATTTTATAAAGATTTTTTAAGATAAACATGATGGATAGAAGTCAATTGTATGAAACGCCAGATGAGAAGAAACGTCGCGAGCGTAACGAAAACATCGTCAGAGAATACATGAGCTGTTCTCCTGACATCCTCGAAGGTTTTGTCACTCCCGGTAAAGTCATAAGACGCCTGCATGAGAAATATGGCATGACGATTTACGGCGTGACTTGCCTCCTAAAACGAAAGGGAATCTATAAAGGAGCCCAAAACCCGGTTGCAAGAAAACCGTTGAAAGTAGAAGCCCCAGAACTAAAATCATCTGAACTTCCTGTGTCAACACACACAGAAAACTAACAAAGAATTAATAAGTAATTACCTGATTATGATTAGCCCTTTGCCACCCAAGGCGATGCCTGATGCGCTCTACAACAGCAAAGAAGCCAGCAAGCTTCTAGGCATCCACCGTAACTCTCTAAGAAGGTTCGTCAAGATGAATTTGATAACCCCTACTGAGAATTTCATAACTGGTCGCTGTCTCTTTGAGGGACGTGAGTTAGAAAGATTCTGGTATTCAAGAATTCACATCAGTCAATTATAATCTATATGATGCATCATTAAAGAATAAACATTATTAAATCATAAAAGACTATATCTCCTTTAACAATATGACAATGCTAGCTTTTACAGACAAGTGCGTTCCTTACGAAACTTTCATCGAAGATGTCGCAATGGCGCTGGTTGTTAAGCTCAAAGAAGCAGAACATGAGCCAAGTGACGTGATAAGCCAGCGCAAGGCTTACAGAATATTCGGTGAGGCCAATGTCAGAAGGTGGGTAAAGCAGATGCAGCTCGAAGCTGTCAGCAGGCGACCTGGTAAAATAGAATATCGCATTGCCGACCTAAAACTTCTTCAAGGGCGTAAAAAGGACTGTTCAATGTGATTAATATATTATAAAATCAGAGCGATATGGAAAATATACTTATGCTTCCCGGAAACACACCAATATGGCAATTGACAATAGATCAGTTCATGAAACTACTGAAAAGCTGTAATGCCAAGGAGAGTGTGGATAATGTTGCAGAGACCAAGCAACAAGACAAAAGATATGTGCATGGCATTTCGGGCATCAAGTCTCTTTTCAACTGCAGCTATCCGACGGCACATAAGCTGAAGGAAACCATCATCAAGCCAGCAGTGATGCAACAGGGCAGGGTTATTGTTGTTGATGCTGAACTAGCAGTGCAGCTATTCAAAGAACATGAATCTGTTAAGAGTGTCAGGGATTTAGGAAAAAACTCATAGTCAATATGTACAATACAGCACGGGACAAAATATTGTCACAGACCAATAACGGCTACGATGTCTTCAGACATTACCTCGGTGAGGAGACGCTAAACTGCGGAAGGCGGCTATTCAGCAATCCTTTCCGTAAGGACGTCACGCCATCATGTCGTCTGAAATACAAGAAAACTGGCGGTGGTGGGGCCTGGATGCTGATTGACTATGGAGCATCGGAATGGTGTGGTGACTGTTTCTCGATGGTGGCAAAGAGCAAGTTGCTTGACGTCAGACATGACTTCGTTAAAGTATTGCATATCATCGACGAGGACATGAACCTCTTTGTCTTCAACAACGAGCCAGCCGACTACAAGCCGAAAAAAGCTACTCCCGTCAGCATGCCGAAATCCATCGAAGACGGCGGTGTGATAGCATTCCGTGCCATATACCGAACATTCACCTCATGGGAGAAAAGATACTGGCAACGCTATGGTATCTCACAGGATATTCTTGAAAGATATAACGTGCGGAGCCTCAATTTGTGCCGCTTCGAGCGCCGTGACGGCAGCAAATTTACCATGAGGAGCAACTATCAAGAAGCGATGTACGGCTATGTATTTAGCTGCGGACAGGGTATCAAGGTGTACCGACCGTACTCGAAGATTCGCTTTCTCTATGCTGGCAATCTGCCGAAGCCATATATATTCGGCATGGAGCAGCTGCCAGAGAAGGGTCAATATGTCATCATTACCGGTGGAGAGAAGGACGTCATGTCTCTTGCGGCACACGGCTTCCCTGCCATCTGCCTTAACAGCGAGACAGCGACACTCTGTAAGGAACTGGTAAGCAACCTGACCTCACGCTTTGATAATCTTTTTGTTCTCTATGATATGGACGAGACTGGCAGAAATGAGTCCTCCCGACAAGTAGCACTCCATGCGGAAGGGTGTCATATCTGCCGTCTCGAACTGCCTCTCAACGGAGAGAAGAAACAAAAAGATGTAAGCGATTTCTTTGCCTTGGGCCATACCCGGGCGGAACTGGAGGATATCATCAACAGTAAACTTAGGAAGGGTGGCGTATGATGACAAGGAATAGACTAACAACGAACTGTATCAGAAGCAAGGTGACTCTGAAGAAGTCGGGGTTACAGCCACTGGAACATTGGGGGATTTCGAAATTTAAGAAGGGCAAGACCCTTAAATTGGTCGAGATTACGTTCCATGGCACCGTGTTTCAGGGAGTCGGAATAAGGAACATCAAAAAGGGCTTAGAAGTAATCTGCCCGGAAATCAGTACGGAACCGTTCACTGTGGGACGTAGAGGGGTGACGGTGATACCATTCGTAAGGGGCTTTGCCAACGATGGGTGCTGTCTGTTCCTCGATCTCATGGATTATCTGCTATTCGTCCAGGAAGACAAGGGAATACTGGGATGCTATGACGCTGTTATCATGAACGGCATCAGAAATATATACAAGCTGCTAACGTCTTTGAAGGCATACAAGAAATGCCTGTGCATTATGCCTTACGACATGATGGGACAGGTGATAGCATTGACACTGGAGGACAAGTGGAACACGTCGGTAAAAATACTCGGCGCCGAATACGAGAAGATAGCATCGAAAAGAGGAAGTATTATCAATAACGAGAATATATATGAATAAGAACGACAAATGCGCCTCATGCTCGGCATGCATCCCAGGACACTCGAATGACCAGGACTTCTGCAGCTATGTACAGGAATATATCCAAACTGAAACGGATCAGGTTGGAAAGGCTGTACTTCCTTGTGAAAGCACTTCCGTGAAAATGGATGTGGACAGTAAAGATAATGGCGATGAGGTTGACAAAGACGAATAACGGCAGTTGCACGGCACGACTCAAAAGGGGTGAAGTGTACTACTACATACGCAGCACCATGACCAATGACTGCTTTGACGTCATGGAGACAGAATGGTGCGACAGCAAGTTCGACGACTACCGGCTGGCCAGGGAGAATGTCTTCGCCAGCCCGACGTCGGCAGCGATAGAGTGCAGGAAATTCAATGAACGATTAATTAAACTTAGGAACTATGGAAATTATTGAATCAATGAACAAAGTTCTTGTCGCCGTCATACTGACTGGCGTGGCAGTGATAATATGGGGACTCATTACGGCATTCGTGTGTGTCCTGATGTCGAAACCCAATAAAGAGAGTAATGGCCATGCATGATGCCTTTATCACGTTGACCAAAGCGACAGGAGATCTTCCCGACGGCACGCAGGTCTGGAAGGGCGACAGCTATGATGCTCGGAGGGAGCACATCGTAGGGGCCATCGGCCGGGAACCGTCACCGAATATGATACTTATCAAGGAGGGACGCTTCTCATTGGCGAAGCGCGTGGAAATGGTTGACTTACTTCGTGTCATGAAGAGAATCAAGAACATGTATGGCATAGACTGCTTTCAGATTACCATTGACGAGAAAAAACATGAGGTACTGCTGCTCTTCGACTGGTATGACTATAAAGAAGGCAAATCACATGTCATTAATCGTAGCATGCAGATAGCGATGAGTGTACTGATTATACGTCAGTTGAAACTTCCTAAGCCAACGGGAGAACTGTGGGACGGGTACTTCATTAAGAGTGAATACCAAGATGAACCTGAGATGTTCCAAGAAATGCTCAGTGCTATACAGCATGCGGAGATTGGCAGAAAGAACTACCGACGCACCAGGGACTTGATACACTATGTCCAGAACAAAATAGAGGGTCGGGTGAAATAACGTTAAACTACAAAACTCAAATTATGAAAGAACAAGAACAAGAAAAGGAAGTGACGCTGGCTGAAAAGAAAGCCAGCGTAGAGGTCAAGCCTGTGGCATGGGCAGGCGATACGGTGTTGAAGCATCAGGCCTTCGTCACGGTGATTCGCCAGAACGGCGACAAGAAAGTGATGTGCGGTGATCCCGCACAAAACGAGATTCAGGCAATCATTAACCTGCGTGACGAACTGAAAGAGAGGCAACGCGACATCATTGAGGCATTGGATGTACTATAAAAGAAAAACTATAACATAAACATAAAAATGTTTTATTATGAATTTATTACGAATATTTGAGAACCGTATACAGCTATGAAAGGAAAGGCGTTTAAGGAACTGGTCTGTCGCATCCCCGACGATGCAGAGATGGCACACCTCTGGGACGGGGGATTCGCCTGGCGAAGCAGTGGCACGCTACATGCCTATTCCTTCAAGCCGGACTTCTTGACAGATGCAGCAGTAGTACATACAGAATGATAAATACGACTGATAGATGTATCTGTGATATTCAAGACAAATAAACAACATTATTATATAAACATGGGTGACATTAATTTCAAGTATTGCAAGGGTATCGGTTGCCCGATAAGGGAACGGTGTGTCCATTATCTGGAGGGGCTCCAGCTGCAGGAAGGTGACTGGACATGGATGTATGACTGTGGAGGCGAATATCAAGACTTCATGCCGACAATATGATAATGGAAAAAGTCTATGAAGGGTATATTACATTGCAGGGGATTTCGATGAGGACTGAAATCGCGGAGTGCGAACTTCTCTCTGGCAAGCAACAGTGAAAACGACTCAATCATAGAACGCTGCGACGAAATAACACGCCTTGGCTTTAGGCCAAAGACGATTTAGGTCTCAGCCACCCAAAGTAGCATATCTATAGATTAACAACTTTAAGTGAAACAAATTTATAATTATTTACTCTCCGATGAAGACTCCTATCACATACTTCGGCGGCAAACAGCATCTGTCAAGTACCATCCTTGGGATGATACCGCAGCACCGCGTCTACTGCGAGCCGTATTTCGGCGGAGGTGCGATATTCTTTGCCAAGGGAAGGAGCTGTTGCGAGGTTGTAAACGACATCGATGACAGGATTATCACGTTCTATGACGTCTGTCAGGACGAAAGACTCTTTCCGCTGCTACAGCAGCGCATACAGAATACTCTCGACAGCGAGCGCGAGTTCATGCGTGCTGACAAAATCTGGCGAAATCCTTCACTGGCAAAGAACAAGGTGGAGCTGGCGTGGACGGTATGGTTCCTGTGTAATATGGGATATGGCGGCAGCCCACTTGGGGGCTGGACATGGGATAACGGAACGTCAGGAAGTCATATTGGCGTAGTGATGAATAACTACCGTAATGGATTTACGTATAAGGTCCACGAAAGGCTAAAGCATGTACAGATATCCTGTCGTGACGCCCTCAAGGTCATCGCTAACCGTGACACGTCAGAGACATTCTTCTTCCTCGACCCGCCATATCCGGGGTGTGCGCAGAAGCACTATAATGGATTCTCTTTCGAGGACTTGGAGGTACTACTAAAAGTGCTTACTGCTGTCAAAGGAAGATTCATACTTTGTAACTTCGAGTCGGAAATGCTTAATAAGTATATTACAGAAAACGGCTGGAACAAGACAGTTATAGACATGCCGCTACGTGTGGCAAATAGGATTACTAAGGGCACCAAGCGCAAACAGGAGGTGCTTGTATATAACTACGAGACGGAACCAAAATTGTTTTGAAATAAAAAAACTATGGCAAGAATATATATATCGTCAAGCTGGCGTAACGGCAGCCAGCCGAAACTGGTCAAGGAACTTCGTGAGCGGGGGCATCTGGTATATGATTTCCGGCATCCGCAAGGACGTAATGACTGTAACGTCTGGGACGGCATTGTAAGAAGCAGAGGCTTGAAAGAAGCATACCTGGAGGGAATCCTGCAACCGACAGATTTTGATGAGATGATGCATGACAAGAGGGCATATGACCGCTTTGAGGACCACTTCACGGCAATGGCAGATGCCGATACGTGTGTCATCGTACTGCCAAGCGGACGATCGTCGCATGTCGAGGCAGGATATTTTGCAGGGGCTGGAAAACGGGTCTTCGTCATGGACTATGGCGCAAACGCCAAGCCTGAACTGATGTATCTCATCTTCGACGGATACTTCTACGACGAGGAAAAGCTTCTGAAAGCTGTCGACCAACCACAGTACGGTGTATGCCACGTATGCGGATGTACGGAGGAAAACCACTGTTATCATCCGGATTTCGGGAACTGCTGGTGGGTGGATGAAAACCATACGTTGTGCTCACATTGCGCAGAGAAATTCCTATACGGTGGAGAGTGGCATCCGTCCATCAGGAAGGATCCGAAGACGCAGCACTGCATCCATGATATCGGTAAAGCATTTAAAATCCTCTAATTATCAATTAAACAAATAAAACTATGGAAGAGAAAAACAAGAAAATCGAGCTGTCCTACTATGGACTGTTCCTCAAGCATCTGCTCTACGACATGGAGGATGCACGCAAAGATGACAACGACTTCATTAACGGACGCTCCGATGATGCTGCCACGGAGTTCGAGGCGGCACGGAGACAGGGCTTTGACGTCTTCTCAGCACAGGAGATGGCAATGAAAGTGCTTCTCGAAGGGATTCAACAGTAGTTTCCTCCGTGGAAAACATAGTTAACTCCGAGTTAATCCTATGATACTACCCTCAAAAGGAATATAACTCCGAGTTTTTTCGAGGTAATCCGAGTTTACAAGGTAATAATCCTAAAAATGATAATATGGCACGACCTTTAAAGAAAGGACTGGGATATTTTTCACTCGATGTAGACTTCTACAATGACATTAAAGTGAGGAAGATTGTCCGTCGAAAAGGAGGGGATGCCCTCACTGTATATATTGTTCTTCTATGTAACATCTATGAAAAGGGATATTACCTAGAATGGAACGAAGATATACCTTTCCTTATTTGTGAAGCAACTGGCTATGGAGAAGATAGAATTAAGGATATTATCCTATATTGTATTGAAGTCGGTTTGTTTGACAAGAATTTTTTCGAGCAGTACCAGATTATCACTTCACATAGTATTCAACGGCGGTATAAAGCTATAGGTGCTTTGACAAAGCGTAAGATGGACAAAAATGCGCCATATTTACTTGAAAAAGATGCATACGAAGATATTTCCTCCGAGGAAAGGATGTTAAAATCTAAAGGAAAAGCAGTTAACTCCGAGGAAACAACAAACAACTTGCGCCTACTCCGAGAAAAAACATCTCAAAATAGGGTTTCCTCAGAAAAAACACCACAAAGTAAAGTAAAGAAGAACAAAATAAAGGAAAATATAGGTTCATCTTCAGAACCTTCGTCGTCTGTGACGACCCAGGTGGGTGATGATGTCAACTTCATTGCCTTCATGGAGTTTTTCAACAAAACCATGCAGGAGTGCGGTGCACAGATATGCACCATCACGCAGATTACAACTAAAAGACAGCAGGCCATCAGGGCGCGGGCAAAGGAATATGGTAAAGAAGCCTTGCGTAAGGCCGTGATCAACGCAGCAACGTCACCGTTCCTGAATGGGGCTACCGATAACCCTTTCGTCGCAACATTCGATTGGATGTTCAGACCGAACAACTTCGTCAAAGTCCTCGAAGGTAACTATAACCAGGAAGTGTTAAACAACAAATCAAAAAGTCATGGAACAGCTCAAAAACTTACTGCACAGCAGCGCATTGACGCTGAAATCCAGCGGGGCATCGAACATTTCAACAGCATCGATGTCAACGGAGGAACAGCTGTACATAGAAAAATACCAAAAGGTGTACGGTGACATCAAGGGGGTCTGTGAGAAACATCCCTTCTCCGACATTGGCAAGGTGGCGGCAAATGTTGCTGCTGAGATAACTGCTGACGTGCCGTCATTCGTGCGACTGAACAAGACGTTCGGGCAGAATGCTGGCATGAAGTGGCTGTACCTGCACCTTAAGAATATCCTAATCAGGTTTCTCATAGACGAGAACAAGATGGCCGACAGCCAGATAGATTTCCTTGCTGAGGTAATCGTCGATAACTTCCCAGCAATGAAACTCACGGAGTTCATGCTATTCGAGAGCTTCTTCCTCAGTGGCAGATACAAGGACTTTTATGGGGAAACATCGTACATCATGTCCATCACGCACTCTCTCCAGGAGTTCAAAAAAGACCTGAATGTCATCTACGCACAGATAGAGCGAGACAAACAGTGCACAGCAGTTAATGACAATACTTCCAGCGTCTCTTGGGAAGAATTCTGCCGCATGAAAGGCATGGAGGTTAAATCCTACCCTGCCTACATAGAAAATATCCAAGACCAAAAACTTAAATGATTATTGAAATGAAAACGCAACCAAGGCACTGGCATAGAATTTCGTTTTGCCGTCCAGGGGAACACTCCTTTCTGTTCTGGCTTTCGGTATTAGCACCGCCAGTCAGTACAGCTGGAGATTTCCCCTGAAGGTGTGAGTGATGACAAATGCCAGCAGTACTGCCTTTTTCCTGCAGAGGATCTTCGGCAAGCTTAAAACCTCGGCAGGAAAAAGGCGATACTCAGGCAACAGTCATCCAGCATGAAGGCTGAAACTCACATTGGCGGCAAAACTACCATTTTCCACGTCTATCATGGCTTCCTGCACTTCCAGCCTTATAATTATAATAAGGTACGCGAGAACAGCTTTTCGTGTCTAGGATAATCGGAATGACATGTCGCTCCAAGCCTTTTTCTGTGCAAAGTTATGATGGTGCTCGACAGGTCATGAAAGGACGAGGCGGCAGGGCCGATTCCACCACAATTTGCGCGGCAGCCTTCCACAGATTATGCTAATCTGGGTATTCCGCGGAAATTGCAGCGGAATTCCTTGCATGACCTCTGCGCTCATCATGGTCACAAGCACGGAAAAAGAGCTATACACGACACGTCATACTCGATGACACAAACAAAGCGATCTCACACTTTCTTACATCAAAGACTGAAACAAGAAAACCGTATGGACGGAAAGACGAAATTCTTCATTCTTTCAGAAATACATTCTTTAGGTAAGAGCTTCCATTCTTCGTCACCACGATTTTTCAGAGAGCCAATAGAGAGTGATAACAATATTATTAACAATTAAAACTTTATGATTATGTTTACAGGTAGTTTTATCGGACGCTGCGGCAAGGATGCCGTAGTCAAGCAGAACAACAACGGCGATTATGTCGCTATTGACGTAGCCGAGGATTATTTCTCGCGGAACGAGAAAAAGACACGCTGGTGGAGGGTGTACTGTATGACTCCAAAGGCAGTGAAACTGGCTCAGTACTTTACTAAGGGCAGACAGCTGCAGTTCGTCGGCGAGTTCTCTAACGTGGACATCTACGAAGAGAAGAAAACCGGCAAACCGACATATCAGCTGGTTATGTTTGCCTATCGCGTAGAGTTTATCAATTCTGTCAAGAAGAAGGAACTGCAGAATGCTGACAATGCCGAAAACAGGGGTGAAACTCAACCCGCTCCCGTTTCCGAGGCAGAACGCAAGGCAACACCGGCAATGCCCTTCACCGCATCTACAGAAGAGAAGGATGACCTGCCATTCTAAGAACATCACAAATTCACAGTTATGACACAAACAACAATTGATCCCCAACACCGTTTCTACTTCAATGTAGAAACAGAGAGCAACGGGCAGCAGATTGCCAATAGGCTACCCTCGTACCGTATCGCCTGCCAACATATCAAGCGCTATGCGATGGAAACAGGCAATGAGCAGGAGGTCTATTACGTCCAGCTCTATAGACGGAAAAACCACCGATACAGGTCTGTACTCCAGTGCAAGGTCAAGTTCAGAGATGACCAGGTACTCATTACGGGAGCCAAATACATCGAGCAAAGAGACCCACAATAGGAAAATCTCTCCAAACGATAGGGTTTTGGATATCTGCTTTTAGGGATTTCGCCTTGCAAAAAAGCAAATCTCAGTGTACCTTTGCAATAGAATAACAACAACTTAAAAGTCAAAGTTATGCTTAGCACAATACTAACAGGCATGGTTGTCTATGGAGCATGGACACTGTGGAAGGATGGAGGCAATAGCAGCAGGAAGAAAAAATCCCGGAGTAAGCAACGCGCACGTCGCGATTGCGAGAACCGCGAGAGATATCACTACCTCTATGGTGACAAACCTTGAATAATTAAAGATAAGATGGCACAAAAGCCAACGAAAAAAGTAGCCGTCGGAGAAATACCGACGGCTTTCTTTTATTTATGATGCCTCTGGAGTGAAAACTATTCTAATTTGATATGGCCTAATGGGTCACATTATCACTGTATTTACCTTGCATGTGTTATTTTTTACACCTATACTTTTTATAATAAAATCAAGTTGAATGCCTCTGAGTAAGGAATAAAACCACCCTGAGAGTTGTAGTTAGCCCAAACAGGCTCCTCGTGGCTTTTATCAACTATCTGTTCTGTCGTTAGTTCATGAGTAACAGCAAATACACTCTCTAAAGTAGCCAGTTCGTCCGTAGAGAACGTTTTAGGATCATAGCCATCACAAGCCAAGCATGTGCTTTCTGAATTGTGACTTATCACAATGTTCTTTTCCACGCCATCGATGTTGTCGTAGATGGTGTCATAGTGGTATGGAACTGGGCCATATTTAATTGCCTTGTAGCGTAATCCGCTGATGGAACGTCCATGCTTGCGATAGTGCGCAAAGTCGGCATAGAACATCTCCTTGTTCAATTTTGTTGGAAATACACTGCCTTCTTTATGGATGAAGAATTTGACCATATTGGCAACTTTGTTGGTGTTCAACGAGCCGAAACCATTATACACAGAACATTGTGTGTCAGAATAGAACAAGGCTGTTTGCTTGTCTGATGTACTCTCTTCTGGAGCCGAAAGGATTGAATTCCTAATTTTCGCGTATTCAGCCTCAGTAAACTGTTCACGGGAAGAGTCTAAAAGACTGACCATGAAATTCTTGTCCCTTGCTGCAAGTATCATTTTGCCATTCGACTCTGAGGGAACCTGGCCGTTCTCGTAGTTCGCATATTGGTTGATGCCGAAACCAAGAATCTTGCTGATAGCGGCAAGGCTTAGACCATATCTTTCCCTTGTCGCTTTTATCTCTTCAGGGAATGGTATTCCATGGCGAACCCGATACTGTCCATAAAGCTCGTTGAACGCCAGTTCATCCTGTTCTGTCGTTGTGAACTTTTCACCAGTATCTTCGCAAACGTAGTAACGTGCATGAACGGTATAGTTCTCCTTACGGAACTCCTGTACTTCTGTCGTAAAGACTTCTTTTACACGTCCTCCTGTAAATGGACTCTTCATGTCTACATATTGTTCCATCATTCACCTCCTTTTTTATTTTTGAATGCATAGTCTATTTTGTGCGCTGACTCG
>JAEEVT010000159.1 GCA_016291005.1 Prevotella sp. | reverse complement strand
TCTTCGTTCAGGTTCCTGCCTTCCTCCTCATCTTCGTCAACCCACAGGTCAGGGAACATTTTGGCAATTTGTACTGGCATCAGTCCTGAGAAGATGGCATTGCGGGCATATTGCGTAGCGGTGGGCAGGATGCTGCAGTAGAGACTTTCGTCTATCTCGAACAGGTCGCCGAGTTCGCGCTCCAGCATCTTCCACTGGTCATAGCGGAAGTTGTCGAGCACCACGAGGAATACCTTCTGTTCTTCTTTCAAAACAGGGAATACAGCCGTCTTGAACAGTTCGTTGGAAAGCATGGGGTGGTCACCGCCCTGCATCCAGTCCAAGTAGTTCTTCTTGATGTATTTGGCAAAGCCGATGTTGGCCTCTTTCTTCTGCATGTCCAGCATCTCTGTCATCTGCGAGTCAGTGGCGCTGAGTTCCAGTTCCCAGCGCACCAGTTTCTTGTAGATTTCTGTCCAGTCGTCCCATGTGCGACAGTCCATAATCTGCATGGCTATCTGCTGGAACTGCTGCTGATAACCCGTCTGAACTGTCTCTGTGACTATCTCGCGACGGTGGATGTTCTTCTTCAGCGTCAGTAGGATTTGGTTAGGGTTGACGGGCTTGATGAGGTAGTCAGCAATCTGCTGTCCGATAGCTTGGTTCATGATGTCCTCTTCCTCACTCTTGGTCACCATCACCACAGGCACCTGAGGGCTGGTCTCCTTGATGCGTTGTAGCGTCTCCAGACCACTGAGGCCTGGCATCATTTCGTCAAGCAACACCAGATCGAAGGTCCTTTTCCGACACTCTTCGATGGCGTCAGTACCGTTCGTTACGGTAACAACCTCATATCCTTTTTTCTCTAAGAACAGCAGATGGGCGCGAAGCAGTTCCATCTCGTCGTCAGCCCAAAGCAATAGTCCGTTGGTCATATTGTTGTTATTTTCGTTTTCTCGTTATTACGTTATCTCGTTATCTCGATGTTTCATCGTTACGACGGGCTATCGCCAGAAGTCGTCGTCGAAGATGTCGTTGCCCGTGTTCTGCTGAGTGGGGGCGTCGTTGAAGAGGTCGTCGTCAGAGTTGGTGGGCTGGTCGCTGCTGGCGGGGGCAGGACCCTCAGGCTCGTCGGGCAGTTCGCCCTTGACAACACTCTCCGGCTCTTCCAGCAACGGGTCTTGCGAGATTTCCGTAGGTTCTATGTTTTCTTCGAAGAAGAGCTCGTAGTCGGCATAGCTGTATGCCGTTCCTAACAGTCGAAGGTTTGGTTCGCTGACCACTAAACTGTGGCAGTTGTGCAGCATGTCGCGTAGTGGCCCCTCGTTGTCGTACAACTGACGGGCATACTGTCGGGCCTCGTCGTAGCTTAGGAATCCGCTGATGAGCATGCGGCAAAGACCGTTCTGGTCTTGGTCAGTGACGATGTCGAAGTTACGCACCATGAAGTTCGAGAAGTTATATTTAGCCATCTCGTAAAGCAGCTGGTTCTGATTGACAGAGTCCGGCTGGTAGGCCAGCAGGAAAATGTAGTTCGTATTGCGCTCGAAGACCAGCGTGTCCACTTGTGTGGAATCGCCTTTGGCCAGGTCTGTGCTGCGACGGTGCCAGACGTCGTCCATATCGAACTTGCCGCCGTGTAACTGACGCCCCTGTTGTACGCCACGGATAATCATGCCTGCCAGTTCAGAAACCTCACTCTGTGGGTATTTCTCGACCACCTGTTGCAAGCGTTCTGTGCAGCCTTTGGCATCGCCCTCGTTCAGCAGGCTCAGACCCTCGATGAAGAGGAACTTCGGACGGTGCTGGCCCAAGGGGAAGCGTTGTTCCGACAACTGGGTGTTGGCTTTCACCTCCTGATGGCGGCTGGCCTTGAAGGCGTCGTAGGTGGCGGCATAGATAGAGTCCTCTATGTGTACGCCGAAGCGCTGGTTTTCGGCGAAGTAGGGGTCGGAGAGCAGCGTAGTCCACTGGCTCTCGGCGTGGTTCTGCTTCAGCATGCTCAGGCAGTGGTCGGCCTCTGTGGTGCGGCCCAGACGTGAATAGAGCAGGAAGAGGTGGTACCACACCTCGTCGTTGTGTTCGTAGTCAGGATAGGTGTTGGTCAGACGGGTAAGCGTCTTTTCGCTGAGGCGCAGGTTGTCCATCTTGTCCTTGAAGATGATGCCTGCGTGGAACAGGCCGTCCTTGATGGCATCGTGGCTGGCGGCCAGCTGGTCTTCAGTAAAGGGAATCTGCGCTAAGTAGTACTCTCGATTGTGTGGGTCGAGGGCAGCACTGTCAGCAGCTTCTTCCTTAGCCACGTTGCCCTCAGCGCCTTCTGCACCTTCCTGTTTCTCCTGCTTTTCTGGAGTATCTGCATTCTCCGCAGCTTCCGGACTATCCTGACTCTCTGGAGTGCTCATGTTCACCACCGTCTTGTTATTGCGCTGCCAGTCGTCCTGATTTTCGCGCTTACCCCACTGGCGCTGGAAGGTCTGCTTGCCCTGGGTGACAGCCTGAGGATTATAGAAATACCACTCGCCGTTGCCTAATGTCGGTGAGGCGGGTTGAGGGGTCTGTTGCTGCGTGCGGTTGCCTACGGATTCCTGTTTCTGCAGCGCCTGTTCGGCCTCTTCAGCCTCGCGTGCGCGCTGTTCCTCTTTTTCTTTCTTGATCAGGTCTTCGATAATCTTGTCGATAATCTTGTTCCGCTCGGCCTCAGGCATCTTGGCCAGCCGCTGCAGGGAGTCCTGCAACTCGATGCTGCTGGTGTGGGGCACCAGTTCGTCGAGCACTTTCGAACGGTCTGACAGTTGCTGATAGTCCTTGCGGTCTTTGTCTAACAGACCGATGGCCTCGCCGTAGCAGCGCTGGGCGTCGGCAAATTTCTCACGCTCCCAGTAGATGTTGCCTAACGTCAGCAGCAACACGCCCTTCTCGATACCGCTGCGGGTGGCCTTCTTGTTGCCCTCCTCATAGGCCTCGATGGCGTGGATGGTGTCGCGTTCAGTCATGTAGATGTTGCCGATGGCGTAGTAAACCTGATCGAGATAATCCTTGTTGTTGTCTGACGCCGCCATGCGTTTCAGGCGACTAATCATGCGTTTGGCGTTGCCAGCTGCCATCACTTCCGTCTGGGCAATGCGGGCGTTGAATTCCAGTTCGTACGGCGGATTCAGGCGTGTCACGTGGCGGAAGGCATCGTAGGCCTCCTGTCTACGACCCAAGCGGTGTTGCAACTGTCCCATGAGGAACCACTCGCGGGCTTTCTGCTTGCGGCGCTTCTCGTGCTTGATGACCTTGCGCAGGTAGTTGACGGCCTCCTCGTAGCGTCCCGTGTGGAGGTAGTAGTCAGCGTAGGTGTAGTCCCAGTCCTTGACGGCACGGAAGTCCATCGAGTCGCGCCGTTGCTTGTTCATCACGTCCTCAGCGTCGTAGTACCACTCCAGCTCAGTATAGCTCTTGGCCAGCCAGGCACGTGCCCTGCCACTGATGGCAGGCTGCGTCGCATAGAGTCGCGACATGTATGAGAATGTGGCGGCAGCCTCCTCGAATTCGCCTTTCTGGAACTGTGACTTTCCCAGCAACAGCCAGGCGTGCCACATGAATGGATTATACTCACGGCGGCTGAGCCACTCGATGTCCTTGGCGGTCTTGCGGCGACTCTTGTTCCACTCAGGGCGGGCCTTGATGCTGTGCAGCTTGATGGTTTTCTCAGACTTCTCTATGGCGCGGTCGAAGTTACCCTTGCCCAAATCGCGGCTTTGCTTGTTGCCGACGGTATAGAGGGGAATGATCTCTGTACAGTTGTCCTTGTTGCCGTTCTCTTTCTCTACGCTACCGTCAATGAAGGCCTGAGAACCATTATAATAGGTATTGTAGCGAGCCGTAAACGACTGCCACAGGCGCGACTTGGCCGTGTTTTTTTTCGTCGAGCAGGAGGTGGGGAAAAGGATGAGGGAAGAGAGCATCAGGCATAGGAAAACGGAGAACAATTGCTTCTCAGCCGATTTCTTTTGTCCGCAGGCGTCCTTCAGCGCCGCCATTTTTGAGGCATCCTTCAGTCCCGCCAGCTTGCAGTCGCTTCTGCTGGTGCACGAGGCGCAGTCGCCCTCGGGCTGGTGGATAGGCTCATCCGTACCACCTATTGAAAAGATGGCTGCAACGGCCCCCAAGGCAACCAGCGCTATGACAACTATCAGCAGAAACTGCATAACTCTTATAATTCTTAACTTTTAATTCTTAATTGCCGCAGGCAACAACTCTTAATTCTAAATTCTTAACTCTCAACTCTCAATGCGGAACCCGCATTGAGTTAGGTCTTCCCAGAAATGTGGGTACGACTTGCTGACCACGTGCGGATTGTTGATGGTCAAACCGTCTGTAACCAGCGCAGCAGGGGCGAAGGCCAGCGCCATGCGGTGGTCCTCGTAAGTGTCGATGCCTTCCGACAGGTCAGGTTCGCAACGCTCGCCGTCCCAGATGAGTTCGCTGTTGTTGGCATCGCGGATGACATAGCCTAGCTTGCGCATCTCGCGTTTCAGCGCCTCAATGCGGTTGGTTTCCTTGATCTTCAGCGTTGATAGTCCGCGGAAGTGGAACGGTACACCCATCATCGCACAGCACACCACGAAGGTCTGTGCCAGGTCGGGCGAATTGTTGAAGTCGTACTCCAGCCTGGGCACGCAGCGTCCAGAATGGCGCAGCGTCACGGTGGTAGGCTTTCCTTCCTCTGTCGTGGCGAAGGTGGTCTTGACGCCCAGCAGACTGAATATGTAGCGCACAGACGAGTCGCCCTGCTTCGAGCCGTCCATCAGACCTTCTAAGCGCACCTCGTCGTCGCGGTTCTTCGACAGCGCCACCATTTCGTACCAATAGCTGGCAGCGCTCCAGTCGCTTTCGATGAAGTACGGCCGCTCTGTGTAGGGCTGGGCATTGACGCGAATGGTCTCGAAGTCAGCCCACTCGGCGTCTGCGCCAAACTCGTGCATCATCCATAGCGTCAAGTCGATGTAGGGTCGCGAGATGATGTCACCCGTCAGTCGCAGCGTCAGTCCGTCGTGCAGCATGGGACCAATCATCAGCAGGGCCGAGATGTACTGTGAACTGATGTTGCCAGGCACCTCTAACAGTCCGCCCTCCAGCTGTCGCCCTTTGATGCGCAGCGGTGGGAAGCCCTCTTCGCCCACATAGCTGATGTCGGCACCCAGTCGCCGTAGGGCGTCCACTAATGGACCTATGGGACGGTGCTTCATGCGCTCCGTTCCAGTGATGACATGTTCTTCACTTTGACGTACTGAGAGCAGTGCCGTCATGAAACGCATCGCCGTTCCGCCCGCCTTGATATCTATCTCATAAGGATTGTCGCGCAGCGCCTGTACTATGACCGCTGTGTCGTCGCAGTCCGACAGGTTTGAGGGCACGATACTACCTCCCGTCAGCGCTTGGATAATCAGCGCCCGGTTTGAAATGCTCTTCGACGCTGGTAGCGTCACCGTGTAGTTCAGCACCCCAGGGGGTGTTATCTTATATTGCATTATTCTAATTAATTCTTAAACTTCTTGATCTCCTTGATCTTCTCTTATTACTCTTCTTAATAACGTACAAAGGTAAGAATTATTGGGCGTTTGACCAAAGAAATAACAATAATTAGAAACTTTCAGATAAAAAAAGGCGTGAAAATTTGCAGGAATAAAAAAAACGTTGTACCTTTGCACCCGCAAAACGACAAAAAGCCGTCTCCGACGACTTGGTGTCTGAGCTCAAGGATCGGGATTTAGCGCAGTTGGTAGCGCACACGTCTGGGGGGCGCGAGGTCGCTGGTTCGAGTCCAGTAATCCCGACAGAAAGAATCGCTAAGAGGCTGATAATCAGTTGCTTAGCGATTTTTCTTTTTCGTAATTCCCGTGGTATTCCCGTGA
>JAEEVT010000158.1 GCA_016291005.1 Prevotella sp. | reverse complement strand
TATGACAATGTCAGCCAGACTGCTTTCGTTCAGTTGGTTTATGAAGCACTGCGTAACGAGCAGTGGGAGGATGGCGCCTCATGGGCAGATGCTGAGACCATTGCCCGCAACAGCTTGGGCGACGAACTGGGTGGTGAACTCTACAACCCGTTCAAGAACTACACTTGGGATCAGGTTATCGACCCGTCAACAGGCAAGGTACGTACTGACCTGAAGTCGGCTTGGAACGAGGACTGGCTGGATGCCGTGACTCGCGACAACGCCCTGCGTCATGAGCACCAGTTCGCTGTGAATGGTGGTTCAGACCGTACCAAGTACGCGTTTTCATTAGGCTACCTGAATGAGGATGGTATCCTGAAGACCACTTCTTTCCAGCGTTACAGTGCACGTGTCAACGTGGACACGAAGATTAACCACTGGTTCAGCGCCAACGTCGGTCTGAACGTGGCTCATTCTATTTCTAACTTCAGCGACTATACTGGTTCGTCTTATTCTAACGTTTGGTACACCGCACAGTTCATCAACCCCCTGTTCCCTGTCTATCTGAAGGATGCCGAGGGAAATACCATCTACAAGAATGGTAACGTGGAGTATGACTGGGGTGAGGCTCGTGAGAATGGCGACCAGCGTCCTGGCTCTATGACTGACCACAGCACACTGGGTATGCTGATGCTCGACAAGTCGGACAACCGTCGTGACATTGCCGGCATGCGTTCCGGACTGGTGTTCGGTAGCGATGACGAAAAGATGGGCTTTGCCAAAGGTATAAAGCTGGCCATCAATTTCGGTTTCGACTACAACAACCGCAACAAGATGCGCTACATGAATATGGAGCATGGTAACCAGGCTGCTCAGGGTGGTTTGCTGACAAAGGACAATGCCCGCACCCAGAGCTACACCTTCAACCAGCTGCTCACTTGGAACCGCACTTTCGACAAGCATAACTTCGACGTGCTCTTCGGACACGAGTGGTATGCTTATAACTACAGCTTCCTCCGTGGTGAGCGTTCAGGTCTGATGAGCGGACTCTATGAGCTGCGCCCCGGTGCTACTTTGAAGGATGCAGACAGCTACAGCTACGACTATCGAATTAATTCGTGGTTAGGCCGTCTGAACTATAACTTCGACGATCGTTACTACTTCTCTGCTTCGCTGCGTTCCGATGCTTCTTCACGCTTCAAGAGCGGTAACCGTACTGGTACGTTCTGGTCAGTTGGTGCCAACTGGCGTATCTCTAAGGAGAACTTCATGAAGGACATCACCTGGATTGACAACCTGTCTTTGAAGGCCAGCTATGGTGAGCAGGGTAACGACAACATCCTCGACGAGGATGGCAATCCCAACTACTATGTATGGCAGGGTCTGTCGGATGTCTCTTATCCCAATGCCAACACCGTGGGTGCCGTGCTTTACTCTCTGCAGAACAACGACGTTTCTTGGGAGAAGAGCGGCAACCTCAATATAGGTATTGAAGGTGCTATCTTGGACCGTCGCCTGCGCTTTGGCTTTGAATACTACTCACGTAAGACTACGGACATGTTGCTGGACTACCCGATGGCTGTTTCTACCGGTTTCAGCAAGTACTCTGCCAACGTGGGTAACATGAAGAACTATGGTTTTGAGATGGAACTCTCTGGTACTCCTGTCCGTACGAAGGACTTCGAGTGGAACCTGACCTGGATGGGCTCTACCATCAAGAATAAGGTGACCAAGCTGACAGCCGAGTCTCCTGAGATCCTGACTGGAAACTACATCATCAAGGAGGGTCTGCCCCTCTACACCTTCTATCTGCGCAAGAGCGCCGGTGTCGATCCCGCTACGGGTAAGCAGCTCTACTGGGTTTACGACAAGGACGAGAATGACAACATCATCAACGAGCGCATCAGCGATGACTATTCCGAGGCTTCTGCATGCCGCTACGAGATGGGTTCACGTACCCCCGACCTCTATGGTAGCATTGGTACTGACCTGAGTTGGAAGGGCCTGAGCCTGTCAGTCCTGACCACTTACAGCATTGGTGGTAAGATTTACGACGGAACTTATTACAGCTCTATGAACCTCAGCTACCTGAGCAGTACTTGGAACAGCAACGTGCTGCGCCGCTGGCAGCAGCCTGGTGACGTGACTGACGTTCCCCGTATGGCTATCAATGGCGACGTGCTTGTCACAGACCGCTATCTGATTGATGCCTCTTACTTCGCCATCAAGAACATCACGCTTTCTTATACGTTGCCTAAGAACATTGTCAGCAAGGCAAGTCTGAGCGGTGTCCGTGTCTATGGCTCATACGACAACGTAGCACTCTTCTCTCACTTGGATGGTATGGATCCGCAGTACAACTTCTCTGGCGGTACCAACTATACTTATTCACCTATCAAGACTCTGTCGGTTGGTGTTGAGGTTAACTTCTAAATTAAGAGTTAAGAATTAAGATTTAAGAATTGTCGCAACGCGATTAAGAATTTAGAATTAATAATTATGAAAGCAATATATAAATATTCATTGATTGGTCTGCTGGGTGCCACTCTGACGACTGCCTGTTCAGACGACAAGCTGGATACCACACCGTCAACCTACGTGGGTACGGAGATGATGACGGGTTCGGCCAGCAGCGCCATTGCTGCCATCGATGGTACCTACCGCTTGTTCTACACAACCGGTTACACCACAGCATGGGAGCATGAGGAATTCGGACTGTCGGCCATTAACCTGACTGCCGACCTGATGGGTGACGACCATATCCAGCAGAAATCCGGTAGTGGCTGGTTCTACTACGACTACCGCTATCAGGTGAAGAGCGACTATACCAACACAGCCGGACGCCCATACGGTGTTTGGAACTTCTTCTATAAGATCATTGCCAATGCCAACTACGTGACCACCGCTGAGGAGACCATGACTGGCGATCCCTCTGACGTGAAGTACGTCGTAGGTCAGGCTTACGCCCTCCGTGCCTTCAGCTACTTCATGCTGGCACAGTGGTACGCCCGTACATTGGTTGGTCACGAGCAGGATCCTTGTGTGCCCATCTATACCGAGCCTACCACCAAGGAGACGCAGGGTAAGCCCCGTGAGACCAACGCAACCGTCTATGCACAGATTGACAAGGATATTGCCAAGGCCGAGGAGCTGCTGGCAGCTACCGAGCACGCCCGCAACAGCAAGTCGCACATCAGCCTGGCTGTGGCTTACGCCTTCCATGCCCGTATTGCACAGGTTGAGGAGAAGTGGGATCAGGTACTGGAGTATGCTACCAAGGCTATTGCCGAGGCAAAGAAAGAAGGTCTCGACATCGCCGAGCTCTCCCAGTTCCAGGGTTTGAACAAGGTGAACGCCTCTAACGTGATGTGGGGTATGAAAATCATTGCCGACCAGACCACTCAGTACGCAAGCTTCTTCACCCACATGGATGCCGACATGGGCAAGTATGGCTATACTGCCCGTCAGCAGATAGCTCGTGGCATTTACAATAAGATGGGTGCCAACGATGCACGTCGTGCATGGTGGAACCCCGCCGATGCCGCCAACGGTGACAACGGTTACCAGCAGGAGAAGTTCAAGTTCGTGAACTATGCTACCTGGGAGGGTGACTACGTCTTCATGCGTGTTGAGGAAATGTATCTGGCCAAGGCCGAGGCTGAATGTATGTTAGGACAGGATGCTGCTGCTCAGGCTACACTGAAGGCGCTGATGAAGTACCGTGACCCGGACTACGATTGCACCAAGACCGGTAAGGAACTGGGCAAGCTGACCAGCGACAAGACAGGTTCGCTGCGCGAGGAAATCATCAACCAGCGCCGTATCGAGCTCTGGGGTGAGTTCGGACGTATCTACGATATCCGTCGTCTGCACCAGGGCTTCGCCCGCACCGAGGCCGACGGTCATCCCTCTGCTGCCTGTGGTACCAAGCTGAACCAAGGTACTAGCGATCCTGAAGGCTACAAGTGGGTGATGGTTATTCCGCAGTCTGAGTTCGACGGAAACGTCAACATGGACGAGTCAAAAGACCAGAATCCGTTTGACTAAGAGTAAAAGAATAAAAGAATAAAAAATTTAAATATTAGGGTTTATGAAAATAAACAAAATATTATTGGGATTGGCCCTTGTAGCCGGTGGACTGTTCACATCGTGCGACACCGACAATGTGGGCACCAAGTACAATGTGTACACTCCAAGCGTGTCTTTCATGGAGGAGAGTACGAGCATGACGACGTCCGAGTCTTCAGTTGAAGTGCAGGTAAAGCTGGTCCGTCTGGGCAATAGCGGCCCGCTGACCGTACACTATACGGGCAGCAGCGAGACTGCAGGCATCTTTACAGACCTTTCTGGCGGTCAGGCAACCTTTGAAGAAGGCTCAAGCACGGCTGTCGTAACCATCAAGGCTGACAACATGCAGAAGGGACAGGAATACACTTACTCCCTGCAGTTGGACGATGCTGCCGTAGCCACTGCCGACACTATCCTGAATAACCAGATTGCTGTCTCCGACATTGTCATCATGTGCGACTACAACTGGGTTCCCGCCGGTTCATGTACCTTCATCGACAACTCGTTCTCAGAAGGTGATGTCATTGAGGACGTGGAGATTGAAAACGGTGAAGGCTCTAATGTCTATCGCATCGTCGATGTATACGGAGACGGTACTGGCTATATCACCTTCATTCAGAATGCCGATGGTACTATCAAGTTGGCAGAAGGCAAGCATTGTACGGTTAGCGGTTATACCATCTATTATGATTCTGAGAATTTCGGAGATTATTGCTACGTTGAGAGTAATGGCAACCACTATGTCGTCAACCATCTGTTGCTGGCAGGTTCAGACCTCTATCTTGGTGGTTTCGAATTTACATGGAATAAATAATCTGAACATTCGTACAGAAGTAATCCTGTAATCATTATTCGGGAGGCGGACCATGCGGTGCGCCTCCCGTCTTTTTTGTTCGTTTTTCCTAAGCACTTCCCATCGGAAATCCTTATCTCTTGCTTCGGAAGAATTCCTGCATGAGCTGGCGGCAGTCGGCTTCCAGGACGCCGGCGGTGACTGAACATTTGGGGTGTAGGGCGTGGGGAGCGTAGTCGGAGTAGCCGCGCTTCTCGTCGCGACAGCCATAGACCACACGCGTCACCTGTGCCCAGCCCAAAGCTCCGGCACACATGGTGCATGGCTCGACGGTGACATAAAGGGTGCAGTCGGTGAGGTACTTGCCGCCCAGTTCGTTGGCGGCGGCGGTGATGGCCTGCATCTCGGCATGCGCCGTCACGTCGTTAAGAGTCTCCGTCAGGTTATGTGCACGGGCGATGATGCGGTCCTGGCATACGATGACGGCGCCGATGGGTATCTCGCCCTCGTCGAAAGCCTGCTGCGCCTCAGCCAGAGCCTTGCGCATAAACTGTTCGTCCTTTTTGCGTTGTTCCTCTGTTGTCATGTTGCAAAGGTAACACTTTTCGGCAATAATTGCAAGAAATCACCGTGATTTCCTTCAGAAGTTGCCGTGATTTCCTCCTGACTTCGTCGATGCGTCACCCTAATCACCTTTTGTGGTATCCATTTCGAACAATTGCTTGATGGCTTTCTGCTCTTCCGTGAGAAACAGCGTTCGCTTTGACACCCCACGCACTCCATCTGCCCTGACATCGATGGTGATGATGGTCTTGGCAATATCCAGGACTTTGTCCACACTCATGGCAATGGCGGCATGTCTGATGACGCGTTCCAGTTCCTTATAAACCTTGTATGCCACGAAGCAGATACAGATGTGTGCTTCTATCCTCCGTTCTGTGAAGTGGAATATGGGGCGCATCTCCAGATTCCCTTTGCTGACCCTGAATGCTTTTTCCACTACCCAAAGTCCGTGGTATTGGTCGATGACGTCCTCTCGCCTCAAATCTG
>JAEEVT010000157.1 GCA_016291005.1 Prevotella sp. | reverse complement strand
CGGACGTTGGATGTCACCCTGGTATGGCTACAACTCTTGGTATTGGGATGACCCCTGGTACTGGCGGTCATCATGGTATTGGAACGACCCATGGTACTATGGCTACTACGGCTACTACAGTCCCTGGTATATCGGTTCGTACTACCGTCCTTGGTACTATACGGGCTACTATCGGCCGTATTACTATGTCGGAGGTGGAGGCGTCCGTACCTCGTCAGGACGTCCTGCCAATCACCGTCCGGCACTCAGGGGTAATAACTTCGGAGGCAATCGTGAACGTTCTACCCGTACTTACACACCTTCCTCACGCAACAGCAATCCCTCGTCGTTTGGCGGTAGTCGCTCTTCCGGTATGGGCGGTGGTTCCTTTAATACCGGCGGCGGAGGCGGCGGAAGCAGCATGGGCGGTGGACGCTCAGCCAGCGGAGGACGCTCTTTCGGAGGTCGCAGATGAGCGGCATGAAAAGTATAAGGAAATCATATAACCAATTATAACAAAAGCATTTACAACTATGAAGAAAATACAGTTATTTGCCTTCATGGCCTTAGTTGCCATGCACGCTCAGGCACAGAATAATGTCACGTTGGATACCTATATAGGTGCCCAGCTTGCCACCGAAGACCTGAATGGAACAGCCCGCTATGTGGGTATGGGTGGAGCGATGGACGCCCTTGGTGCAGACATCTCGACCATCGGCAGCAACCCTGCCGGCGTAGGACTCTTCCGTCACCATCAAGTATCCGGAACTCTCGGCATGGTGATTCAGCAGGACGGCAAGACATTCCAGGACGGCAGCAAGACAACGGCCTCGTTCGACCAACTGGGATTTGTCTATTCCACACGAACAGGCATCTCCAGCTTCTTTAACTTTGCCTTCAACTTCCACAAGAGCCGCAACTTCAACCAGGTGCTGTCGGCAGCCAACGCCGCCGTCAACGGTTCGTCGCAGAACCGCCAGACCACCATCAAGGGCATCCGCGGCGACCTGGACACCTATTGGGGAATGAGCCAGAATGACTACCTCATCCTATACATGATAGAAGGAGACGACGGTTCCGTATATACCGTTGACGCTAAGGACTACGAGTTCGACCGCGCTCATACAGGCTATATTGGCGAGTATGACGTTAATATAAGCGGCAACATCAACAACCGCGTCTACTTAGGTCTGACCGTCGGAATGAAGGACGTCCACTACCATGCCTACAGCGAGTATTTTGAACACCTCAACTCGGTGACCATGCCGTCGCTGACCAGCGTGCTGATGACCGACCAGCAGAAGATTACCGGTCAGGGCTTCGATATCAAGGCTGGCGTTATCTTCCGTCCCGTCGAGGAGTCGCCGTTCCGTATTGGTATCAGCATGGCCACGCCGACATTCTATCGTCTGACGACTCACAACACTACTGCCATCGGCGATGTCGCACAGAGGGGCTATGACGTCAAGTTCCGCATGGAGACACCCTGGAAGTTCGGCGTCAGCGTAGGACATACTGTTGGTGACTACCTTGCATTAGGAGCCGGATTCGAGTACTCAGACTACAGCACGGTAGACATGCGTTGCATCGACAACTATCACCGCTATGAGGACTTCGACTACTCGTCCAGCACCAGCGACCCTGAGATGAAGCGTCTCACGGAGCGTACCCTCAATGGTGTCTCTACCCTGAAGGTCGGCGCAGAATTCAAGCTTGATCCCAATGTTGCCCTGCGCTTGGGCTACAACTACTCGTCAGCGATGTATAAAGACTCCGGCGTTCGCGACCAGACGCTCAATTCGCCAGCCACCTATATGGCTTCGACTACCGACTATACCAACTGGAAGGACACCCACCGCGTGACTGCCGGCCTCGGCTTCACCTTCGATCAGGTGCGCCTTGACCTGGCTTACCAGTACGCTGCACGCAAGGGCGACTTCTATCCGTACATGAATGGTGTGGAGGCACAGTATTATGATAATGTAACTGGTCAGTTACAGGTATTGCGCAACGACTGTCCGGCCGTCAAAGTGAAAGACAACCGCCACCAGCTGCAGGCTACGCTGACATACACGTTTTAAGAATTAAGAATTAAGAGTGGGCAAACCGTAAAATAATTTGAATTTTATTTTGCGGTTTGCTTACTTCTTTGTACCTTTGCCGTGATTTGAGAGAATTGTTCAAATGAAACGGCAAATGTTAGCAGTATTTTGTTTTGTGCTCCTCGCAGCTTGTGGTGGGCAGAAAACAAATGGCAACGGAGAGGAAAGCCCCGCTGACACGTCAACGACTGCCGTTGCCGATACAGTTTCTGCCGACTCGCTGGCAGACGACCCATTGGCGAACATCCCGATGCCCAAGGCTGCCGACGAACTCTTCGACGACTTCATCTTCAACTTTGCCGCCAACAACAAGTTACAGCGCGAGCGCATCCTTTTCCCTTTGAAGAAAGTTAACGGAGACAAGACCGAAATCGTCAATCGCGACCAATGGAAGATAGAGCGCTATTTTATGCGTCAGGACTATTACACGCTGCTCTTCGACAGCGAGCGTTCCATGCAGGTGGTGAAAGATACGTCGGTCAATCATGCCGTCGTGGAAATGATTTACTTCAACACAGGTGCCGTCATACAGCATGTCTTCGACCGCCTGCGCGGCGCATGGATGCTGACGCAGATACAGACAATTCCCTTCAGTCAGTCGCCGAACGCCTCGTTCCTCGATTTCTACCATCAGTTTGCCACAGACTCCCTGTTCCAGGTGGCCAGCCTCAGCGAGAACATCCGCTTCGTGGGACCCGACCCGGACGACGATTTCTCGCAAATGGAGGGTGTCATCACCCCAGACACGTGGTCGGCCTTCGCCCCTGAACTGCCAACGAAGATGATATTTAACATCATCTATGGCAAGCCACGACCTGAGGGCGACAACAAAGTGTTTGTATTGCGCGGCATAGCCAACGGACTTGAGATGGAGTTGACCTTCCATCGGAGCAACGGCAAGTGGCGCCTAACGAAAATGACAACATGACGGATCTTCGCGACTATAGCCTTCTGGCACATAACACGTTCGGCATCGATGCCCGTTGCAGCCGCTTCCTGGAATACCAGACTGTGGAGGAGGCAAAACAAGTGGTGACGATGCTTGGCGAGACTCCTTATATTATAATAGGTGGCGGCAGCAACCTGTTGTTGACACGCAACTACGACGGCATCGTGGTGCATTCGGCCATCCGTGGCATCGAACAGCATGGCGAATGTGTACGTTGCGGTAGTGGCGAGGTGTGGGACGGCATCGTGGCATGGACCATTGCCCACGGACTCTATGGCGGTGAGAACCTCTCGCTCATTCCTGGCGACGTCGGCGCGTCTGCCGTTCAGAACATCGGAGCCTATGGCGTCGAGGTGAAGGACCTGATAGAGCAGGTCGAGGCGGTAGAGATTGCCACAGGCCGACTCTGCACGTTCACCAATGCGGAGTGCCAGTATGGCTACCGCGACAGCCGCTTCAAGCACGATTGGAAGAACCGTTACCTCATCACCCACGTCACATACCGTTTTTCACAGACCTTCGAGCCACGTCTCGACTACGGCAATATCCGTAGCGAACTGGAGCGTCGCGGCATCAGCAGTCCCACGGCCAGTCAGTTGCGTGAGGTGGTTATTGACATCCGTCAGCAGAAACTGCCTGACCCGCAGGTGACTGGTAATGCCGGCAGCTTCTTCATGAACCCCGTGGTGAGCCGCGAGAAGTATGAAGCGCTGGCCGCTCAGTATCCTGATATGCCGCATTATACCATCGACGCCGAGCACGAGAAGATTCCCGCCGGCTGGATGATAGACCAATGTGGATGGAAAGGCCGTTCGTTAGGCCGTGCTGGTGTGCATGCCAAGCAGGCTTTGGTGCTGGTTAACCTCGGAGGCGCTACAGGACAGGAGATTGTTGACCTCTGTGAGACCATTCGCCGTGATGTGAAAGAACGTTTTGGCATTACCATCCATCCCGAAGTCAACATTATTTAGAGTTAAGATTATAGAATTAAGGGAGGGCGTTTATATAACATGAAAGTCATATTCTTAGGAACGGGAACATCGTGTGGCGTGCCGACCATCGGCTGCCAGTGTCATACGTGTACCAGTCCTGACCCGCACGACAAACGGTTGCGCTGTTCGGCACTCGTCGAGACGGAGACCACGCGCCTGCTCATAGACTGCGGACCTGACTTCCGGCAGCAGATTATGCCGCAACCCTTCCGAAAGATAGACGGCATCCTCATCACCCACGCCCACTACGACCACATGGGCGGCATGGATGACATCCGACCCTACTGTCAGTTCGGCGAAATCAATGTTTATGCAGATCCGTTGGCTCGCCAAGGTATGTTGGAGATGCTGCCATACTGTTTTGCCGAGAACCGCTATCCTGGCGTCCCGGCCATCCAGCTGCACGAAATCCACAAGCACGAAGCCTTCCGCATAGGCGACTTCAATATCATGCCCATTGAAGTAATGCACCACGACCTGCCCATCCTCGGTTACCGCATAGAAGAAGTCGAAAGTCAGGAGTCGGAAGTCAATAGTCAGTCTTCAGCCCTCAGCCCACAGCCTTCACTCGTCTACATTACCGACATGAAAACCATCAGCGACGAGGAACTGTCATATATTGAGGGAACTGACGTACTGGTCGTCAACGCCCTCCGCGAAAAGCCCCATCACTCTCACCAGACCGTTTCCGAAGCTGTCCATTTTGCCCGTAGGGTAGGGGCACGCCAGACTTGGCTCATCCATAGCAGTCACGACATCGGCCGTCATGCTGAGGTCAACGCACAGCTTCCCCCCGACATCCAGTTAGCCTTCGACGGGCAGATCATAGAGGTGATATAAGAAAAAGGCTTATTCGTTGTTCAACTTTGGCAAGGCAAGATGGTAGCGGACGGCCAGAAAACGGATAAGACAAATCAGGAGAAATGTCGAGATGACCATGACCTCGATGGGGGCGCCAAAGTAGCCAAGCAGCCAATAGGTGACTCCTCCGATGACTGAGGCCATAGCATAAATCTCACGCTGGAAAATAACAGGCTCGTTGTTCAGCAGCACATCGCGGATGACACCACCTGCCGAACCCGTAATGCAGCCCATGATGATGGCCACCCAGTAGGGTTGTCCGAAGTCGAGCGACTTCTGTATGCCGGCTATGGTAAACAGCGCAAGTCCCAAGGTATCGAAGACAAACCACGTGTTTCGCAACCCCTCAATATGTTTGGCGAACACGATGACAAAGAGCAGCGCCAAAGCAGTACATACCATATAGATAGGGTCAGTCATCCAAAAGGGGGTCGTTCCCAACATGACATCGCGGATGGTTCCGCCGCCGATGGCTACTGCAATGCCGCAGACGTAGCCACCAAACCAGTCGAAATGTTTGGCGGCAGCATGGCGGATACCGGAAATGGCGAAGGCAAAAGTGCCCAGAAATTCGATGACCTGTTGGACAATATCGTCGTACTCCATAATGATTTCACTTTTTCTGCTTACGTTTTTTCACGCGTGGCGGCTGTCCACTTGTGTCGGTTTCCAGTTCTTGGGCAAGAAACTTGGCAGTATAGCCTTTGCCGCTGTTGGCGACTTCCTGGGGAGTACCGGTGACAACGACGGTGCCGCCGCCACGGCCACCCTCAAGTCCCATGTCGATGATGTAGTCGGCCTGACGAATAACGTCCATATTATGCTCGATGACGATGACGGTATTGCCGCGGTCCACTAAGCGCTGTAGGACATCCATCAGGATGCGGATGTCCTCGAAATGCAGACCGGTAGTAGGCTCGTCGAGGATATAAACAGTCTTGCCAGTGTCGCGCTTAGACAATTCGGTAGCCAGTTTGATGCGCTGACTCTCGCCACCAGAGAGCGTCGTCGATGGTTGCCCAAGCTT
>JAEEVT010000156.1 GCA_016291005.1 Prevotella sp. | reverse complement strand
GATTGAAATTTCGAGCACTTCTCACCCGTTCTATACCGGTAAGAGCAAGCTCGTCGACACCGCTGGTCGCGTCGACAAGTTCATGAGCCGCTACGGTAAGGCTGCGAAGAAATAAGATATTTCACGCCAGAACAAGACTTCTTAAGGCGCGTCCAGGGTAGTTGCATATGCCACTGGCTGCGCCTTATTCTTTTAAGTTGTCAGAAATGTTAGAGAGGTAATATTCGATACCAATACTAAAACAAAGCTATGAAAACAACTAAAAGACTTTTACTGATGTTGGCGGCCTTGCTGATGCTGTCAGCCTGCGGCGATGACGAAGGTGACGTCGTAGTCGGGCCTGGAACTAATCCGTCAGGAGGAACAGCCGTCGTCAACAACAACAAAAACACCAGCGGACCTGCTGAGGCGCGCTACCGATTGGAGTTTCCGAAACTCAAGGGTGGCGACAACGTCGTTATTGTCCATCACGCCATCATGAACAAGAACACCAAGGTCGAAGGCGTCAACTACAGCGTGGAATGGAGCCCCTCCATCAACGCCCAGCGCTGGAGCTGTTACCAGTTGTACAGCAGCGTCAACTACAATTCGGGAGACAACGTCATCAGATACAGTGCCACGAACGACGGTTCGCTGTCTGCCACTTGCCAGTATCCCAACGATCCCGACCTGTCACCTACCTACCAGATGACGGCCGACCCGTATAAATTCAATGGTTTTGACCACGGTCACATCTGCCCTTCGGCAGACAGGCTGCGCACCACGGAGGCTAACTACCAGACATTCTTCATCACCAACATGCAGCCACAAAACTCGTTTTTCAACGGTGACAACCTCAGTCCGTGGTACCGACTTGAGCAGATGGTCCGCACATGGGCAGGCTCATCCTATAGCGACACATTGTTCGTTGCCAAGGGTGGCACCATCGATCGCAGCGACCGCATCCTGCAATACCTGACGGACAAAGTTTACGGCACGAATACCATCCCAGTACCCAAATACTTCTTCGTCGCCCTGCTCAGCAAGAAGGGAACGAGGTACAAGGGCATCGGTTTCTGGATGGAACACGTCAGCAGCATGCCTGAAAGGAAGACATTGTCCTACTACGCCCGCAGCATTGACCAACTGGAAGAGCTCACCGGCATCGACTTCTTCTGCAACCTGCCCGATGACACGGAAAATGAGGTCGAAAAGAACTATGTCGCCAGCGAATGGGGCGGTCTTAAATAAAAAATCCTAAAAGTTTTGGAGATACCAACATTATTTCGTACCTTCGCCAAAGTTTTAATTCAAACACATAATAACTAAAAAACAATGAAGACTGTTTATGATTTTTCTGTCAAGGACAGAAAAGGCAAGGAAGTTTCCCTGAAAGAGTATGCCAACGAGGTATTGCTGATTGTGAACACGGCAACCAAGTGCGGCTTCACCCCCCAGTATGAGGAGTTGGAAAAGCTCTACCGTGACTATCACAGCCAGGGTTTCGAGATCCTTGACTTCCCCTGCAACCAGTTCGGACAGCAAGCTCCCGGCACTGACGAGAGCATACACGAGTTCTGCAAGCTGAACTTCGGTACAGAGTTTCCCCGCTTCAAGAAGGTAAAGGTCAACGGCGACGATGCCGACCCGCTGTTCAAGTTCTTGCAAGAGCAGAAGGGCTTTGCCGGCTGGGACATGGAGCACCCCATCGCCCACATCCTGGAGGATATGCTGTCGAAGGCTGACCCAGACTACAAGCAGAAGCCTGACATCAAGTGGAACTTCACCAAATTCCTGATTAACAAGAAAGGCCAGGTCGTTGCCCGCTTCGAGCCGACAGAGAAAATTGAGCATATCGAAGCCGCCATCAAGGAAGAACTCGAGAAATAATCCCGATTAATCAGAGATAATCCCCAGTATAAGTTATTGGGGATTTTTTGACGATTTCCTTGTATGAAATATAATTATAGTCTGATTCTGCAATTCAAAAGACAAAAAAAAATGAAGATTTTTTTTATATTTCTTGTAATCGTGATGTTGCCGAAAGTAGTTCAGGCCGGCGAGGTGCTCTATGCCGAGATTAACGGCACAAACATGACCCTGAAGTGCGGCGACTCTGCCCCCGAAGGAACATTCAAATACGACGTCGACGACCTCCCATGGAATCTCAGTTTCTCTAAGACCATCACCACCGCTACCATCGACACCAGCTGCAACTCCTATACCGGTACGACGTTGGCTATGTTGTTCTCTAACTGCGAGAAACTGGAAACTATCACAGGCCTTAGTAACCTTAACACCGCTAACGTTACTGATATGGGTGGCATGTTCGCCTACTGTTTCTCATTGACCTCGCTCGATCTCAGTAAGTGGAATACCGCCAATGTGACCATTACGAACTCCATGTTCTTTCTCTGTAAGGCATTGACCTCGCTTGACCTTAGCACATTCAACACGACGAAGGTCACTAACATGTCTTATATGTTCTTCAACTGCCTCACACTTTCTACCATATACGGAAGCAACTGGGACACGGGCAATGTCGTGGATGACCTTGAGATGTTCAGGGGATGTGTCAGACTTAAAGGTGGAGCATTTACGGTATATAGTGAAGAAAATGCCAATGACCACACCTATGCTCGCATAGACGGCGGGCAGCTCGCACCAGGCTATTTCACCGACATAAACTCGACAGGCGTCAAGGAAGTGACAACGGCTAAAATGACGGAATACACACCCACCTACAACCTCCAAGGCCAGTCTTTGAAGTCTGTTCCCGAAAAGGGTCTCTATATCCAGAACGGGAAGAAATATGTTTTAAAGAAGTAAATCTAAAAAAAAACAAAAACAATATGGAACACGTAAGATGTTTGATTATTGGAAGCGGTCCTGCAGGATATACCGCCGCCATTTATGCCAGCCGTGCCAATCTGAGTCCCGTGGAATACTGCGGACTGCAGCCTGGCGGCCAGCTGACGCAAACCACCGAAGTTGAGAATTTCCCCGGCTATCCTCAGGGAGTTGACGGCAACCAGATGATGATGGACTTGCGCGAACAAGCCGAGCGCTTTGGCACCGATCTGCGCGACGGATGCATCACCAAGGTAGATTTCAGCCAACGCCCCTATAAGCTTTGGGATGAAGACGGTCGGGAAATAGAAGCCGATACGGTCATCATTGCTACTGGAGCCTCGGCAAAATATCTCGGACTGGATGACGAACGAAAATATAATGGCCAAGGTGTCAGCGCCTGCGCCACCTGCGACGGATTTTTCTACCGCAAGAAAACCGTTGCCGTAGTCGGTGGCGGCGACACAGCCTGTGAAGACGCCCTTTATTTGAGCGGTCTGGCCAAGAAAGTCTATATGATTGTCCGCAAGCCTTTCCTGCGTGCCTCGAAGGTGATGCAGCAGCGCGTCATGGAACGGGAGAACATCGAGATACTGTTTGAGCACAACACTTTGGGGCTCTTCGGTGAAAATGGCGTAGAAGGCGCTCACCTCGTCAAGCGTAAAGGCGAAGCCGACGAACAACAGGTTGATATCCAGATTGACGGATTCTTCCTCGCTATCGGCCACAAGCCTAATACCGATATCTTCCGCGAATGGCTGGAAACTGACGAGACGGGCTATCTGAAGAAGATTGACGGCACGCCGCGCACCAAGCTTCCTGGCATCTTCGTCGCAGGCGACTGTGCCGACCCAGTCTATCGTCAGGCCATCAGCGCCGCCGGAACAGGTTGCCAGGCCGCCATCGAAGCAGAGCGCTTCCTGCTGGAACAATAGAATGCCCAAGCAATACATAATAAAGCAGATAAAAAAAAGCCTCGCTTCACAGCGGGGCTTTTCTTACAAAAAAACTAAATTAATCAACCATAAACCTTAACCATTAAAAATCTCAACTTAATAATGAAGATTACACTTCAAACAGACTGTTAAGAAATCGCTATTTCTTTTTGTCTGATGCAAAAGTACAACATTAATTTCATACAAGCGTTCACTTTACGACAATTATGGTTTAAAAATCGTGATTTGCACGTTTTTTAAACCTAAAATCACGATTTTTAAACCAAAATCAAGGCAATTAACATCTTTTTTGCTTTAAAACAACTGTATTTTGACGATAAATTTCTATTTTTGCATCCGAAAAAGCAACCATTATGAACATTGTCGACATTCTATTAATCGTTATTATCATCCTTTTATTGGGCTATTGTAGCTATTTGAAGCTCCATCAGCCAACCATAAACACAGACGATTCGCCCTATGATGAGTTACGTGTTCAGGTGAGCAATAACGATATCATGCTATACATCCAGGAGGCGACAGAACCTTACCGACAGTTCATGGAGTCAAGAGAAATCGACTTCAGCATCAATTGCTTTCCAGAGAGTATGATGGGGTGGATAGATACCGACATCATGGACAAGATCATTCTCCTGCTCCTGTCAGACATGGTCAAGAACATGTCGGACGGCGGCAAGATTGCCATAGATGTCTATGCCAACAAGGACTACGACCGCATCACGATACGCATTAACGACAATGCCGCCAGAATGCCCGACACAAGTATCTTCATCGTCCAGAGCCTGGTTCACCTCCACCATGGAATGATGCGCAAAGACTATCTGGAGCATCAGGGCAACATGATTCTTCTTGAGTTTCCCATTAAGAAAAACGTGTTTCCGGAAGTTCTTGACAGCCAGACCACAGAAAGTGCCAAACCACAGCCTTCGACATTCCACATTCCCACACACATCCCCCTTACCATCCCAACTATTCAACTTCCAGAAGGGTATGACTCGGGAACGGCGTCTCTTGGCGAACTCGTACAACAGGCTTATGAGTCCTCCGACCAGATGTTTCTGCAGCGAGCCGTCAACTGCGTCAAGGAACATCTCGATGATTCCGACTACGACCGTGATGCCTTTGCTGCCGACATGGGCGCCAGCGCGAGTACCTTATATAATAAGTTACGCACGATAACAGGCAAGAACGTCACGGCTTTCATCCGCGATATCCGCATCAAGACTGCTTGTCAGTTGGCAAAAGAGAATCCCGACCTCCGCGTCAGCGACATCGCCTATCGCGTTGGCTTCAAGGATCCCAAGTATTTTGCCACCACGTTCAAGAAAGAGACCGGCTACCAGCCGAAGGACTACTTCGACAAGCTAAGAGTGAAGAAATAAAGAAAAAAATCGTTTTTTCCTTTGTATTTTGCTCGATTTGCACTACCTTTGCACGCGGTAATTATTCACCAACAACAAAAAAACTATGTCAAAACAAAAGAAATTCATCCTTCAGGAGAGTGAGATTCCAACCCAGTGGTATAACATTCAGGCCGACATGCCCAACAAGCCGATGCCTCCTATCCATCCTGCTACCAAGCAGCCTTTAGGCGTCGACGACCTGGCACACATCTTCCCACGTGAGTGCTGCGTTCAGGAATTGGACACTGAGCATCGCTGGATTGATATCCCTGAGGACGTCCTCGAGAAGTACAAGTACTATCGCTCTACCCCACTCGTTCGTGCCTATGCCCTTGAAGAGGCGTTGGGTACCCCTGCCCACATCTATTTCAAGAACGAGTCAACCAATCCCTTAGGTTCACACAAGATCAACTCTGCCCTGCCCCAGTGCTACTATGCCAAGCAGGAGGGAACGACCAACGTCACTACCGAGACAGGTGCCGGTCAATGGGGTGCTGCGCTGAGCTATGCCGCGAAGATCTACGGATTGGATTGCGCTGTCTATCAGGTGAAGATTACCATGCAGCAGAAGCCTTACCGCTCAAGCATCATGCGTACGTTTGGCGCCGTCGTCGAAGGCTCTCCTTCGATGTCGACCCGTGCCGGTAAGGACATTCTGACTAAGGACCCGACGCACTCAGGTTCGCCGGGTACAGCCATTTCCGAGGCAGTAGAGTTGGCAACGACCACACCTAATTGTAAATATACGCTGG
>JAEEVT010000155.1 GCA_016291005.1 Prevotella sp. | reverse complement strand
CCGCAGGCACTTTCGATTTGAGTGTGATAAAAAACAATGCCAGGAAGAATCGCTTTCTTCCTGGCATTGTTTTTGGAGTGAAGGATTATTATCCTACTTGAAAATCTTCTGGGCGAACATCGTCAGATAGATGCGCCAATTGCGCCAGATGTGACCGCCGTCGGTCTCAACATATTCATATTTGTAGCCCTTCGAGTCCCAGTAATTTCGCAGGTCAACGGTGCTCTGATAGAGGAAGTCGGTCTTGCCCATTCCCATCCAGTATAATTTTGGCTTGCTACCGAAGAGTTTTGCACTTTGCTGTGCAAAGTCAGGGTCACTCTTGATTTGCTCTGCAAAAGACTGGTTCCTGCCGGAATTCTTGCCCAGATGCAGACCCGCAGAAAAGAGTCCGTAGTAGTCAAACGTGTTGGGATAGAGCAGACTGATGGAGAAAGTGTGGCCACCACCCATGGAGAGACCACAGACAGCGCGGCCTGCACGGCTCTTGACGGTGCGATAGTTGGCATCAACGTAGTTGACGATATCCCTGAAACTGGCAGGAATTGTGGCAACAGCAGGAGCAGTGGGACCAGTTCCTGAATCACGGAATCCGGGCGTATACATGCCGAACGACCATTCACCTGGGGCTGCCTGGCAATTGGGATTGCCATTAGGCATCACCACAATCATGGGCTTTGCTTTGCCTGTGGCAATGAGGTTGTCGAGAATCTGGGCGGCGCGGCCGAGTTCACTCCATGCATTCTCGTCGCCACCTGCCCCGTGGAGCAGGTAGAGCACCGGATATTTTCCTCCCTTGTCATAACCAGCGGGAGTATAGACGGTCATGCGGCGCTGCATCTTCAGCGTCGGGCTGTTATACCACACTTTGGAGAGATTACCATGAGGCACCTCATTGACACGATACAGGTCGCCCTTGTCGCCCTTCTCTGCGCTGACGATAAAAATGTTGGTGAACGACACGATATCGCGGTTGACGTAGATGTTGGCAGGGTCTTTCACTCCGGTCATACCATCGATGTTGAAAGTATAACTGTACATCTCAGGAGCAAGTTTGCCGGTGGTGTAACTCCACACGCCATTCTTTCCCTCCTTCAGTTGGGCCACACCAGGAGCATCATAAGAGCCATACCCCTCTATCTCCATTTTCTGGGTAGGCAGGAAGTCACCTGTCACCTCGACCTTGACTGCCTTGGGAGCATAAAGGTTGAAAGTCACTGTACCGTCCTTATTGACGACAGGTGATTGAACATTAGCACTGTTGAAAAGTTTCTCCTGTGCCTGAGCACTCAAACAGCACATCGCTGCCAGTGCCAAAGTTGCAATGGTCTTTTTCATATCATTCCTATCTCTTTAGTAAATTGAGTTTCACATTGGGTTTCAGCACGTCGTGGGCCTTCGTCTGCTGGGCTTTCACCTGAGCAGGCAGAGTGGCTTTGATGTCCTGAACCGAAGCAGCCACGAGGAACTGATATTCGCCTTCGGCAACCACCCATGAAGAGGCATCGGCATCAAATGAAGCAAGGTCGGCAGCCTTTACACTGAGTGTCAAAGTCTCGCTCTCGCCTGGCTTCAGATTCTTTGTCTTGGCATAGGCTTTCAACTCCTTGACAGGCTTGTTGGCTGCCTTGCTGTCTGGGGCAGAGACATAAAGTTCGACAACCTCCTTACCCTCGTATGTACCCGTGTTCTTGACAGTTACAGTCACGTCGTAGGCATCATCCTTCTGAGCAATCTTTGCATCGCTGTACTCAAAAGAGGTGTAACTCAGGCCATAGCCGAAGGGATAACTCACGGGAATGTCGAACGAGTCGAAATAGCGGTAGCCCACATAAATCTCCTCTTCATATTCGGTATAGTCAACGTTGCGCACATTACCTTTCTGTCCTTGGTTCATCATGTCGATGCGCGGGTCCTCGTCGATGGGGAAATTCTTGGAAGAGTAGGCGTCAGAGAACTTCACGGGCCACGTCATGGTGAACTTACCTGAGGGCGACTGTTTCCCGCTGAGTACATCGACAACACTATTGCCACCCTCCTGTCCTGCCTGCCAGGCACAGAGAATGGCATCGGGCAGATCCTTCCATGAGGCAGTCTCAATGACACCACCGATATTCAGGAGTACGACGACCTGTTTGTTGGCCTTATGATAGACATCGCACACCTGCTGGAGCAACTGGCGCTCAGAATCGCTCAGGTTGAAGTCAGCCACCTTACGGTCGAGGAACTCACCCGACAGTCGTCCCAGTGTGATGACAGCAATGTCGGCAGACTCCGCCTGCTTGGTCAACTCGTCGACAGAGAACTGTTTTTCTGCTGGTAGAGGCTGCGGCAGAAACTTGACGAGCGCGGCCGTCTTTGGATCTTTCTTGGCCTGTTCCTCAAGGGCAGCCTCTGCTTTTTTCTTGGCATCGGCTATATAAGTCTCGTAAGTTGTCTTCAGTTCTTCAGAGACAGTGTAACCTCCATTCTTCAGACCGTCAAGCAGAGATACCACATAGGCATGGTTGACATTGCCGGAACCTGTGCCGCCAGCGATGAAGTCATAAGAGGTGTTGCCATAGAGGGCAACATTTTTGATGGTCTCAGCAAAAGGCAGTACCTTTTCATTTTTCATCAACACCATGCCCTCGGCAGCCGACTGGCGTGTCACGGCAGCATGGGCCTTCAGGTCGGGCTTGTTGGAGTACTTGTAGCCCTGGTAGCGCGGACTCTTCTCCACAAGATTCAATGTACGGCTGACGCTACGGTCGAGATCAGCCTCAGCCAGTTTGCCACTCTTCACACCAGCCACGATGCTATCGAACTGCTCGACCTTGCCAGGCTGAAGCATGTCATTGCCTGCCCACATCTGCTTGGCTCCGTCTTTGCCACCAAACCAGTCGGTCATCACGGTTCCCTCGTAGCCCCACTCGTCGCGCAGGATGGTCTCGACGAGGTCCTTGCTCTCCGAGGAGTACGTGCCGTTGATGTAGTTATAAGAGGTCATGACCGTCCAGGGCTTACTCTCCTTGATGGCAATCTCGAAGCCCTTCAAGTATATCTCGCGCAGGGCGCGTTGTGAGATGCGGGCATCGGTATTCATGCGGTTTGTCTCCTGGTTGTTGGCGGCAAAGTGCTTGATGCTCGTACCCACGTCGTTCTTCTGTACACCTTTGATATAAGCCGCAGCGGTCTTGCCGGCTACTACGGGGTCTTCAGAGTAATACTCGAAGTTACGGCCGCACAGCGGGTTGCGCATGATGTTCAGAGCCGGAGCCAACAGCACGTCGGCACCATATTCCTTCACCTCCTCGCCAATGGCCTGGCCAACCTCGCCAACCAGTTTGGTGTTCCACGTCGAAGCCAACAGGGTACCTATGGGGAAGTGGGTGCAATAGTATGTCTCCTTGTCGCCTTCACGAGTAGCGTCGATGCGCAGTCCGGCAGGGCCGTCGGCTAAGACTACGGCGGGGATGCCTAACGAGTCGAGGGGGTAGGTAGTACCGGCGGCACCAGGCACGAGGTTCTTGGTGGCACCTATCACGGCATTGTCGCCAGAGAATCCTTCCATACCAGACCCGATGACGAAGTGGGCCTTGTCCTCAAGCGAGAGCTTGCTAATGACTTCCTGCTGGTCAATGGTGTTCTTAGTCACTTTCTCTGCAGGCGTGCAGCCAACCATCAGCGCGGCAGCTGCGACAACAAATAATGCGGATTTCTTCATAAAGCTTTGATAGTTGCATTTACTTAAATAATAGCGGTGTGAACTCGGAGAGATAGATGCGCCAGTTGCGCCAGATGTGACCACCGTCGGTCTCGAGGTAGGTGTACTTGTGGCCTTTTGAATCAAGGTAGGCACGCAGGTCGTTGTTGTTCTTGATAAGGAAGTCAGTCTTGCCGATACCAATCCAAAATAGGTTTGGTTGCTTGGCGAAGAGCTGGTCGATCTTTGCGTTGCGGTCGGCGTAGATCTCCGGGTGGCCGGCAGGGTCAGCCTGCTGCTGGTCGACGGCGGCAGAGAAGAGTCCGATGTAGCCGAAGAGGTCAGGATTGTTGATGCTGATGAAGAGGCTGTGGAATCCACCCATCGACAGGCCGGCGATGGCGCGGTGGGCCTTGTCCTTCTTTACACGGTAGGTTTTCTCGATGAACTTGACGACATCGGGGAACGCCGTCTCAAAGCTTCCCTCCATCGTCTTGGGCAGCATCATCGTCGGCACGCGGAAACCTTCGCTGGTCTCGCCTGGACAGGCCTCTTGCGAGATGTTGCCGTTCGTCATCACCACCAGCATCGGCTCGGCCTTGCCCTGCGCAATCAGGTTGTCCAGTATCTGGGCAGCCCGGCCCAATTCGCTCCAGGCATTCTCGTCGCCACCAATGCCGTGCAACAGGTAGAGCACGGGGTAATCCTTGCCGCTGGTCTCGTAGCCCGCAGGGGTATAGACCGTGCAGCGGCGTGTCAGACCTGCCGTCGGACTCTCGTACCACACCTTGCTGACGGTGCCGTGAGCCACCTGGTTCACCTTATATAAGTCCGCGCGCGCGTCACCGCCCACGAGCAGTACGCTGAACAGGTTGCTGATGTCGCGGATGTTATAGACATTCAGCGGGTCGATAATCTTCACGCCGTCCACAATCATATTATAGGTGTACAGCTCAGGCTTCAGCGGCTCCG
Source organism: Prevotella sp. (assembly GCA_016291005.1). Lineage (GTDB taxonomy): Bacteria > Bacteroidota > Bacteroidia > Bacteroidales > Bacteroidaceae > Prevotella. The sequence goes on along the minus strand of JAEEVT010000155.1, from coordinate 1,380 downwards.
TGGTATAGCTCCACACGCCCTTGTCGTCCTTTACCAGATCCACCACGCCTGGCGCATCGTACGTGTTGCCTTGGAACTCCACCTTCTTCGACGGAAGCATGTCGCCAGTAATCTGAACCTTCTGTGCTTCAGGTGCAATCAAATTGAATGTCACGGATTTGTCCGCATGGACATCAGGCGAAGCCACCTGCGGTCCCTGTCCCCAATTCAAATTCTGTTGGGCTTGCGCTGCCATCCCCATCAGGCAGAGGGCAGCCATAAAGAAAAGTTTTTTCATAGTCTCTTTGGTTTTTAGTTATTAATGGTGCAAAGATACAATTTTTTTTGAATTATCAAGCACAACATTTTGTATTTCTATTCAAATGTAGTTAAATTCTGTCAAATAATTGAATTATTGACGTGAAATGACTATATTTGCATGATATAAGCAAAAAGTAACCTAAAACGATATGGCAAAGGAATTGATATTCAAATTGTCGGGTGCAGACTATGGAGCCGCACCTATAAAATTAGAGAGAAAGAAGTTTTACGGTTGGACGGACATTGTGGCCACCGACCGTAGTGGTAGTGTGTGTGGTTCGGCTTATCTGTCGCCTGACGATGCGCTGATTATTCCCAAAGGCGGACTGGATCAGGGCACGGTCGATGAAGATGGACGTTGGTTGGAGAAGGGTGAACTGACGGCTTATAGCGAAGACGGTCAGGAGGTGCTGCCCAATCTACCCTCATCGTTTGATGCGCCCATCGAACTTAAACAGAAGGCAACGGCGGAAGAGTTCCTCGATAACGACTGGGAGTCAGTCTATCAGTTGGCAAATGCTGATTTGGCAACAGCTGTAGGTGACGACATCTATAAGTTTGAATTCAGTTATCGTGGAGGCACGAACCACAACGACGGCTACCTTATTAATACACCAGGCGGATTGTTCCTCTTTGCTGGCGACCGTCAGGAGTTCCCCCTCGTCTCTTTGGCTGAGGAAACCACCATCGACGACACTGAGGAACCCGTTGAGGAAGAGATTGACGAACTGGACTTCAGTATGTTCTAAACAACGTTTTTTTTAACAACGAATTGCACGAATTACACGAATTTCTTTTTCGACAACGAATAGAACGAATTACACGAATTGAGAAATGAGAAAGATTAATATATCCAACGATGTGAAACGTGATGCCGAGGTGGCCTTCGGTACCACGTTTCACCGCTCGACGCCTGTCTATAAGACGGCCGACGGCAAGAAGAGTGTGAACGAACGGCGAGTACGTGCCACGATGAAGACCACCGATGCCGCCCTGCTCGCCCAGTATGGCGAAGGTCTGGCTGATGCCCTTATTGCCGGCGACCCCGAAGTGGATATAGAGCAGTTCGGTCTGAAGGTC
>JAEEVT010000154.1 GCA_016291005.1 Prevotella sp. | reverse complement strand
TCGAGCTGTTCGACGTCTACGAAGGCAAGAACCTGCCCGCTGGCAAGAAGTCGTACGCCGTGAACTTCATCCTTCAAGACGCCGAGAAGACCATGAGCGACAAGCAGATTGAGGCCATCATGAGCAAACTAATCGCCAACCTCAAGAAACAACTCAACGCCGAGCTGAGATAATAATTACATTTTTACATATTTGAATTCTTAAATTATTATAAGTATATGGGAAGAGCATTTGAATATCGCAAAGCTGCGAAACTGAAGAGATGGGGCCACATGGCCAAGACGTTTACCAAGATTGGCAAGCAGATTGCCATTGCCGTGAAGGCAGGCGGTCCGGAGCCTGACATGAACCCCGCGTTGCGTGCCATCATCGCTAACGCCAAGCGTGAGAACATGCCGAAGGACAACATTGAGCGTGCCATCAAGAACGCTATGGGTAAGGATCAGAGCGACTACAAGGAGGTGAGCTACGAGGGCTACGGCCCCCACGGCATTGCCATCTTTGTTGACACGCTGACCGACAACACCACACGTACTGTGGGTGACGTCCGCTCGGTGTTCAACAAGTTCAACGGAAACCTGGGTACCCAGGGCTCGCTGTCGTTCCTGTTCGACCACAAGTGCGTGTTCACCTTCAAAAAGACCGACGGTCTGGACATGGACGAGATGATTCTCGACCTGATTGACTACGGCGTGGAGGACGAGTTCGACGAGGACGAGGAAGAGAACAGCATAACGATCTACGGCGACCCGCAGTCGTTCGGCGCCATCCAGAAGCACCTGGAGGAGAACGGCTTTGAGGTGACGGGAGCTGAGTTCACCCGTATCCCCAACGATCTGAAGGACGTCACTCCCGAGGAGCGTGAGACCATTGACAAGATGGTAGAGCGTCTCGAAGATTTCGACGACGTTCAGACCGTCTATACCAACATGAAGCCCGAAATCTAAGGTAGAGACGGAAAGGAATAAAGAAATATATAAGGTAACACTTGTAGGCGGAGCAGTAAATATCATACTGCTCGCCTTTAAGTTTGTGGCAGGCATCCTGGGCCACAGTGCTGCGATGGTGGCCGATGCCGTCCACTCGCTGAGCGACTTCGTGACCGACATCATTGTGCTGGCCTTTGTACGCATCAGCGGCAAACCCCAGGACAAGTCGCACGACTACGGTCACGGCAAGTACGAGACACTGGCAATGACCATCATCGGCGTAGCGTTGCTCTTCGTTGCGATAGGCATCGTCTATAGCGGCATCATGAACATCCTAGCCTGGGCAAACGGTCAGCAACTGGAGGCTCCAGGCATGCTGGCACTATGGGCAGCCTTGCTGTCGGTGGTGATGAAAGAAGCAGTCTATCGCTACTCGATGGTGAAGGCCCGCCAGCTGAAATCGCAGGCAGTAGAGGCCAACGCGTGGCATCATCGCAGCGACGCCCTCTCATCCATAGGCACAGCCGTCGGCATCGGCGGCGCCATCTTCCTGGGTCAGCGCTGGACCGTGCTCGACCCCGTAGCTTCCATCATCGTGGGACTATTCATCGTTAAGGTGTCTATCGACCTGATACGCCGTGGCATTGGCGACCTGATGGAACAGTCGCTGCCCGATGATGTGGAGGCCGAGATTCTACAACTGGCCGCCTCAGTATCTGGCATCGCAGAACCTCATGACCTCCGCACCCGCCGCATCGGCAACCACTATGCCATAGAACTGCACATCCTGATGGACGGCGACATCACCCTGCGCGAAGCCCACGACAAGGCCTCGGAAGTAGAGGATGTGCTGCGAAAACACTATGGCGAAGACACCCACATCGCCGTCCACGTAGAGCCAGAGCGTTAAGAGTCAGAATGTTCATCTGTTTTTAACGCAACAACGTTACGAAAACATCTTTCAATGACGCAAACGTTTACGAAGCGTTTAACAAACTTTTCATGCGGCGACATTTGGAGTTCCCGCATTTTTTATTATCTTTGTACCCTCATAGCGTTACAACGCGATAAGCCCTGAAATCATTTAATTCACATAATTACTAACTAAAACAAAAAACAACATGAAGTACAAACTTTTACGTTTTTCACTTCTCAGCATGCTCGTCATGCTGTTTGGAGGCTTCTCGTTAGCAGCTATTCTCGAGGATAGTGACGAAAAGACTGCCACCATTGATTTGGCGGATTTTGATAATGCCGACAAGTCTTATACCGTTTCAAAGGCTGGAACATCCAGCACAGGAGGTGAAATGGAGATAATAACGACAGATGTTATCGTCTCATCGTCTCTTGGCTACGCTAAAAAAAGCGAAATGAGCATTTATAAAACAGGCTCTATGACTATTGCTTTTAACCAAGGTATTTCTGCTCATATTACTAAAGTAGAAATAACTCTAAGTAACAGCTATCCTTTCTCAGAACCAGCAGGTTGGACAACGTCCTACACTGCAAATGGAGAAAGTGTTACTGCATCCACGACAGCGAAAGTAGCAGATAAAACCGTCCAGACTTTCACAACAGATGCTACAAATGTAAAGTCTCTTACACTGACTAATGCCTCAAATGGAAAAACGGGTATTAGAAAAATAGTAGTATCTTACGTTAAAGACGCTAACGGCGGTGACGAGCCTACTACCAGTTTCCGCGACATCAAGCTGAACCTGATGGAGCATTCGGAGCTGTTAACAGAAAGTCCCGTGTTCATTACTGTTGCTGAAGATGGCACAATCGGCACAACAGAGAATGCCGACGAAGCTGCTGCCACAATCAAGGGAAAAGTACATGGTTCATACGGTTCGTCTAACTTCACTGCCAGCGTACCTGTTCAGGGCTGCGTAAAGATTACCTACGCCACTCATGACTACGGCAACGACATCGTCGTCACCAATGATGCTGGTGCAGAGGTTGCCAAGTTCAATACCAGCGGTAGCAAGTGGATGAATGACCATAATAACGTGGTGGTTGCATACTATCGTATCAACGAACCAACTACGCTCCACTTCAGCAATGCCAACTACAACCCCTACTTCGCCGTTGAGTCCATCGACCCTGCCGATATTCCTGCAGAGATCACAAAGTACAACATCACGTTTGCTGCCGGCGAAGGCACAGGCGTTGCTCCTAAGGCTCTTGAGGTAAATGCCGGTGATAAGTTCAACGCCCCGAAGAACTACACGCTCTACAAAGAAGGCGCTACACTGGCTGGCTGGAACGACGGTACCACGACTTACACTACCGGCGCGGAGATAACTCCTGAGGCCGACATGACGCTGACTGCTGTTTATACTACTAACGAAGTCAGTCTGGCCGACCGCACCAACGCCGTCACACTGACCTACCCGCTCGACGGATATAACGACAATCCTAAGCACAACATCCAAGGCAGCAATGGTATCATCGTCACTCAGGCCACCGTTAACGGCAAGACCATCGACGTGAAGGCCGACGTGGACGCTACCAGTGGTAAATTTGCACATAACGGCAGCGGCTGGCATCAGGTGAACACTGGCACGAAGGTTACCGTTCCTTCCTGCAAGGACGCCACCTTTGCCGTCAGCACTTACAACGACGCCACGTCTGTCAACTTCAACGGTGCAGCAGGTACGGCTGACGGCAACACCGCCAAATTCACCGCCACCACTGACGATGCTACCCTTGAAATCTCTCAGGTCAGCAACAACTACTGGAACAACCTCACTATCACCCTGCCCGCCACCAGCAGCGAGCCCGCTGCCGGTACTGCAGACAACCCTTACACCGTAGCTCAGGCCCGTGCTGCCATTGATTCAGGAACAGGTGTTACTGGTGTCTACGCCAAGGGAATTGTTTCAAAGATTGTTACTGCCTACAATGCGCAGTATGGAAACATCACCTATAATATATCTGAGGACGGAACGACTACAGCCGACCAGCTGCAGGCATACCGCGGAAAGGGTATCAATGGTGAAAACTTTACCTCCGAGGATGACATCCAAGTTGGCGACCAAGTCGTTATCTATGGTAATCTAAAGAAGTATAATACCACTTACGAGTTTGACACTGATAACCAACTCGTCTCCCTGACTCGTGAGGAGGATCCACGTGCCAAGACCTTCGTCAGCATCGAAGGAATGGACGAGGGTGCTACTGGCGAGGTAGGCGGTACAATGAATGTACCTACAGCAACTGTCCTCGATGTCACTGGCGCACCACTGAACAATGCCACTGTGGAGTGGACCAGCTCCAACGAGGATGTAGCCACTATTGCCGACGGTGTCATCAACTTCGTGGGCAAGGGTACCAGCACCATTACCGCTGCATTTGCTGGTGACAACACCTATCAGCCCAGCAAGGCCAGCTTCAATCTGACCGTTACAAAGACTGCATCGGTAGAGGATGGCGTGTTCGACTTCGACATGGGCTATGACTATGGTTCTGGTGTCGAGAAATCAAGCGTTAAGAATCAAGAGAGTACTTGGACTGCCGGTAACGTCACCATGAAACTGGCAGGCCGCAACTGTTGGAATGACTTTTCTACTGGCCAAGGCACGAAGGGCCAAATCAGGCTCTATACTGCCAGCACAAATGATCCTGCAGGAACGCTGACACTCTCTGTCCCTGAGGACAAGGTCATCACTAAGATTGTCTTCACTGGTGCATCTCTCGACAACATGGGTACTGAGACTGGTGAATACGCCGAAGGTACCTGGACAGGCTCTGCCAACAGCGTCACTTTCACAGCAACCGCACGAACCGACATCTTCACCATCACCGTAACATACGGCGGCGAGGGTGCTCAACCCTCAGGTTTCCGCGACATCAAGGCCGACCTGACTCAGCTTCAGGAACTGGCTACTGGAAGTGAAGTCTACATCAAGGTAGCTGATGACGGTGCCATCAGTCAGGCAGACAATGCCGAAGAGGCCGCAGCCACACTGAAGGGCAATTGGCACGGAACGGCATACGGTTGGTCGAACTTCACTGCCAGCGTTCCTGTTCAGGGCTGCGTTAAGATTACTTACGCCACTCACGACTACGGCAACGACATCGTCGTTACCAATGATGCTGGTGCAGAGGTTGCCAAGTTCAACACGAATGGTCCAAAGTGGTCGAGCGATCATAACAACGTGGTGGTTGCATACTATCGTACCAACGAGCCCGCAACGCTCTACTTCAGCAAGGCCAACTACAACCCCTACTTCGCCGTTGAGGCCATCGACCCTGCCGATATTCCTGCAGAGATCACAAAGTACAACATCACGTTTGCTGCCGGCGAAGGCACAGGTGTTGCACCTAAGGCTCTTGAGGTTAACGCCGGCGACAAGTTCAACGCCCCGAAGAACTATACCCTCTACAAAGAAGGCGCTACGCTGACTGGCTGGAACGACGGTACCACGACTTACAATACAGGCGCGGAGATAACTCCTGAGGCCGACATGACGCTGACTGCCGTTTACACCACTAACGAAGTCAGTTTGGCCGACCGCACCAACGCCGTCACATTGACCTACCCGCTCGACGGATATAACGACAATCCTAAGCACAACATCCAAGGCAGTAATGGCATCATCGTCACTCAGGCCACCGTTAACGGCAAGATCATCGACGTGAAGGCTGACGTGGACGCTACCAGCGGCAAGTTTGCCTATAACGGCAGCGGCTGGCACCAGGTGAATACGGGCACGAAGGTCACTGTTCCTTCTTGCAAGGGTGCCCAGTTTGAGGTGGCTACCTACAGCAAGCCCGGAGCCGTATACTTCAACGGCAGTGCTGAGGGTGTTGTGACTACCGAGAACAACTCGGCTACCTACACTGCTACTGGCGAGGCTGCTAGCATTGAGATTTCACAGAATGACAACGACTACTGGCAGCTGATTAGCATCATCCTGCCCGTAACCGGTGGTGGTGGCGACGATCCCGTTGCTGAAGACGTGACGGCTACATGGAACTTCGTCAACAACTGCGCTGGCCTGGCTCCGAAGAGCGAGGGTGGCAACTATACCGCTGAGACCATGGCTTCTGATGTCGAGGGTATCAGCATGACCATCGTCTACAATGGCGGTGCCATCAAGAACAACGACAACAGCTATCAGGTTTCCAACGGCGTAGAAATG
>JAEEVT010000015.1 GCA_016291005.1 Prevotella sp. | reverse complement strand
TACAGTGCTCTTATGAGTCACCTTATATATAACGTAAAACTCTGGTCTACGTGGTAACCTTTTCGATTATTATAGTGGTATCCTTTTCAGTTATTATCTACAACCGACACCAAACGTTGTGCCTGGACGGTTCCAAATACCGTCAGCATAGTCACAAGAACGAGAATGATTCTTTTCATAACAGTTTTATTTGTAAGAATGGAGGGCTATTTCGCCAGAGCCGAAGCAGCGGTGGTGGTCAGCGTCATAGACCACGCAGAACTGGCCTGGGGCGACACCGTGGATGGGGGCTGCGGCATGGATAATGTATTCGCCTGGGGTTTCCGTGGACTCAATCTGGGCAGGCAGGAACTCAGGGGTGTGGCGAATCTTGATGGTAACGTTAAACTTTGCCTCGAGCTTGCTCGCTTCGACCTTGGTCGAAGAACTTTGAACTTTGAACTTTGAACTTTGAACTTGTTCGAGGGGGAGGGTCAGATGGTGGAAGTCGCGGATGCGGAAGTGCTGGCAGTAGGCGGTCTGGGGGTCGTAACCGTGGGAGACGTAGACGATGTTCTGCTGGATGTCTTTCTTGATGACGAACCAGGGTCCTCCGCCCAGTCCCATGCCTTTGCGCTGGCCGATGGTGTGGAACCAATGGCCTTTGTGGTGGCCGACGATGCGGCCAGTCTCCAGTTCTACGACGTCGCCTGGCAGTTCGCCAAGGTAACGGCGCAGGTAGTCGTTGTAGTTGATCTTGCCGAGGAAGCAGATGCCTTGTGAGTCGCGGCGGTGGGCTGGTGCCAGGTGTTCACGCTCGGCAATGGCACGCACCTCTTCCTTCATCATGTGGCCTATGGGGAAGAGAGCCTTCGCCAGCTGCCAGTCGTAGATCTGTGCCAGGAAGTCGGTCTGGTCCTTCACAGGGTCAGGGCTGGTACAAAGCCAGGATAGAGGGAGGGGTTGGAGGAGAGTCTGTTCCTTTTGTGCATAGTGGCCGGTGGCGATGAGGTCGTAGTCGTGACCTCGCTTCTCGTGGAAGGCTCCGAACTTGATGAGGCGGTTGCACATGACGTCGGGGTTCGGGGTCATTCCTGCGCGTACCTTATTCATCGTATAGGTGGTCACCTGGTCCCAATACTCACGATGGCAGTCAATGACTTCGAGGCGACAGCCGTATTTGTGGCTGACGGCGGTGGCCATCTCCAGGTCTTCCTCGCTGGAACAGTCCCATTCTTCCTCTTCCTCCGGACCTATCTTGATGTAGAAACAGTCGGGCTGCAGCCCCTGTCGCACCAGTTCGTAGAGCACTACGCTGGAGTCGACACCGCCCGAGAGCAGTACCGCAATGCGCTTGTCGTTCAGACTTTCAGGCTGGAGAATGTTTTCGTTGTTCAGAATCATGGCTGCAAAGGTACGAAAAAGAATTGAAGAATTGAAAAATAAAAGAATTGAAGTTATTTATAGAAATGAAAAATTATCCGAGAGAACGATAGTATTTCCTATTGATTTTGCCGTTGAAGGTTCGCTCAATCTTCTCCGTCTGGGCGTATAAGAGAGGTATCTTGTAGGGCTCCAGCATAGATTTCAGATGCAGGGCTAATGCTCTGCGGTTCAACTCTTTACCTTCCTTCATAACGACGAGCAGTTTGAGGGCTTTGCCTGTAATGACGTGGTCGACAGAGATGCAGATACAGTCTTCCACATCAGGGAAAGAAAGTGCGGCGTCTTCCACTTCCGTCGGAGCAACCTTGAAGCCTCCGACGTTGATGACGTCGTCCTCGCGACCTGTCAGGTGGAGCATGCCTTCCGCATCGATGGTGCCAATGTCAGAAGTATAGACGATGCCGTCTCGCATAATAGCCGCCGTCTGTTCAGGGTCTCCGACATATCCTGTCATCAGGGTCTTCCCCTTGCAGGCTATGGTGCCCTTGTCGGTAATGATGATTTGCGAGTGTTTCATGGGACGTCCCAGACAGCCTGGCAGACACCTGCCGTCGTTATAATTATAGGTAGAGATGATGCCAGTTTCCGTCGAGGCGTAAGTATTGTAGAGCCGGGTGTTAGGCAGCAGGCGGCAAAGAGCCTCCATGTCGGTATGTGAAATGGCTGAGGCCCCCGTCTCGATGAACTCCATTTTATGGGCCAGCGAGGCTAAGCGCTCTTCGCCAAACTGAAGGAGGATGCGGATGCTGGCGGGAACCAGGAATGTGGCCATTCTTGTCGCAGGATAATCAAAGGCTTCGAAGAAAGCGTTCAGGTCTTTCAGTCCATCGACGATGATGAGCGTTGCGCCCAGCATCATGACAGGATAGATCTTTGACAGGCTGCCGATATGGTTCAAGGGTCCGTTGACCACAAACGCCAAGTCGTGTGAGAATCCCTGGCCGTCAATGAGGTTCTCGGCATCGGCAACGATGGTCTGATGGCTGATGATGACGCCTTTCGATTTTCCCGTCGTGCCTGTTGTGTAGAGGATGTCAGCAGAATCTTCTGGAGAAGAATTGAAGGAGTGAGGAGCTGAAGGGCTGCAATGGTATTGCAGCATAGGGGACAAAGACGGATTGAAGTTAGAAGTCAGTTCGGCTGAGATGCTCTGGAAAGTGGTTTCCGGCATATCCTTTTCCAAGGGAGCGACTATGCAGCCTATCCGATGGAAGGCGAAATAGTCCACCAGGTAGTCTATGGACGGCAGCGCCCTCAGACAGGCTATCTGGCCTTTCCCGTAACCGGTCTCTTTTAGACAGGCGGTCCTTTCGTCGATCCTTTTCTGCAGAGTCTGGTAGGTACAGCTTTCCTGACGGCAGACAATAGCCGTCTTGTCTGGGTATAGTTCGGCGTTACGCTCGATATAGTTCTCGATGGTCATTGAGAATTGAAAAAATGAAGTTATTGCTCCGCAAGTTTTTTCTCTACCAACGCGACTATGCTGTCGAGGGTCTTGAGGTTCTTGGGGGTTGCGTCTGTCGCTTCCAGCTTGATGTGGAATTCGTCGGAAAGCATCATTAAGATGGTGGTGACTCCCAGAGAATCCAATTCGCTGAAAAGGAAATCCGAGTCGAAGTCTACCAGAGGAAGGGCGTCCTCTAACAATTGCCTGATTTTTTGTTTCATATTGTTTCTTTTGTTAATGTACCAGGCGGGGAAACCGCCGGGCGCGGACTTATGTTTTTACTGTTAGGTTTTGTACCAGACCTTCTATGGCATGACGGGCTACGGTGGTGTGGTCTTCGTCAGCCAGTTGGACTATATATTGTTGTTGCGGGTGCTGTAAGGCCACAAGCATGGCGGTCTCGCCCCAGCCGTCGTCGACTATTATATGGTCTCTTGACAAAGCTTCCAGTTCCGTGGGATGTTTACGCCAATAGCGCAGACGGCGGTTGACAGTCGAGGCTATCTCGATGCCGCGGTAACGGTAGCGATCGGAGACAGTTTGAGGAATTGAATGATTAAAGAGGCAGCGCCATGTTATGGGTTGCTTGCGTTCGCTACCATCCTTCTCGTAAACCAACCAGCGGAAGATGAAAGGCGGCAGCAGCCAGGCCATGAGGACAACGGTGAACATGCCGGCGATGGTTACTTGGGCCAGCGAGCGCAACGCCGGATGTTTGGCGATGATGAGCGTGCCAATACCGATGAACATGATCAAGGCAGAGATGATGATGCTATGCTTGTAGGAACTGAGCATCTTGCGACGGAAGGCATATTCGTACTGACAGCCCTCAGTCATGAAGATGGTATAGTCGTCGCCCTGACCGAAGATAAAGGTGGCCAGGATGATGTTGACGATATTGAACTGAATGCCAAACAACGACATGATGCCCAATATCCATATCCAGCTGACTGCCATTGGCAGGAATGACAACAAGGCCAGTTCGATGCTTCCTAACGAGAACCAAAGGAAGAAGAACACGATGAATCCACAGGACCAGCCGATGTAGTTGAAATTGTCCGACAGGTTACTGACGATGGTAGCAGTAAGCGACCGCCCATCGTCGGTAGGAGCCTGGCCGATGAGGTTGTAGAAATCGTCGAAGGAATCGTCGGCGAAACCTTCCTGTGCTGCAACGTCCCTCAGTTTCTGGCAGAGTTCGGCCCCCTTGCCGTTGCGCCACTCATTCCATTGGCTCAGGTCAGCCGACTGCGACTGGGGACCTGTAAACCGTTCCATGAATAGCATGTCCTGTCTCTGCTCGTCAGTCATGTAGTTGATGTTGCGCAGGTCAGCATCGAAGGACGTTTGCAAGCTGAAGTAGCCCAGCACAACCGTTAAGGCCACGACTGTCCAGACAACCCACGACTTATTCTCCAACTGCACGTCGGAAATCCTGCTCAGGAAGCTATGTGATGACTTCGGCGCCCCTTGCACCATGTGCGGCAACCACAAGAGTACGAAGACGATGGTGCCAATCAGCAAGAATGCGCTGAAGAGTCCCAGGTCGCGTAATGCCACGGACTCCAACGGCACCAAGGCGAGGAAGGCTCCTACGGTCGTGATGTTGCCAACAACAAGGGGCATGACAATCTCCCTGAGGGCAGAACGAATGTCGATGGTATGTGAGAGATGGGCGATGAGGTGAAGGGGATAGTTGACGGCAATACCCAGTATGACGGACGAGATGCCAATGACGATGATGGAGACGTCGTTGTGAACCAGCGTCAGGCATCCCATAGCGAAAAGCCACCCCCACCCTATGCTGAGGGCTATTAGGAACAAGTTGCGGACATTGCGGAACGCCAGCCACAAGAGGAGGAGTATCAAGACAACGGCCAATGTGACGGAGAGCATGCTGTCAGACTTAATCTGCTGGGCATTACCGACGGCTATCACCGGACCGCCAGTCAGGTGGACGGAAACGTCAGGATATGCTTCGCTGACGCTGTCACACAGCTGTTGCAGCATCGAAACCAGACGGGCATTGTGTTCCGTTTCGCTGGCGCCATAGGGGGAGTCGGCCAGGAGGACTGTCCCAGTGGAGAAACCATCGGGCGCGAACGAAGCGGTGCGCTCAAGGACGGGAGTGAACAAGTTCAGCGGGTCATGGCGGATCTGATTAGACATCATGCCTGCAGTAGGCAGCATCAGCATTTGCTTGTCGTTTTGCAGTTGACGGGCGATGAAGTCAGGCGCACTTGTCAGGCTGTCTATACGGGCATAGTCTTCTGGCGTCAGGAGGTGAGGCATCCTGGCATAGACGGCAGACATGGCGTCAGAAGGATTGAAGGATTGAAGGATTGAAGAATTGAAGGTTTCAGAAGAATCAGGCGATGAACAATACGCATCGAATAATGAACTATAGCGTTCGGCGGCAGCCTGACACAAGCTGTCGGGAGCCTGGAAGATGATATAGATTCTGCGGGCACTCGAAGTGTTCTGGTACTCCTGAAGAGCAGACTGCTGGCCTTTGTCGAGTGGCAGGAAGTCGGAAATATCCTCCTTGTACGACTGTCCTGTCAGCAACAGCGCCAGCGTGGCAGTAAGCACCAGCAGCGACGTCCAGCGCAGTAGTGCATGTGCCCTTAAGGCTTCGAATATCTGCAATATCAGCTTCGTCATTCCCTTTATCCCTATCTGTTATCTACAGGATTAGCATAGATTCCGATAAATATCTCGCGCAACCGCTCTATGTCACAAGTTTCCTCATAACGGTCGAGCTTCAACAGATGCTTTCGGAACTGTTCGTATTCTTGTTCGGTGTACATTGACTGATAACGCGTATTGCCATACAGCATGTCATGGGCGATGTAGTTGTTCGGATACAGGCGGTAGGCAATATTGATGCGGCTGTCTATCAATCTGGCTACCGACTTGTGGTACTCGTTATTGGTCTGGCCTTCAAAGGCAGACAGCTCAGCCATGCGGATGGGCTGGCAGAGTGCAATATGCACACGGCCCTTGGGCTGCAGGATTCCAGTCAGGATGCTGTTCAGGTCTTCGCCAGGCTTCTTGGTGTAACGTGTGAATTGAGACTCATAGAGTTCCAGAGCCTTCAGGATGTCACAAGACTCCCATTCATAGGAAATGGCAATGGGGACCATGTTCAGTTCTGCCAGAGCCTTGATCTTGTCTTTATGCTCGCTCATGCAAAACATCTTGATGATGCCCTGATCCGTCTGGTCGATGCCATTCTTGGTGCGGCCGTTACGTTGCGCTATCCATACCGACTGGCCCTTTTCCGTAATGGTATGGCGAATGTACTCCGACAAATGCATGGAATTCCGGTAGAACTCCTTGAAGTCTCCACCAGGACGCGCCACCTTGAACATCTTGTTGCACTTGCCCACATCGATGACTACGGGGTGCATCATGAGATTGGCGCCAAAAGTGATCTCGGTCGTATCAAAACCATTCTTCACGAAATAGTATTGAAGGAGGCTTGCGTCGAGCATGATGTCCCGATGGTTCGATATAAACAGGTAGTGCTTGTCGGGCGACAGGCGCTCCAAGCCAGACACGGAGAAGTCGCTGATGCTACGGGCTATGACCTGCTCGTTGACACGACTCATCGTGTCATGCTGGAACTCCCGGACCGTCTTGAACGAACGAATACGGTTGCGGATTTCCTCCAAAGGTTCTGTCGGATAGACAAAAGAGGCCAGCAACGGGAACACGTCGCTGTCTGCTATCCGTTGCATGGCAGCAGGAATCTCCTCTTCGTAATAAGGACGAATATCGTCAAACTTCGGATCTCTAATCATTTTTTTTCTTTGAATTTTGAACTTATCACTTCTCCAACCCACTCCAGGAACATCGGCTTCCATTGCCGACTCTCGTCAGTTCCCTTCTCTTCGCAGGCTCCAAAGCCATGACCGCCAGTTCGGAATTGGACATAACGATGGGGAATGTTCTTGGCCGTCAAAGCCGAGTCAAGCAATATCGAGTTGTGGTAATCTACAATCGGGTCGTCAACACAGTTCACCAAGAATACTGGCGGACAGTCTGACGGCACATGCCTCTCCAACGACAGTCTGTCACGGAGTTGCTTGTTTCGTGTACGAGAGTCGCCCAACAGTCCTCGACGGGAACGTTTGTGGACGCAGGGTTCAGTCATGGTGACAACAGGATAAACTGGGACGACAAAGGCCGGACGGTCATTCTGGTCGAAGAGCTCGGCTGCTGACATCACCAGATGTCCGCCTGCCGAAAAGCCCATAGCGCCGATTCTGTCCTTGTCAACATGGTATTCCTCCGCATGCGATTTGACAAACCTGATGGCTTGCCGCAAATCATCCTGAGGGTCAGGATAACGATTGCCACGAAACAACAAGCGATAGTGCGTCACAAAGGCAGGAACGTATGCCGTACGATAGTTCAGCACGAATGCCGAGATGCCATTCTTCTGCAGCCAACGTCCCACGTCATGTCCTTCAGTCTGGGTGTCATGCCAGAAATAACTGCCTCCCGGACAAACAATAACTGCCGTATTAGCCAGAGTGCCTTCAGACAGATACGCGGTCATCTCAACGCACTTATGCACAGAAGTCCCTTCCCAGATATTGACCTTCTGTGCAGCTGCGGGGAGAAGTGACATGTAATAAATGATGAGTGATAGACTAACCACCATCATCCATCTGCATCTGTCCAAAGTTCTCTTTCTATATTCCATTCTTCACTTGACCTCGTTTATCTTGTTAACCACGTAATTAAGGCCTAATATAGCCTCACAGGTATTGATGGCGGTCAGCGGAACGCCACAGAATCCATGAAGGTTGTTGTTCTGACCGGTAAGCAGGAGGTTGCGTACCTTCGTGACGACAGGCACTTGCGAAAGGGTCATGTTCTGGCAATTCTTGGCAAAGCCACAGATGCTGCCTTCTTTGACGCCATAAAAGTCGCGGATGGTTAAGGGCGACGCAGTATTGATGTCTTCAATAGCATCACGGAAACCGGGATAAACCTCTTCCATCTGGGCCAACAGCTCGTCAGCACGCTCCCGCTTCCAGGCCTCATAGTCTTCCCCGCGATGGCCTACAGTCGTGTTTTCCCAGCGTTTCACCATCTGGAAAGGCATGGGAGCCGTCACCAGAACCTTCGTCGCATACCTCCCCTGGTCCTCGTTTGGAGGGGTCATCATCAAGAAACCGAGGGGCCAAGGACGGTCGGTCCTGCTGAAGTTCCAGACATCGGAATACTTTGTCATATAGTACACCGAATGGTTGATATAGGGGAAACTGTCGGGTTTCAGCTTGATATATAGCGAAAAGGCGGAGTGGGTGTTGGGGATGGCATTCAGGCGTTCGCGATACGACTTGGGAAAAGCCTTCTCGTCAGTCAGCTTCAATAGCGCGCAAGGGTGAATATCGGAGATATAGTAGTCTGCCGTCAACACCTTTCCCGTCCTGGTCCTAACAAAGTCCACCTTCCGGTCATTAATCCCTATCCATTCCACGCCGTCGTTGGTTATGATTTCCCCACCACGCTGTCTGATAGTGTCGGCCAGAAGCTGGGCAAACTGGCCACTACCGCCGACAAAACGGCTGGCACCCTTGATATACAACGTACTGATGATGGCATGGACGTAGGCTGGTGTCTCATGGGCACGCCCACCATACAAAGGATTCATATAGGCAAGTACACTTCTCAGTCTCTCATCGGAAGTAAACCTGGCAATAAAGTCGTCGGCAGACATCAGGAAATCTTCTGAGTCAACAAACAGACTCAGCTGGCCTTCCGTCGGGCGAAGGTTAAAAAGGTCCACCTTATCGGCTATCGACAACACGGCATCGACATACCTCTCCAGATTCTGACGCTCATCAGGAAAACTCTTAACCAACGACTCGACAAAGCCCTCGCGACCCTTCCCTATGACATAATAGGTGTGGTCTTCCGAGAAATACAGGAGGTCGGTACAGTCGTCATCGACGTCGCGCACCTTGATGTCATCGAGAATGCCCAGATAGCGGCAAATCTTCCAGATGTTACCCTGTGGCTGCAGACCGCCAATGACATGCATGCCAGTATCGAAATGCTCGCCAAAGCGCTGGAAACTCTGAAGCCCGCCACCAATGACGGCATTCTTTTCGACCAGCGTCACCCAGAAACCTTCCTTGCTCAAAATGGCTCCGGCGAACAGTCCGCCTAATCCTGCACCTATAATGACCACTTTCTGCTTCATATCCTGTTCGAGTCAATGATTTGCTGGTAAATACGTTCTGCCGTCAGCAGTTCGCTACAAGTCACTATCGTTCCCACAGTAACACCCAGTATGCCATGCGAATTGATGTTCTGCCCCGTCTGGAGCACATTAGGGATCTTCGTGCGATGAGGCACCCTGCAGGCTGCTCCAAGATGAATGTCGCGGGCAATGCCATACATGCTGCCACCCTCCGTTCCCGTATAGTCATAATACGTCAAAGGAGTAGAGGTGTAATAGTGCTTGATACTGTCACGAAGACCAGGGAAGTGACGCTCTACAGAGTCTATCAGCTTTTCGGCCTTACCCAGCTTGAACTGTTCATAGTCAGCCCCACGGTGCCCAATCCTGGTGCCTGCCCATTGCGCCACGTCACTCATCTGCATATAGGACAGGATGACACCGGTCTTGGCGTAGCATGGCTTTTCTTCCTGACAGAAGTGCATATACAGATAGCCCTTAGGCCACGACTCCTCGTCATACTTCTCACAATTCCAAGGCGTACCGTTATGATAACCGTAGAAATTATAGTTCTGGTAAGGCACAGTGCCCTCCTTGAATTCCAAATATACAGAAAAGCCACCCACCGTCTGGGGAATGGAATTGATGCGCCTACGGAATGCAGGACGTATCAGTTTCGAGTCCGTCAGTTCCAGCGTACGCATAGGATGGGCATCGGAAATGACATAGTCGCAAGGTACGTATCGTTTATTGTCTATTGTCTCAACCTCCACGCCAGTAGCATGTCGCTCATCGCAGACAATACGGGTCACCCGATGGCAAGGCAACACCCTACCGCCATACTTCTCTATCGTGCGAGTCATCGATTGAGCTATCCTGTCACTACCCCCCACAATGCGATACGCACTCTGGTTGTAGAAGTCCGTAATAAAGGCATGCGTCGAGAATGGCGTCTTGTCACGCTCAGCAGCATACAGAGGCAACGTGCCGACAAGAACCTTCGCAAGCAACGGGTCCGTAATCACGCCCTCCACAACCTCATTGATCGAGCGCAACTGATACTCCGTATTGATAGCAGCATCGCTCTCAGCCTCTCTCAGCGAGTGCAGCGACGAGGCGCCGGCAACCTTCTCTATCAGGTCGAAATACCCGTTCAGCTCCTCATGCTGGTGAGGAAAGTAGTCCGTCATCTGCCTAACAAAGGCATCACGACCGTTGGCAAAACGATATCTCTTGCCATCAATGCATACCACGTCGTAACCGTCCCGGTCCAGCTCGGACAACGTAATGTCCTTCTTCACCTCCAAATACTCCAGCAACCGGTCTAACGTCTGACCCTCACCAGCACTGCCGATAAAATGCATACCAGTCTCAAAACGCGCACCACGACGGGTGAAGCATTGCAGACAACCGCCTATCTGACTACCCTGTTCCAGGACGGTTACGTCATAACCGTTCTTTGCCAGGATAACACCGCATGACAGTCCTCCCATGCCACTTCCTATGATGACGACACGTTTCATATTTCAAACTTCTTGTTCTATCCGATTGGCAATTCTCTCATATTGATCGATATAATGCTTACGCATCACAGATGCTTGACGCTTCGTGTCACCCATTTGTTTCAGCTGGTGCTGAGTGACGGGGTCACCTATTTCTATATATATAGGCCCCTTGCGCAGATGATGACTCTTCTTCGGAAGGATCTTTCCTGGTCCATAAAGATACATGGGGATAATATCCAGGTCAAGCAGTTCAGCTATGTGGAATGCGCCCTGATGGAAACGACCTATACGGCAGTCCTTCGAACGGGTACCTTCAGGATACACCGCAATGCTATAGCCGCGCTCCACCAATGAACGGAGCTTCGGAAGCAAAGCATCAATACCATCGGCCACGGGATAGTACTCGGCATGGCGAATCAGCAGTCCGTACAATGGATTGTTCCACACCCATTGGTTCGTCAGGAATATTATGTTGGGCGTAAAAATCAACTGGCAAGCCAAGTCAATATGAGACTGGTGATTACAGATGACAACTGCTGGCTTCGAAATTGCATCGCCACACTCTGACCTTTGGTCAGGGAAATTCACATTGTCATTCTCCTGATAGGTAAAACGAGTCCCCGGAATGCCATGCTTCAGCATGACAAAACGGCATGCGTGGTATATCAGCTTATGCAGATTATGACGCTTCCGCTCTGTCATACGGCCTATCTTGACATACAACCATACGGCAGGCGTAATCACACAAAAGCAGAAGAATGACACAAAGAGTATGGAGTAAATAGTTCTGATGGTATTGGCAAACCATCTGAACAGGCGCAATGGCAAGCCATAAACAATGGCCAGAAAACACAAGACGGTATTAAGCACGCTGATTCTTGCAAAGTCTTTGCCAGGACGGAAATGGCTAACTCTTTCTTCCCTCGGCGGATAATAGACCCGAATGTCAATAGGTACCAACTCCACACCATGCCATGACGCAAAGACTAACAGTTCAAGTTCTGCCTCATAACGCGAAGTAAGCAGACCAAGACCGCGAAGTTTTCTCAGCGGATAAAGGCGATAGCCGCTCTGAGTGTCCGACAGTCTACGACCGGTCTGGATATAAAACCAGAAATTGGAGAACCTGTTGGCAAAACTGCTGCCACCTGAGCGTTCCACATTGTCCAGTTGTCTGCTGCCAATGATCAATGTCCCGGGGTGCTCTTGGTTGGCACTTAGGAATTGCTGAATATCCGAGGGGTAGTGCTGTCCATCGCCATCTAGAGTAATAGCATACGAAAAGCCCATCTCCAAGGCACGTCTGAAGCCACATTTCAAGGCATAGCCCTTACCCTGGTTCTTGGTGTACTCAACTATCGTAATACCCTCTATGGACTGAAGAATGCTTGACGTTTTGTCAGTAGAACCGTCGTTGACCACAATGACATCACTACACTCTTCGAGTGTTTCCTTGACGACAGCAGCAATAGTCCCATCATTGTTATAAGTGGGAATCACGACGCAAATACCACGGTCGTGCAATAACTGTCGCTGTCTGTCTTTAGTCATTCTTCAAAACAAAGGATAGTTTTGCCAGTAAGGTTTCTCCCGACAATACCTGAACCTGTGCCTTGCAAGTTTTTGCCGTATCATCTACGACAATCTTCTCAAAAGCAAAAGTCACTTGACGGGTGTCAACAGGCGATATCACACTCAGGAACTTCACATTTTTCACCGCCTTGATTGTCAGAGCCTGATGAAGATGGTCCTCCATCAGTTCCTTGGCAATTTGTATGACGCAAACCCCTGGAGTGATCGGTTCTCCGGGGAAATGTGCCTGATAGATGAAGTGGTTGGCATCTAACAGGATGTCATAACGGATTTCCAAATCCGTCACGCTCTTCGATTTAATGCTATATAAACTATTCTGGAGAATCATTCAATTGGTACCTTATTTTTCTTCGCTCGTTATAATACATTGTTTTACCTTGCTGAAGACAAGTCATCAACTGGGCCATGTCCTTTCGAAGGACACGACGGATATACCATTTGTCCAGCAACTTCATGACATGGTGCAACTTCACTTTCCCTCGTTCAGGATTATAAGTGAAATCAAGGGCCGTAATACCGAACTCATTGAACAGGGAACCCTTGATGATGCCGCCTTCTCTTTGTAGTACACATACACCACTAATATATGCCTTGGGCATCTCGATGTATGCGTTATACTTGATACGTTCCCCTTCAGAAAAGGGAAACGATGCCTGTGCTTGTAGTTCTGTAACAAAGAACAGGCTAATGAAGAGAAAACATATTTGAACTAATCGACTCATTGGTTTTAATGTTCTTCAGTTCTATCACCGTCTTGTCGCCATTCTTCTCCAACAGTTCCACCTGCGTCACCATAGCTTGTTTCTGACTAAAGTGAAGGATAATCTTTTGGAACATCTGCTTCATATCCTTGCGCTGCGGCAACAACGTGGCAACCCACTCGCCGCCAACAACAGAGATGCTACTCTTAAAACTCTTACCGTCATTAAGGCAGTTCCCTACAACACTATTCATCATGATCCTGGCAATCTCGCTGAAGACCTTGTTCTTACCCACGTCAATAACATCATGACGTTGTTTGTTCTTCAGCAACACCTTGTCGTTGTTCAAAATAAAGGTGTAGGTATAGGGCGAAATGTAATCCCAACGAAGCCGGTTGCTCTGCTGATAATACATCCGGCCTTTCGAAACCATCTTGTCATTCAGCATCTTCAAATGCTTGGTCTGAACGAAGTCGCATTGTATGGTCTTCAGGGCAGAAGCCGACTGACTGATGGTCCTTCTTATCTCAGCCTCATCCTGTTGAACAGCGTAGTTACCACACACCGTAAACGTCAGCATTAATAAAAACAACACCTTCATATTTTACCTTTTCCTTATTTACCTTTTTACTTTTTCAAGACTATTTCGCAATTAACATACATCCGAGAACTATCAACGCCACACCAAGCCATTTCCAAACCGACACCTCTTCATGGAAGAACAGAATAGCTGCCAACATGCCAAACACATAGCACAGACTCGCCATCGGATAGGCAGTACTGAAAGGGAAATGCTTGACAATATACATCCATAATAGCGAAGCCGCCCCAAACAACAGTCCGCTGGCTGCAAACTGCCAATTGGTAAGGATGCTACCCCAGAACTCACGAGTCCACGAAAAGGCCGGCATCCTCGTCATGGCAAACTTCAAGAACACCTGCCCAGCGGTAAGCAGGATGCATTGTAGTATGGCGTATGGTATGATTCTCCACATTTAATATTAATATTTTTACCTTTTTACTTTTTACCTTTAATTAATCTTCAAAACCATCGCTCGGGAATGAATCGCGGGAAGATCATTCACTCCCAGACGCCCCATCAATTCCCTGAACAAAGGAGTCGTTTCGTCATGGCAACCCACAAGTACCGTCTTACATCTACCGCTTCTCAAGAGACACTCAGCATCATGCAAAGCCCACTTCATCGAGTCATTTTCCTGCGTGTACGTCACATTATATCCATGACAACCTAACCAAATGGCAATATTACTGCCAATCGTATTATGCGTACTTTGCATAAAAGCAGTAGGTTTCAACATAGTCTCACCTTCATTCATAAGCTGTATCAACAGCTGCTCAGAGTTTTCCATACAACCATAAGCCGTGCCAGTAATGATAGCATCAGGTTGTGTAATACCGGCTTCACGTAAAGCTTTCAGCGATGACAAGAGCGAACTCTTCATAAGCTTCCCCATACGGCGAGCCTCCAAAGGCTTCACATAGTCACGGATTTCAGTCAATTCTTCTTCTGACGTAATCTCAACCTGAGAAAGTATTCTTATCTCACCACCATTCCTTTCATTGCTTTCATTCCTTTCATTGCTTTCATTTCCAAATACAAGCGACGTGTCGTTTCCTCCAAAACCGAAGGAATTACAAACGACATAACGGAGTTCACAACTGTCTTTTCCTTTCGTTGGCACAATACCGCCCTCCATCGGTTGCGACCACCCCAGGTTGGCAGGCACAAATCCGTGTCTTAACGCCAAAATGCTAATGACAGACTCAATACTTCCGGAAGCACTCGTAGTATGACCCGTAAACGACTTGGTAGAGCTGACCATCGGCATGTGCTCGCCAAAGACGCGCTTCAAGGCAACACTTTCCGACATATCGTTATTCGCAGTTCCAGTACCATGTGCATTCACATAGTCTATATCCTCAGGTTTCAAACCCGCCATCTGTAAGGCTTGCGTCATAGCCTGATAGGCACCTTCACCTGTCTCAGACGAGGCTGTCTGGTGGAACGCATCACACGCATTACCATAGCCTACAAGCCATGCATGGGGCTCGACACCTCTTCGGGTAGCAGCTGCTTCGGTCTCCATCACACAGAATGCCGCACCTTCACCCAGATTCAAACCAGCCCGAGTAGCATCAAAGGGCCGGCAGGGTTCATGGTCAAGAATCATCAGCGAGTTGAAGCCGTTGAGATGGAACAACGACAAAGCCTCCGTACCTCCAGCCACCACCATATCAGCCTCACCGTCAGCCAGCATTCGTGCTCCCAACATCAAGGCATTGGCAGCAGAAGAGCATGCTGTGGAAATGGTGGTGTACTCCGTAAAGATACCGAAATAGTCTGCTATCATTCGAGTACTACTCCCTGCGCTATGGTATTTCAGACATTGCAAGGCATCGTCAGACTGCTGTAGTTGGTGAAACAGATTCTCCGTAACATCCATGCCAGCGACCGTAGTGCCAGAAATAAGCACCAGCCGCATCGGTTTTTCTTTCATCAGATTGCCATCGACTTGAGCGTCTTCCAATGCTTGGCGAACGGCGAGTATTCCCATCAGGGTGGTACGGTTCACCAATGCGGCATCATCCAGTCCCAGCTGACTTTGCAACGTTCCATCTTTAAGGAGAGAACGCATATCGTCATTTGACAAAGGTACTTCTCCCACAGGCAGTTCCCTATGGGACGATTTGAGATACTTCATGGTGCCGATACCAGAGCGCTTTTCCCTCAGCGAGGAAAGCACCTCCGACTTGTCCAGTCCGATAGCACAAAGGATGCCTTCACCAGTAATGACGATATTCTGATTCATTCTATTCTACTTTGTCCTGTTCGCGCTGACGTATTCTGCTATTGTACGAATGTTCTTGAAGATAGCTTTTCCTTCAGAAGGACTGGCTAACTTAATGCCATAGCTTTTCTCCATAAGCACGATGAGTTCAAGGGCGTCAATGGAGTCCAAGCCCAGTCCTTCTTCGCCAAACAAAGGACTGTCGGCATCTATTTCCTCTGGAGTCATTTCCTCCAGATTCAATGCATCAATGATTTTTTTCTTTAATTCTAAGATTAATTCTTCCATTGTTATATTCGTTTTATTAGTTTTATGTCTGCTTCAAAAGTATCATCATCCTGATAATCTATCCAGCCCGTAACAGCACTTTTCAAGGTACGGTCAATAAAGGTTGACCGGAGGATGTCGTTCATCATTGTTTCGTCCTTACATCCCAGGATATAGAAGGAAGTCTCAGCCCGGTAGCCGTTACGAATGGCAATCTCTCCACACACGATATTTGGTAGCGTATAGACAAACAAAGAAGGACTGGGGAAATAGTCTTCTCCAACAACAATACTCTTTTCGTACTCATGATCAACCCATTGTGATGAAGAATGGTTGAACAATACCACAGCCCGGTCAACGCATTGTTTTCGTCGTGGGCTTTCCTGACTCAAAAGCAGTTCAGTAGCCACAAAACCTAACTGACTAAGCCGGTCCATCTTATAATATTTGGGATATGAGTCGATGAAGCGTTTATAAGCCTCCGTCAGCATTTTGCTGCCTGATGATTCCATATCTAATGGCTTCCCGTCGACATTAATACTATGGGGAGTTATCTGGACACGATGCTCAACGTCATAAACCTCCCCAACACACTCATTACTGCCACTTCTTTCATTCCTGTCATTTCGACAGTATATGGCAGCATTACAACCGCCAAAACCTGATATGACCTTCACGAAAGACTCACCCACTCCTTTCATTTCTTTTATCTCCAAAGACTGGGAGGAGATGTTCACACGCCCCGAGACGCCTATTTCGCTAAAACCAAGCGTAGCGGGTAATTCGCCATGTTCCACAGCATACATCGTCATTATCGTCTCCAGTATACCAGAGGCTCCAAGGGTATGACCGAAATATCCTTTCAACGTATTGGCGGGCACGTCGGACAAGCCGGCAGCTTCAATAGCCTTCGACTCCATCTGGTCATTGTACATCGTGGCTGTCCCGTGAACATTGACTGCTGAGATTGATGACAGGTCGATGCCCTCGGTCACGTATCTGATACTCTCGGCGCACCCCTCACCTTTTGGCGACGGACTGCTGATGTGATAGGCATCGTTACGAATGGCACCGCTTACTATTTGCCAATCCCCATTTCTTTCATTCCTTTCATTCCTTTCATTTCTACAACCCAGCACCAAGGTTGCCGCTGCCTCGCCAAGATTCAGTCCCATGCGCTCAATGTCGAAAGGACGGCAAGGTTCTGGCGACAAGGCTTTCAGCGACTGGAATCCTGACACGACGAAATGGCTGATAACGTCACATCCAACGACAATAGCTGTATCGTAGAAACCTGCTTCGATTAACCGCTGAGCAGTCACTATGGCAGCCACACCGGAAATACAAGCGTTACAAACCACGATAGGCTGGGTACTAATTCCTAAAAGACTCGCGATTCTCTTAGCTGACTCTGCTGGAAACAGCTTGTCGTAGTCTTCCGAAGACAAGTGGTCGATGTTCGCCTTTGTCGTACTGAGAATAAACAAGGTCCTATGGCTGGTCACGTCTATGGAACAGCCTTTCAAGGCTTCCTTGACACTATGATACACCAGCGATTCAAACCACGTCAGGCCTTCTATCGTCAGCATCCTCCGCTGCTCATCGTCGAAGCGTGACGCAACGTAGTCATCCTCCTTTCTTCCCGAAAAGCCAGCATAATGCTTTAACGCAGAACGACCATCCTTCAGGGATTGATAATTCTCCGCCGTCGTCGCACCCAATGGCGACAAAACATTATCAGCAATTCGATATACCATTACTCTTAACTTATCACTTCTCAAACACTCTCCAGCGCTTCCGCCATTCGTCATAGAACGGCGGGCTATACAACACCAGTTGATAATTGGTATCCATAAAGACCTGTACACTATGCCCTGTTGCTAACAGGGATTCGTCTTCCGGGTCGTAAATCTCGTAATCAAACACGATTTTGGCAGCTTCCGTAGGACGATACACAATATCGATGCGAGGATGCATGCCATAGCGTATGGGCTTCTTATACTGGAAGTTCAGCTCGACGAGGGGCGCAAAGTACCCATGGTCAAAGAAACCTAAGTATGTCAGGTCGTACTTCTGACCAAAGAGTTCCCTGGCATCCTCAAAATAAAGAGGATAGGAACCATGCCAGACCACACTCATCGAGTCCACCTCGCTGAACCTGATATCCAATATCTTCGATGCTTTCAACTCCATTATATCTTCGATGCTTTCAGCTCCATTAAATGCTTAATTATTATTCTTCACCGCAATTTTCATCTCCGTTGTCACAAAAGTCTGTTCGCCTTGCTTAACGGTAGCAGATGCCAGCGTCATTCCAAACACCTCTTCCCGTATATCGACAATCGTCGTAATCTGTTGCCCGACTTTGGGCAAGTCAAATATTTCCAGATTCCTAATGGCACCTATATAGCCTATCTGTACATCCTTCTTCAAGATGAATTTGTTAACGAAACCAATACGTGCTGCACATGTCTGGGCGATGTTCTCAATAAGTCCCGAAGCACTCAGACGACCGTCGTCGACAAAGATATTGTCTGCCCGTACATCCATCTCACATACCGTTCTGACGTCGTCTAACTGTACCAGTCGACTCACCATCACGAATGGTTCCTGTTGTGGTAACAACACGTGAATGTCAATGCTGCGGAGAAATGCTTCATCAGGGTGCTTATAGTCGATGGCCATGTCTGCTTAAATTGAAAATTGAAATTTGAACTATGATTTCCAGAAGTCAAAATAGTTATACCACTGGGCGGGATACATCGTAAGCATACGCTCCAATTCCGACACGTAGGCATGAGCCAGTTGTTCTATCTGCTCGGAACGTTTAGCCTGTTTGTCGTAGTCCAGCGGCTTCACATAGATTTTATAGTCCAGGGTGGATGCCTTCATCACGTTGACAGCCAGGACGCTACAGCCTTGCATGGTTGCCACTCTGAATGGTCCTAAGGGCAGATTGACTTCAGCACCTAACAATTGTTCTTTTACCCCTCTCTTCGAACCGAAGCTTCTATCTACTGGCATACTGACTATCTCGCCCTGTCCGAGAGCGCGGTCTATCAGAAACAGGTGACTCATGTCGTCCTTGATGGGTATCATGTGGATGTTCTTGTCTGAAAACATGTTTGTACGATTCTCCATCACAGTCTCTTTCTCACCGCCAAAGACGATGGCATTAAATGCTTTCTTCTCTGATGTCAACGTATAACCGGCTAACTCGTAATTACCGATATGGGAACTGAACAACAGGAAAGCCTCGGGCTTGTCGGCCAACTGAAGAAAGTGGTCATAGCCGTCTATCTCGAAGTGAAACTGCTTCCCTGCATACATGGCAAACCTGTCGATAACCACCTGGCCAAACAGACAATGGTTCTGGTAGGTCTTCAAGAAAGCCTTCACAGGATTGCATCCCCAGCGCTCACGGAAATAGCGGTAAATGGGCTTGAAGCCTGGTCGGAAGAGACAAGGCGGGATGACAAATACATAGGTAAAGATATAGACAATTCTGATGTCTATACCTCGCAACAGCCCTATCAGCCATTTATGCATGAGGTTGTTGCCGTACGTCGTGCCGTCCCAAGTCTTCTTCATTGCGAAGCCACACTTTGCACCTTTAGGTCAAAGACCCCTTCAACCATTCAGTTTCCCCTCAATATAGTCACAGAACTGGTGCAGGGTTTTGACGTCCTGCATCTCTTCAGGCACAATCTTAAAGCCAAAGTTCTTCTCAACGATGACTACGATGTCCACAAAGTCAAGACTGTCCAACTCCATGTCTTCCTTCAACTTGGCATCGTCAAAAATCTTCTCCTCGTCAATCTCAAGTTCGTCGATGAGGAAAGCTCTTACTTTTTCTTCAATTTCTTGTCTTGTCATATCTTTCTAATGATTAATTCTTAATTCTAAACTCTTAGTCGCGAAGCGACATTGCATCGCCACACTTTGCTTGCAAAGAACTCTTAACTCTTAATTCTCAACTCTTAACTACAACAATGGAATGCCCCTGGCCTAAGTGGTCATGGATCTTTTCTATCGTCAGCCCGGCCCGTTCGATACACGTTTGCATGTCTTCCGTGTTGTACATCTTCGAATTGCCATTTGCCAATGCCGTAAAATACAAACTGGTCATCGTCAGGCAGAATGCTGCCGGCTCGTATTTCTGTCTGTCCCACAGCGTCTCCATGATGAAAATACGTGTCTGGCTGGTCATCGCCTGCTTGGCGCGACGAAGGATAGAGACGATCTCGTCCATGCTGAAGCAGTCAAGGAACTGACTCATCCAGATGGCATCGAGGCCTCCTTCGCGTGTTGGGAACACAGCCGAGTCGTCCAACAGGTTGATGCCATAACCGTGAATACGCTCAGAACCCTCCTGGCCTTTCACGTTTTCCTGCATCATGGTAATCTGCTGCGGAAGGTCCAGGACGGTAACGTCTGCTTCTTGGCTATAGCCGACACATCGTAGCGCCCACTTGCCCGTATTGCCGCCGACATCGTAAAGGGACTTCACGTGGTACTCGTCGAAAACAATCTTCAGCGCATCAGGGAACGACGAGTCACTGTAGAAGTGGTCGAATCCAAACCAGCTCTTCTGTACTTGTTGGGGAAGACTCGACAGACCTTCGTATATCGTGGGCCAGTCGCCAAAATGCTTCAGACCTTCCGGCTTACCATTCCGCAACGATTCTTCCAAATGGAACCAGCCCTCATAGTTCACGTCGTGATTGAAGTCAATGTTCACACGGACAGCAGGGTCGGTAATGAGGAACCAGCCCGTCTTTGACAAAGTAAACCGATTCGTTTCACATTCCACAAGGACGATACCAATCGATAACGATGCCTCCAACAAACACTTGACGGCATAATCAGAAAGCCCTGTCGCCTTGACAATATCCTCCCGTGTCAGTCCGTCCTGGGCGTCCCTGATAAGGTCAAGGATGCCAAACTTCAACATCAAGCGCGCCACCTGAAACACCACCGGTCCGAACGCGATGAACTCTGCCAGCCGTTGAGCATCTCGGGCGGACAGAGATTCCTTCGTGTATTTCTCCTCTAAAGACGGAAACAGATTCATTATAGTCTCATTTCTTAGAAAGTTCTTTCTTCAGAATCTTCCCGAGGTTCTTTCCGGTAAGCGTCGCCCAGACCTTCATCCTGGCCAGTTTGGTGCCTATCCCGAAGGAGGGCTCCTTGCCACCAGTCAGATGGTCGAGATGAAAGAGGACGTTCTCACCCTCGTCAAGGATGTCGACGTCACATATCATAAAGCCTGTATCGGTAATGGTATTGACGATGACTTTTACCACATACTTGGCGTCCTTGTAGTCACCAACACCGTACGACTTGCCAAGAGCCACGTTAGTACCCGCCTTGAAATTGCGGACTATCGCCGGTTTGTCTTCATACCAGTCTTGCTCATATTTACCAAAATCGCTCTCACTCATACCCAGAATAAGGGCTTGGGAGAAGTCCACCTCGAAATTCATCCGGACATTCTGCAAACCCTTAGGGAGTTCATTCTTTGTAACTGTCTGGGCCGTCATGCTGACCACAAAACAAGCAAATAACAATTGTACGATAATGAACTTTTTCATTTTTTATTCTTTTATTCTTTTAATCTTTTATTCTTTTATTTTTCTAATAACCAGCGCACTATTCGTACCGCCAAAGCCAAAAGAGTTGCTGAGAACAACATTGACCTCAGTCTCTATCGTCTTGGGGGCTATATTCAGCTTCTCCGAGTATTCATCCGGATTCTCGAAATTGATATTCGGGGCAACAAAGTTGTTCTGCATCATGATGATGCTATACACTATCTCGCTGGCGCCTGCCATCCAACACTCATGACCTGTCATCGACTTCGTACTGCTGATGAGTGCCCGTTGACCAGCAAACATCCTGCCGAGGGCAATGGCCTCATACATATCGCCTTGTTTGGTCGAAGTGGCATGGGCGTTAATATAGTCGATGTCGTCAAGTGCTATGCCGGCATCCTTGATGGCACGGGTCATCGCTATCACGGAACCATTGTCGCTGGGATCCGAGATGCCGCCACCATTACTTGAGAAGCCATAGCCAATGACCTCTGCCAGGATGGTGGCACCACGGGCTACGGCGTGGTCGTAGTCTTCCAAGACAAGGGCTGCTGCGCCTCCGCTGGGTATCAGGCCGTCGCGGTCACGGTCGAAGGGACGGCTGGCCTTCGTGGGTTCGTCCATACGGACAGAGAAGGCTCCCAAGGCATCGAACGATGCCATGGAATAGTAGTTCGTCTCCTGTGCACCACCACACAACACCATATCCTGCAGCCCCTGCTGGATGAACATATAGCCCAGACCGATGGAATGGCTGCCGCTGGCACAGGCTGCGCTGACGGTAAAGTTGATACCCTGAAGGTGGAAGATGGTACTCAGGTTCATGTTGACAGTCGAGTTCATCGACTGGAATATCAAGCCATAGCCCAACATGGCGGAGTCGTGCTTCTCGTCCATGATCTTTGACGACTCGATGACAGGCTTCGCCGAGGAGTCGTTGCCAAAGATGCAACCCACCTCGTTGGTGCGAAGATAGTCGTCGGTGATGCCTGCCTGGGCAAAGGCCTGCCGACTGGCCATATAGGCATACTGCGCCTCTTCCGACATGCCAGCACGGGTATGGCGGTCCAACATCTGCTTGGTGATGACTGGTGTCTGGACTATACCCGTCAACCCTGACCGATAGCCGTACTCCAGTCTCTCTGGTTGCAGACCGATACCCGACTTGCCCTCATAAAGCGATTGTTTGACGGCATCTGTATCCGTACCCAAGCACGACCAAATGCCCATTCCAGTTATAACGACCCTTTTCACAATACTTAATTCTTAACTCTTAATCGCCACAGGCGACAACTCTTAACTCCTAACTCCTAATTCTTAATTCATTAAGTATGCAGTCCGCCATTGATGTTGATGACCTCGCCGGTGATATATGCTGCAGCATCTGATGCCAAGAAGGCCACCAAGGCAGCAACTTCTTCGGGCTTGCCAAAGCGTCCGACGGGAATCAGCTTCTTCAGGTCGTCTGTGGGCAGGTCTTTGGTCATATCGGTTTCAATGAATCCTGGGGCAACGGCATTAACGGTGATGTTCCTCGGTGCCACCTCCTGAGCCAAGGCTTTCGTGGCACCTATCAAGGCAGCTTTCGCAGCACTATAGTTGGTCTGGCCGGGGAGTCCCTTGACGCCAGAAAGCGAGGCAATGTTGATGATTCTGCCGCCACGCTTCCTCGGCATCATGTGTCGCAGGATGCACCTTGTAAGATAGAAGAATCCGTCGACAGTGGTATCAAGCACTTGATGCCAGTCGTCGTCTGACATCATGAACATGACGTTGTCGCGCCTGATGCCGGCATTGTTTACCAACACCGAGACATAGTCGTCGGGATGTGCCTCTTCCCATTTCCGAATGGCCTCCTCGACTTCATCCTTTTTGGCGACGTTGAAGGGCAGCAACTCCGCTACCCCACCCTGTTCCTCGATGAGACGTTTCGTCTCTTCAGCAGCCGAGGTGTTCGAACAATAGTTTATCAATATGGGCATTTTGAGGGAGACCAGGCTTAGGCAGACAGCTCTTCCTATACCTCTTGAGCCTCCTGTAACAAGAATATATTTCATACTTTCACCTATTTTTATTAACAGGATGCAAAAGTACGAAATATAATTGAAACTTTGATTAAATTGTTTCAGAAACTAATCCCCTAAGGACTATTTTAGGGCTTTTTTAGGGCTTTTTAAGTGTTTTTTAAGTCTTCAACAAATCTTAAACAGCACTTTATCCATCTCGGTTTCCTGAATGCTGACGATGTGGTCTGTCACGTAACGGTAGAGGCCGGCGCTGTTGGTGACGACCAACTGATAGGGCACGCCCGGCGACTCGGCGCACTTCTCAAACATGCCCATGTCCACGTTGTGGAACGGCGTAATGACGGAAACCTTATACATTAAAATGAAAGATTAGAAATTCAATATTATATTAGAGGGTGCCCTTGAAGTACTCGATGGTCTTGGCGAGGCCTTCATCGAGGGGAACGGTGGGTGCCCAGTCGAGCTTTGCCTTAGCCAGGGTGATGTCTGGACGACGCATCTTCGGGTCGTCAGAAGGCAGCGGACGGAACACGATCTTGCTCTTCGAACCTGTCATCGCAATCACCTTCTCAGCCAGTTCCAGCATGGTGAACTCGCCGGGGTTACCGATGTTTACGGGACCTAAGAAGTCGTCGCCGCTCTCCATCATGCGCACCATACCCTCAATCAAGTCGGAGACGTACTGGAACGAGCGCGTCTGCTGGCCGTCGCCATAGATGGTGATGTCCTCACCGCGAAGGGCCTGCATAATGAAGTTTGAGACCACGCGGCCGTCGTGCTGTGCCATACGGGGACCATAGGTATTGAAGATGCGGATGACCTTGATGCGCACGCCATGCAGTCGGTGGTAGTCGAAGAACAACGTCTCGGCGCAGCGCTTGCCCTCGTCGTAGCATGAGCGGATGCCGATGGTGTTCACGTTGCCCCAGTAGCTCTCAGGCTGCGGGTGGACAGAGGGGTCTCCATAGACCTCGCTGGTCGACGTCTGCAGAATCTTAGCCTTCGTTCTGCGGGCCAGTCCCAGCATGTGGTAGGCACCGAATACCGACGTCTTGGTGGTCTGTATGGGGTCGGTCTGATAATAGACCGGCGAGGCCGGGCATGCCAGGTTGTAGATCTCGTCGACCTCGGCCCAATAGGGCTGGCAGACATCGTGCCTGACAATCTCAAAGTTCGGACGACCTATCAGATGCCACACGTTTTCTTTAGACCCGGTATAGAAGTTGTCTAAGCAAATCACGTCGTTGCCCTCGTTCACCAGGCGCTCACAAAGGTGGGAGCCGATGAAGCCAGCACCACCAGTCACTAAAATTCGTTTCATCATGTCGTGCTATTTTATTAATTATTTAATTCTCTAATTTTCAGGCACTTGACAGAAAACATACAAGCTATTACTTTACCGTTGGCAGAAAGCACATAAGCGATTCCCCTTACCAGTCCAACACATCCTCCAAGTCCTCGAGATCCTCCTCGACATCGTCATAGTAGTCGGCCCGGGCGGACGCATAGCCCATCTCATAGCCCTCGTCATAACCTTCGTCGTAACCCTCCTCGTAGCACGAGGCATAGTAGTCGTCAAACCGGTTCGAGTCGTCGTACCCCTTGCCGTGCCAAAAGGCGTGCCGACCGTCGTAGGCACCCTGATTATAGCCATTCGCATAACCATTGTGGTAGGCATCCTCGGGAGTCAGAATGCGGTTCCTCACAGTCTGGCGCGACGGACGTATGAAGTCCTTCCCCTTCTGGCGGGCAGACTTGCTGAAGCGTCCCTTCCTGCCTGACCGCACTTGTTTCGCCGCAACGTCAGGCCCCGTCATCTGACAACTATCCATAATCAGTACGTCGTCGAACCCCGCAAACGAGACATTCTCCCCCTTCGAGGTAAACTTAGTGCCGACAACCAGCGTCAACACAAAGGCACACAAGCACCCACAGCCGTATTTTATAACATCGTTCATAAGCATCTCTTGCGTTTAGTCGTGTGCAAAGATAAGTGTTTTTTTTAAAATACCATAAACTTACCCGTTAAAAGATGCAACTTTTCCAGTACTTTTCCATCAGAAACTGGCGCAGGCTAAATCGGAACTACCAACAGAGCGCCATCATTATTCCAACCATTGCTAAGAAAATACAGATGATACCGTCAAGTCTGAGTTTTAATTTAATTTGTAACGACTAAGAATCAGCACATGCCCATATACTACAGGACGTTCCCCGGCAACATACCAGACTGGAGATATGCAAAGTATTCGGCTTTGAAGTACCCAAGGGCTGCGAGCCTGGCTATAAATCAAGAAAGGCTGGTAGAAAGCGTGGCAGACCACGCAAAAATCCGGAAGCAAACATTGTCGTTACAAAAATAAATTAAAAATCAGATTGACATAGATAACGAAAGTCCCAAGCAACTTAGTGACGAAGAGGTTAAAGATTTCTTGCTTCAAAGTCAAGGAATAACAAATCCCTTGATGATCCAAAGTCTAGAGAAAGTGAGACGTAACGAAATCCTTATTACAGCGAAAGCTATGGGGGCTGGACTGCGCCAACTGTCTAGATTGACAGGTGTTTCGTTTGGTGTTATACAAAAGTTGTAATGATGAAAAAAATCAGAAGAACCGACCCCACGATCCCCAGGGAGTCAAGAACGATGTGTAATACAGAAACTTCAAAAGTGATCAGTAGAACCGACCCCGTGATGGTACGCTGCAAATTTAATAACATTTTTCCGTATCCCCAAATATTTCTTCGAAAAGTGCTCACCGGAACCGTCCCCGTGAGCTTCCATCTCAGGCGGCTTGGATCGAGCGAGACGTCCAGCGTCGCCTTGGCAGCATCAAGCAAAAAATACTTTGACGAGATTGTCGATAAGATAGTAGAGTCGATATTCTAACGTACACTAATGTTAGGTTCGATGGTAGGTTGGATGGTAGGTCTCCGACAACGAACCTACCATCGACAAACCCAGTGTGCATCGGCATTCCAGGCCGCTATGGTAGGTTGTTAGGTTGGTTTCAAAATTCCCCTATTTTGCTTAACTCAATTACTTCACTACGACCATACGACCGTTATGGATATAGATACCTTTTGTGGGTTGACCTGTCATGCAGCGACCCTGAAGGTCGAAAAGGTCATAGATCAGGGGACTTTGATCTGTTGCTACTCTTTGGATAATTCCGTAGCTTATCCCCGTTATTCTGGCCAGTTGCCTGAGTCCTGCACCTTGTTTTCATACTTCTCTGATAATTGAATTCTTTTTATTCTTGTCTAAATTCTGTACTTCCATCACATTGCCAATCCCATTCAGATCAGAGTCCCCCGATCTACGGAAGAAATATCGTGGATTCATTTTATTCATGTTTTACTTCTTTGTATTGATGTATGCCATTTTTCCCACGATTAATCAGATACTCATATCCAGACACTCCCCCATATTGATATTTATAACCATTAATCCAATGGTAATAAGCTATTGTTAATTTCTTATTGGCAGGCAATGGTTTAAAGAATAATTTGCTATTGTCTTTATCATAAATACAATATTTCTTTTGTAATGCAATTAGTCCTTTCTTTTCATAGTATACCGAGATTTCCTTATCTACAGTAAAAGAATTAACATAGTATCGAAAATGATTAACAGAATCATCTAGGTTAATATTCACGGGTTCATTTGAAAGAGAAGAGAGAAAAGTGTCATAGTCTTTTATAACATTACAATACTTATCATCAAAAAAGTGATGTAAATAATGACCATCCGTTATGTATATTCGTCCATCAATAGAACGAATAAAATATTGCTTTCCTTCTTCGTCATAATAATGCTTCATTACAGGTAGAGTAACAAGACTGTCATCACTAGATTTTAATGGTATTGTACGCTTGTCAGAACAGGACAATAATACAGATATAAATAAAAGAAACTTTATATATAATTTAATCATATTATTTTTTATAGCTGTCCGATTAAAATTGAAAACGATGAATTTAGGCTCATAAATTGCTGATAATCAGTTGTCGGACAGGCATATTTGAAAACCAAGCCCCCGATGAAACCATTTGATGCCATATATGCAAAATCGCTTGCCAAAGGCAATTTATCCCTCAATAATTGGGAATTATGCGATAAAATCGACTTTAAAAGGTCAAATAAGGTGGTTTTTGACCCTATATTGGGCAATCTATCTTTCTGATTCATTGGCATTTGTTTTTTATCGGACTGCAATAATTATTTTTATTGATTTAGATATTGTTTAGGGACGATGTGCTTGCCATATGTAGTTCTCATTGGTCGTTTTTCTTCTTTTCTAATGAGATTCTCAAATTGAACGGCACGATATTCATCATATTGTACTCCATTTACATCTTCTTCAGAAGAAGAAATTCCCTTTTGAAAATCATAAGCATGCTTGAGTTCATGTCCAACCACTTCGTAGTCTGTGAATGATTCCGAGCCATGTTCCTTAGCACGTTTATTGTCTTCTTCAAAATTAAGAGATATAGTTGTGCTTCCTCTACCTTCTGAATGAGTATGGCTTCCTTTACCTTCCGTACCTGCATGAATATTATGTTCAATACCGCTTTCCATGTTACTTACTAAATCAAAAACCTTTTTTATTTCTTCATTTTTTGAATTCTCCATTTTTCTCAAAGCTTGTAATGTCCTATGCATATAGCTTTTAGTAGGAATAGTAATTTTATCATTTTTGGGAACAAGATGCCCGTTAACAATTTTAAATGAAGAATTGTAAAAATAACCTTTATAATAAAAATATGTCTTACCATTACTATTATTCGTATATGTTATAAATTTACCGTCTGAATCTATCGCGTTAGTGGGATTGTTGCTACAATACGCATACGGGCTTATACTATAGTATTTCTCACACAGCGGGTCCATCCTGTCCCATCGTCCGAGTATCGAGTAATACTGTCGTGCACCATAGTCATAGGTGTTCAGCCCGTGCATCCTGTCCAGTTCCTTGCCATTGTATTTGTAGCGTTGCAGGGCGTCATTGGTACCCACATCACCATAGACTGCGCCGAAGGGATAATAATGAGTTACCTGTTCTATAGCCCCTGTGTTATGGTTAATGACAGCACGGTTGTTGCCCAAGTGGTCCTTTGCGTAGTAGTGATACGTGGTCTGACCATTGGAGATCGTGGCATAGCCGCCTTCGAACAGTAGTTTAGCCAATTGGCCGTTCTCATAGATATAATCGCCGACGTAGTTGATGCTATCTACAGACAACGTATTTGAATTGTTCAGGTTAACTATAGTTCCCAAAGGCACGGTGATATTGGGAACGGCAGTGCGGTAGACGGTACGGAGCTTTTCACCGTCTGCTGCATAGACATATTCCGTAACGTTGCCATTGTAGAACTGTACGCGCTGGGGATGGCCATGACGGTCGTAATCAATACGACTGATTCCCTTGTTGGCATCCCACTTCAGTGAGCCGTCATCATAGTAGGCATACTGCGCACCTGTGGTCGGAATGGTCTTGGAAACGAAATCAAAGGCTCCCGTGTAGGTCAGCGGCAGGGCATCCTCCTTGACACTGTCGACCTGCATGCCGTGATAGTACATACGCAGATTGTCAATCTTACCAAAAGTAGAACCGTATTTCTTCCCATAGCGCTCCAGTTTACGGATGCCGCCGTTTTGGGCATATTCAAGTATTAGCTCTGAGTAACGTCCTGTGTGACTATTCAGATTGTCTCCTTCACCATAGTCTGCACGTGTCATGCGGGAAAGGTCGTCGTAGCTGAATTTGTAACCACGCTTGAAGCTCTCACTGCCACCTTGCCACAGCTGGCTGCTGATGTTACCGCTATAGCAGGCCGCTCCGACACCGTCTGTATATTTAAGCCATTCCTTGAATCCCGTACCGTTGACAGTGCTCGTCCATCCGCGCTGATTGTAAGTGTAGGTCACACTTCCGCCATTGCCGCCTCGCTGGAGCGTTGTCAACTGGCCCAGATTATTGTAGCTGTACTGGGCAACTGTAACGGGAGAGGCGTTGTTATAAGAAATGGCAAGCGTAGCCGGCCGGTCGTTGGCACTATAGTACGTGCTGGACTTTGTTACAGTGGTTGTCGTGTTGTTACGTGTCAGTTGTACGTTTTCCGTCAAAGGCTTATCTGTAAAGCTATAGGTGGTCAGCGTCTTTTTTACGCCGCCGTTAAGCAACGTCTCACGTTTGTCAATGACCCTTCCCTTGTTGTCGTAATAGATAGCAGTGAGCAGATACTGGTTACTGCTTGTGCGGCGGATGCTGCCCGTCTGCAGACCCAAGGCACTGACGGGATTAGACATTGTAAGTGCTGCACAATACGGGCTGGACGTGAACTTGCTCTTTGAGAGGAAACCGTAGTCATCGTAATAGATGACTTCTTCTGGAAAACCATGCGTGATAGCCCATTCGTCAGGAAACACATAGCCCGTACCATAGAGACCATCCTGGCCATCCTGTATACTGACATCATGATAGTGGTGATAGTTGAAGTTACTACAGATTCCTTTCATGGCAAGACGCCCCATACTGTCGTAGAGGTAGAAGAAGAGCTGTCCCAAGGCATCCTGCTGGTAGATGAGATGGTCGTCATCGTCATAATAGTACTGCTCAACTTCACAATGTGGCATCAGTTTCTTCTCAAGACGTCCGCATTCGTCATA
>JAEEVT010000014.1 GCA_016291005.1 Prevotella sp. | reverse complement strand
ATCATAGTAGTAGTGGTCGGTACCGATATCAAAGAAACGGTAGCGCTTCAGATGGATAATCTGATGTATCTCGAAATATAAACAAATTGTTTTCATAACTTTTTTTACTATTATACTATTTCACTATTTTACTATTTCTGTTGGCAATTGTCCAATTGTTCAATAGTCAAATGGTCCAATTAACTCTCCCAGCCAAGAGTGCGCCTATAGAGTGTGGCAATCCAGGCACCGACTTTCTCCCACGTAATCTGGTCGACCTCGCGCTTGCCTTCCTCCTTGAGGTAGGTAAACAGCGACTCGTTGGCGCAGATAGAATAGATGGCGTCGGCCAGGGCGTGAATGTCCCAATAGTCTACCTTGATGCAGTTTTCCAGAATCTCGGCGCAACCAGACTGCTTGGAGATAATGGACGGCGTACCACATTGCATGGCCTCCAGAGGCGAGATACCGAAGGGTTCGGAAACAGAAGGCATGACATAGACGTCAGAGTCTTTCAGACACTCGTACACCTGCTTGCCTCGCATGAATCCGGGGAAGTGGAAGCGGTCGGCAATGCCTCGCTCGGCAGCCAGATAAATCATGGCGTCCATCATGTCGCCAGAACCTGCCATACAGAAACGCACGTTACGGGTACGGCGGATCACCATGTTGGCAGCCTCGACAAAGTACTCGGGTCCCTTCTGCATGGTGATGCGTCCGAGGAACGTCACTACCTTGTCCTTACCCGTATGGTCAGGACGTGGAATAGCCTGATACTCGTCGGGCAAAGGATAGACAGCGTTGTGAACGGTATAGCACTTGCGCGGGTCCTGATGATACTGGTTGATGACCGTTTGGCGGGTCAGCTCCGACACACACATAATGCAGTCGGCGTTGTCCATACCATTCTTCTCTATTGAATAGACAGTAGGATTCACCTTACCACGAGAGCGGTCGAAGTCGGTAGCATGGACATGGATGCACAGGGGCTTGCCGCTGACCTGCTTGGCATGGATGCCGGCAGGATAAGTCAGCCAGTCGTGCGCATGGATGATGTCATAGTCCAAAGTTCGTGCCACGACACCGGCAATAATCGAGTAATTGTTGATTTCCTCATGCAAGTTGCCTGGATAACCGCCAGCAAACTCCATCGCACCCAAGTCATTGACGTGCATGTAGTTGAAGTCGGCATACAGGTGGTCACGCAAACGGAAATAGAGTTCCGGGTCCATAATGTTGCCGACACGGTCGCGGACATAGTCTGCCGTAACGTCGCGCCAGGCAATGGGCACGGCATTCATGGCAACTATCTGACAGGCCGAGCGGTCTTCATCACCAAAGGGCTTAGGCAGACAGAGCGTAATGTCCATATCTCCCTGGGCATGCAGACCCTGAGAAATACCATAGTTGGCGGTGGCCAGTCCACCGAATACATGAGGAGGATACTCCCATCCAAACATTAATACTTTCATAGCGTTTCCTCCTTATTTTTGATATGTATATTTCTCCATCAACTTCAGCGACCGCAGAATTTCGGCAACATTCATGGCGAATGCCATAGCGCCGCGTCCATGGAACGGCGGGTTGCCGTCGAACAGTTCGCTGATGGTTCCCAAGGCGTGATAGTTCATCTCGTCTTCATAGCCCACCATGTGGCGCTCGAGGAACGACAGGCGGGTGCGCTTATAGAGTTTCAAACAGGCCTCCATGTAGAAGCCTCCGAGCCACGGCCATGCCGTACCCTGATGGTAGGCATAATCGCGCTGCGTCTGTGGGCCGACGTACATGGGATTGTAGCCGCCACTCTTGGGCGACAGCGAACGCAGTCCCTTAGGTGTCAGCAGTTCGCGCGTACATATATCTAATACGCTCTTCTTCTGGTCTTGAGACAATGGAGAATAGTCGAAGGCCACGGGGAAGATCATGTTGGGACGTACGCTCCAGTCAATCATCGGACCATCGACATAGTCTAACAGATAGCCATATTCGTTCATGAAGGTACTTACGAACGACTGTTTGCACAACTCAGCTTGATTTTCTAACTTGGCTGCCAAATTCTTGTCGCCAAACTCTGCCTCAAAGGATGCGCAGAACTTCATGGCGTTGTACCACAGGGCATTGAACTCAACGATGTAGCCTGAGCGGGGCACGACGGGATGTCCGTTGGCAGTAGAGTTCATCCACGTGATAGCTTTGTCACGGCCATTGGCAAAGACGAGTCCGTTCTCATCGAGTCGCAGGTTAGGATGACCACCGGCCATGATGTACTTAACGATGTCCTTCACCAACTTGCCATACATCTTATAGCCCTTCTCACGGCCTGCATCCTTGGTATACTGCTGGATGGCCCAAATGGCCCAGAGGGGAACGTCGGGATGTTCCATCTCGTAAATCTTGCCAGAGAGTGGCTTGTCTTCCATAAACAAGCGCAAGTCTTTCTCTGCGGTTTTCATCACCATCTCAAAATAGTCCTGCTCACCGATGCACAGCGTCAGACCAGGCAGAGAGATAAAGGTATCACGCGCACGACACTTGAACCACGGATAACCGGCCAACAGGTAGCGGTCATCGTTTGGCTTGCGATTGTGGAACTGATGGGCTGCCGTCAGTAGACAATGGTAGAAATTATTACGAGGCACACGGTCAGCCACCTCGTCATCGAACATTTTCTTCAGCTGTCCGGGCTTGCTGGCAGAGGTAGAACCCGCAAAGACGATGGTCTCGCCTTTCTTGATTTCCATCTCGAAGTAGCCTGGTACGTACAAATCCTCGTTGGAGGCATAGCCACGCTCCTGCTCCTTGGGATACTCCACGCCACGATACCAGTCGGGCTGGAAGATGAACTCATTCTTTTTCGAGAACTGCATGTAGAGGTCTGGATAGCCAGCATACATACAAGTCTTGATGCCGTGGTCCACGGGATGGTATTCTCGTGAGGCCGTCATGTTCTCGTGAGTGAACTGACGCACCGAACGGAATGCGAGGAATGGACGGAAGCGGAGCGTCGTAGCCGAGTGGGCATCCACCAACGTATAACGGATAAGGATGCGGTCCTCGTAGTGCTGGAACACTACTTCTTTCTTTAACACTACACCACCGACGCGATAGAGGGTGGTGGGCACTAAGTCACAGTCGAACTCACGGATGTACTTGTGACCCTTAGGGCTGTAGTTGTTGCCCTGATACTTGTGGAGTCCCAAATTGAACTCTGCGCCATGCTGGATAACCGTACAGTCAAGCGATGACAACAGCACGTGATTATCATCGTCAAGCTCAGGTACGGGAACAACGAGCAGACCGTGGTACTTACGTGTATTGCAGTCTACCAAAGTAGAAGCGCTGTAGGCACCAGAACGGTTCGTACGCAGTAATTCGCGACGGAGAGACTCCTCCAAGTTGGTCATTACAGCTTTTTCAAATCGTAGATAACTCATAGTTCCTATTTTAAGGTTTTATATTTTTGTTTTAGGGTAATCGTAAAAACTCTTCAAAATTACACATTTTTCATGTTATGACAAAATAAAAAGAGGCTTTTTTGCAAAAAAGTCCCCTTTTTTCGTTTCTTTCACATTTTCTTCGCCTCTTCCATGTCTCTTCGCGACTTAGACTTGGTTACTAACCACACTCCGCTGAACACCAAGATGACGGCCAGGGCATGGGTGGGTTTCAGCACTCCGATACCCATCAGCAGCGATGCTCCCACCGACACGATGGGTTGAACATAATTGTAGACGCTGACCACCGTAGGCCGCAGGGTACGCTGACCTATCATTGTCAGGATGTAACCAAAAAATGTTCCTACGACTACGACGTATGCCACTTCCCACCACGTTTTAGTCGGAATGGGATTGGAGAGTACGCCCTGTACGTGAGAAAAAGTGAACGGCAGTAGCATCAGGGCACCCCACGAGAACATATACTTGTTGGTAGTAAACACATTATACCGGCGGATGAGTGGGTTGAACAGCGACAAGTAAAGTGCGAACGAGAACTGTGCAAACAGGCAGAGCAAGTCGCCGCGGATGTCGCCTACCCTACCGTCGGCATGGGCGGCAGAGGTCAATATAAGGATGAGTGCTCCCGAGCAGCCCATCAGCACGCCCAGAGCTTTCTTGCCCGTAATGGGTTCCTTCAGAATAAGTGCTGCCAGAATCATGGCAAAGATGGGCATCGAAGTGGTGACAATACTGGCATTGATGGGTGACGTGATGCTCAGTCCCATGGTGTAGCAACACTGGTTACAGAGCAGTCCGAAGAGTGCCGCCCCACAGAACATCAGTTTATCTTTCTTGGGAACGTTTTCCTTGGGGGCAAAGAGCGATGCCAGCCAGAACAACAAGCATGCCCCGACTACGCGGAACGTCACCAACGTGATGCCGTCGAAGCCGTGAGTCATGGCGTCCTTGCCTAGCGGTGCCATCAGGCCCCAGCCGGCACAGGCCCCAAACATACTCAGATGTGCTACCAGAGCCTTGTTGTCTTTCATTGCGTCTTCAATTGTTCGGAAAGAACTTCAATTTCTAAACTCTCCACTCCTTTAATATCAGTCTGGAATCAGGAAGTTAATTTCCTCTTGTTCGATGGTGATGCGGTAGGCTCCGACTGGTGTACCGAGTAGTCGGCCGTCGACACCCACCAAAGCATGTTTGGCCTCGTCGACCTCTACCAGTCTGGTGCGGTATGGATGCACGGCACGATGGTTCAGGAAGCGTCCCGTCAGCAACAGCCACAAGCCGGCAAAAATCTGCAGAATGCCTGTATGATAGATGAGCGACACGTCAAGCATACCGCTATAGGGTACGGCACTTGGCGTCTGTCCGTAACCAGGTCCGCTGCCTACACACATGGTCATGACTTTGCGGTCGACTTTATCATGGTTGATGCGAAGCTTCATCTTGTACTCCATGCGGTGAAAAATCATGAGAAAGATGCTGATGACGAACGACAGCGTCCTCGAGCCCAAGAGTGAATGGGTCTGTCGGCGCAGGTTCATCACGTCGGCAATCAGTCCGATATTGACACAGTTCAGAAAATATCGGTGACACTTCTCACCTTTCTTATTCTCATAGCGTATGCAGCCCAGATCGACCTTCCTGACACGGTGTTTCACGAGCCAGTCGACGGTCTGTTCCACGTTGCCCTCCTTGAAGTCCCAATAGCGTGCAAAATCGTTCACCACCCCGTTAGGGATTACGCCGAGGGCTATCTCGTCCCTCACTTGCTTTTCTTCCTTCATCAGGCAGTTCACGGCATCGTTCAGCGCCGAGTCGCCACCGACAACAATGATGGTCTTGTAGCCGTTGTGGATGAGCATGGTCATGAGACGCTCCACGCTGTCCAACGACTCGCTCTGCACGAAGTCGTACTCCACGCCACGCTCGTCCAAGATGCTCTGGAGCTTCTCGCGACGCTTGCCTTTCCTGGCCTTGGGACAATATAATACGCCCCACCTTGTTGTTTCTACTGCCATAACATGTTCTTACCTGATAAACAGCAATTCGCGGTATTTGGGGAGGGTCCATAAACCGTCCTCGACAATGAGTTCCAGCTTGTCTATCTCATAACGGATGGCCTCCATGTGGGGACATACGGTGTCGTGATACTGTATGGCACGCTGGTGAATGTCCTGGATGCGATTAGCCACGCGACGGGCCTC
The DNA here is from genome assembly GCA_016291005.1 of Prevotella sp. Classification (GTDB taxonomy): domain Bacteria; phylum Bacteroidota; class Bacteroidia; order Bacteroidales; family Bacteroidaceae; genus Prevotella. Next base: position 24,724 of record JAEEVT010000014.1, on the reverse strand, counting down.
AGTCAGTTCCTCTGCCAGCTGTTCAATTTTCTCCGTACGCTCGGCAATCTCCTCGATGAGTTTCATGTTTCGCGAAGAGAGTCGGTCGGCACGGTCGGAGGCAAACACCTGCTTCATGCCTTGTACGTTCTTGATGAGCTGACTCTGGTAGTGGGTGGCTACAGGGATGATATGGTTCATGGCCAGGTCACCCAAGACACGGGCCTCTATCTGCACCGTCTTGACATACATCTCCCACTTCACCTCGTTGCGGGCCTCCAGTTCCTTGCGGTTCATAACCTTGGTAGACTCAAACATCTTAATGCTATTGTCATCCAGATAGTGTTCAAAGATGACGGGGCACGATTTTTCAGTATCCAATCCGCGATGTGCGGCCTCCTTGACCCACTCGTCGGAGTAGCCATTACCGTCGAAACGTACGGGTTTGCAGGTTTTGATGTCCTCACGCAGCACGTCGAGGATGGCGTGGAACTTGGCGGTATGACCAGACTCTTTGGTGAACTCCGGGCGTAGAGCATACTCCGCGATACGCTGGTCGACATGTTCTTTGAACGACGTGAGGGCTTCAGCCATAGCGGCATTAAGGGCTATCATGGCCGAGGCACAGTTGGCACTGGAGCCTGGTGCACGGAACTCAAAGCGGTTGCCGGTAAAGGCAAAGGGCGACGTACGATTGCGGTCGGTATTGTCGACGATAAGGTCTGGAATCTGCGGGATGTCTATCTCACGCTGGAGATTAGACGTTTGAGGCTTGAAGTTTGACGTCTGCTCAATGGTATCCAGTATTTCTGAGACATATTTTCCCAAGAACGAGCTGATGATGGCGGGTGGAGCCTCGTTGCCACCTAAGCGGTGGGCATTGGTGGCCGACATGATGCTGGCTTTCAGCAGTACGTTGTGTTTATACACAGCCATCAGGGTCTCGACGATAAAGGTTACAAATCTCAGGGCTTCATAAGCCGATGCTTCAAGATTGTCCGGATCAGCCTTTACCGGTGCATGCAATAATGTAGACTGTGTATTGCGTATGGCAGTCAGACTCCAGTTGCAATGTTTGCCAGAACCGTTGATACCGTCAAAGGGTTTTTCGTGCAACAGGACGCGGAAGCCGTGGTTGCGGGCCACACGCTTCATAAGCGACATCAATAGCATGTTATGGTCGACGGCCAGGTTACACTCCTCGAAGATGGGTGCCAACTCGAACTGGTTCGGTGCCACCTCGTTGTGGCGTGTCTTTACGGGGATGGCCAGTTCCAGGGCTTGTATCTCCAAGTCCTTCATAAAGGCCTGTACACGGTCAGGGATAGTACCGAAGTAGTGGTCGTCCATCTGCTGGTTCTTCGCACTCTCGTGTCCCATCAGCGTACGGCCTGTCATGAGCAGGTCTGGACGGGCAGAGTAAAGCCCTTCGTCGACGAGGAAGTACTCTTGTTCCCAGCCAAGATTCACCTGCACCTTCGTCACGTCGTCGTAGAAGTACTGGCAGACGTCGGTGGCAGCCTTGCTGACTGAGTGCAGGGCTCGCAACAGGGGAGCTTTGTAGTCTAAGGCCTCGCCTGTATAAGCAATAAATATGGTGGGGATACACAGTGTGTCATCGATGATGAAGACAGGGCTTGTAGGGTCCCAGGCCGAGTAGCCGCGGGCCTCGAAAGTATTGCGGATGCCGCCGTTGGGGAAACTGGAGGCGTCGGGTTCCTGCTGCACCAGCAGTTTGCCCGAGAACTTCTCTATCATGCCGCCCTTGCCGTCGTGCTCTACAAAGGCGTCATGCTTCTCGGCGGTGCCTTCAGTCAGGGGCTGAAACCAATGCGTATAGTGTGTACAACCCATGTCCTGCGCCCATTGCTTCATGCCTGCCGCTACGGCGTCGGCGATGCTGCGGTCCAGCCGCGCACCGTTGTCCATGACGTCGATCATCTTGTCGTAAACGTCCTTCGACAGGTACTTAAACATTTTCTGTTTGTTGAACACGTACTTGCCGAAATACTCCGACGGACGTTCCTTGGGCACTTTCACCTCAACAGGACGCTTCTTGAAAGCCTCTTCTACTACCTGGAATCTTAAATTATTTGACACCATTACAATTTTCTGTTTGACTATTTACTATTTACAATTTATATGTCATTTCGCCTATTTCACCTTTCATCGATGAAGCGGCAGGTCAGGTCACCATATTTATCTATTCTCCGATCACGAAGGAAAGGCCACCAGCGGCGCACCTGTTCCGAACGTTGCATGTCTACGTCGACAACGATTTCCACCTCTTGGTCTGTCGGAGCTTCGTAGAGCAGTTCCCCCTGCGGACCAACCACGAACGAGGTTCCCCAGAACGGTACGCCGTCTTCTTCTCCTACACGATTGACGGCAATGACTGGCAGTCCGTTGGCCACGGCATGTCCGCGCTGGACAGTCTGCCACGCCATACGCTGGCGCTGTTGTTCCTCAGGTGTGTCGTGGGGGTCGTAGCCGATGGCCGTAGGATAGATTAGCACTTCGGCTCCTGCCAGGGTCATCAGACGGGCTGCCTCGGGATACCATTGGTCCCAACACACCAGCACACCCAGTCGGCCTAAACTGGTCTGGATGGGCTGGAAGCCAAGGTCGCCTGGGGTGAAGTAGAACTTCTCATAGTAGCCCGGGTCGTCGGGAATGTGCATCTTACGATATTTTCCGGCTATGCTTCCGTCCTTCTCCAAGACCACGGCGGTGTTGTGGTAAAGTCCTGTGGCACGACGCTCAAAGAGTGACGTCACGATGACCACCTGCAGTTCCTTGGCCAACGCGCCATAGAACTCGGTGGACGGTCCGGGGATGGGTTCTGCCTGGTCGAAGAGGCCGACGTTCTCTTCCTGACAGAAGTAGAGTCCGTTGTGCAGCTCCTGCAGCACCACCAGTTCGGCACCCTCGGCGGCCACCTTTCTAATTTTCCCGGCCAGCCGCCTCATGTTGTCATCGCGGTCTGACGTGTTGTGTTGTTGAATCAGTCCTATCTTCATCTGTCTATTCTTTTTTCCTTTTTTATGTAGGGCGAAATTCGTTGCGAAGCCCGTTAATAGTATTGCATGGTGCAACAATGCAGCGAACCGTGCTGGCGGATAACTGCCTGACAGTCGATGCCGACGATTTCCCTGTCCGGATAGGCCTGCTGAACAATGCTCATGGCCTCCTCGTCAAGGTCGGGCTGGCCGTAGGTGGGCACCAGCACGGCACCGTTGATGACCAAGTAGTTGGCGTAGGTCGCAGGCAGGCGGTCTTCCCCATCATAAATCGGTCGCGGCAGGGGCAGCTTCAGGAGACGATAAGGTTTGCCGTCTATAGTCCGCAGCGCCAGCAGCTCTTGCTCCATTGCCACGAGGTCGGGATGGTCGGCGTCACTCCCTATATATAATAAGGTGTCGTCGGGACAGATGCGCACCAGGGTGTCGATGTGTCCGTCGGTATCGTCACCGATGAGTGAGCCGTGCTGCAACCAAACCACGCGCTCGGCACCTAACCACAGCTTCAGGCGCTCTTCTATCTCGCCCTGCGTCAGCGGCTGGTTGCGGTGGGGAGCCAGCAGGCAGCAGACCGTCGTAAAGATGGTGCCCTTGCCGTCGCTCTCTATCGAACCACCCTCCAACACAAAGTCTAAATGGTCTTCATACGTACCACGAACCATCCCTCGGTCATAGAGCTGACGGTTGATGGCGTTGTCCAGTTCAGCCTCGAACTTCTCGCCCCAGCCGTTGAACTTGAAGTCGAGGAGTACGATGTCTGAAGTCTGAGGTTTGAGGTCTGAGGTCTCTTCAACGGTGATAAAGCCGTGGTCGCGAGCCCAAGTGTCGTTGTGGGGAATGTCATCAACGACGAGCAACGCCTCGCGCTTACTGATTTCGCGGGCCATAACCTCATAGACTGCCGTAATCTCAGGCAGCATCGGAGCCCAGTCTGTCCCCTCGTGCGGCCAAGTCAGCTGCACCTGACTCTGAGGTTCCCATTCGGCGGGCATGCGTCGAGTTCTCATAACAATTCCTTCTTCTGTAATTTCCAGCAAAGCCACAATTCCTTTTTCGCTGCAAAAATAAGCTTTTTTACCCAAACCACCAAATTATACGCCCCAAATGTTTGTCCTTTCAGGAAAAATCCATAACTTTATAAGCACTAATCCTATAACACCCATATTTGTAATATATAATAAGAACCAGACAGTAACAATACATCCGGGAGCCTGATATGTATTGCCTTGACAAAAAAGCTGATTTTTCATTTTGCGTTCACTTTTAATATTAACACCTTGTGTACGAGATAGTTATGCGTAGTGAAGGCAAATGGTTTGCAGTCACTTGCAGTCACTCATACCAAAACAAGTTGTTTTGGTCAGGAAAGTGCCGTGATTTCCTATAGAAAGTGCCTGGCCGAGCAGACCAAAACAAGTTGTTTTGGTGTGAGCGTTAATACGTTTTCCATTCGGCAGGTGCAATCTTTCTTCAGTTTCTTCTTGGCGTAATCCGTTGAAGTAAGCCTTCTGCCGATTCGTATATCAGCATTTTTCGGAATTTCGATGGTCAGGAAGGCACAGTCCGTCTCTGCATAATGTAGTGTTAGTCCCGTCGGCACATTTGCAAGTCTCTTACAATTAAAATGTTTTAAAACACCCCAAAAAGGTGACTGCAAACGGGTTGCGTTCACTTTGCATTCACATTGTCTATATACCTGTAAACCAGCAAGTAACCTCAAAAAGTGAATGCAAATCCAAAAACAATCCATTTTAGTATAAGTGACTGTCCCTGTCACTCTATCGAGGAACGCGCAGAGGACCTGCTAAACAATTAAGAGGCTTCCGTCACCAATGCAGCAGCGGCTGAGATTGCGGTTCTGCAGTTGACTATCCACGGAAAAATCCGAGTCGAAAAAACATGTGCTTACCATGATTTTTCGATGAAAGACTTGCAAGTAATCTTAAAAAAGTGTATATTTGCAGCGATATTGCCGTAAAACAACAAAAAGCTATGTTGTTGGAACTGCATCAGGTAATGAACATGTTGTTGGAACTGTATCAGGTAATGAACAAAAAAAGAAAGCTATGTTGTTGGAACTGCATCAAGTAACAATAGGCGAGGCCGTGCGGAACGTGTCGTTGACGGTAAGTAGCGGCCAGATGCTGACGTTGGCAGGGCCTCAAGATACAGGGGCAGGGTCTCAAGATACGTTGGCGAGGCGTCAAGATACGGGGGCGGGGTCTCAGGAAACGGGAAGGACCACCCTGCTGCGGGCCGTTTTAGGGTTCATTCCCTTGGACGGCGGGCACATCAGCATCGACGGTGAACTGCTGACGCCGAAGTCTGCGCCGTGGTTCCGGAAGAAGACGGCCTACGTGCCGAAACAACTGTCGGTACCCGAGGGTTACAAGAAGGTTGGCGACGGGCGCTGGACGGAGATGACCGCCGGAGAGCGTTACTTGTGGCTTTTGCAGAAGGCCGTTCGCTCGGACAAGACGCTACTCATAGTCGACGAGCCGCCAACGGCCTTGTCTCCTGACGACCAACAACAGGCCAACGCCCTGCTGCAAGAAGCCACCGCCCGCGGTGCCACCGTTCTCGCCGCCATTTCCACCAACGGCAATATAAGTCTTACTCCCTAATTCTTAATTCAGAAACATGTCTGTTTTTCTCTCCATCATCATACTGGCCATAGTGGCGTGGAAAGGATATTACGCCTGGAAACGGGGTATTGCCACGTACCGCCGCGACTGCCGCGAACACGACTCGCTGCGGGAATACCTGTTAGGCAACGGCGCCTCACCGCGTCAGGCTCGCCAACCCTTCGTCGTGCATGCCTTGCAGAGGGCCTTCCGTCCGTTGCTGGCCCAGTGGCGGCTGTTGGTGGTGCTGGCCGTACTGATAGTCTTGTTGGTGATTAGCCTTAGTGTCGGCTGACTATGTTGACGGAGGACAAGCTGCTTGTTGACGGAGGACAAGCTGCTGAAAGCTGTCGGCGCACACGGGGAGCGGACTGTGCAAGTCTTGACCCGCGGCAAGAATTGAAAGGAGAACGAAAAAAAATCGGTATGCGCTGCGTGTGTTTTCCGATTTTTTTGTACCTTTGCGGCGAATTTCCAGAGGGTTTCCTCGGAGCCGGCTGGAATTCGACAGGTATTATATATAAATAGGTAAGGTTTTTATGGGTGGCTTTTTTGGCACAATATCCAAACGGGACTGCGTAAACGACTTGTTTTACGGGACCGACTACAACTCGCACTTAGGTACAAAACGCGCCGGTCTGGTGACCTTCGACAAAGAAAGCGGCTTCCACCGTAGCATCCACTCGCTGGAGCGACAGTATTTCCGCTCACGTTTCGAGGACGAGCTGGACCAGTTCAAAGGACATCAGGGCGTAGGCGTCATCAGCGATACAGACCCGCAGCCCATCATCGTCAACTCCCATTTGGGGCGCTATGCCGTGGTGACGGTAGCCAAGATCAACAACCTGCGGGAGATAGCCGACGAACTACTGTCCCACAGGATGCACCTCAGCGAGATGTCGGCCAACACCATTAACCAAACCGAGCTGGTAGCCTTGCTCATCAACATGGGCGACACCTTTGTGGAGGGCATCAACAAGGTTTACCAGAAGATAGAGGGGTCGTGCTCGATGCTTATCCTGACTGAGGACGGCATCATTGCTGCCCGCGACTTCCTTGGCCGCACACCCATCGTCATCGGCAAGAAGGAGATTCACCGCCTGTCACCCATCGGTACCGACGAGTTCATCCAGTCGTATGCTGTAACCAGCGAGACGACGAGTTTCCCCAACCTGGACTTCAAGGTAGTGCGCGACTTAGGCCCCGGCGAGATTGTCAAGCTGAAAGCCGACGGCATAGAAGTGCTGCAGAAACCATTCTCACGTTGTCAGATTTGCTCGTTCCTGTGGGTTTATTACGGTTTCCCCGCCAGCGACTATCAGGGCATCAATACAGAATATGTACGAGAGAAGAACGGTCGCATCCTTGGCGAAAAGGACGACGTGGACGCCGATATCGTATGCGGCATCCCCGACTCGGGCGTAGGCATGGCCTTAGGCTACTCGGAAGGTAAGAAGATTCCCTACAAGCGCGCCGTGGTGAAGTACACACCGACCTGGCCCCGTTCCTTTACCCCTGGCAACCAGAACCGCCGTGACCTTGTGGCCAAGATGAAGCTGATTCCCAATCCAGCCATTCTGAAGGACCAGCGCATCGTGTTCTGCGACGACTCCATCGTCCGCGGCACTCAGCTGCGGGACAACGTCCGCACCTTCTTCGACAATGGCGCCAAGGACGTACACGTCCGCATCTCCTGTCCCCCACTGGTCTATGGTTGTCCGTACATCGGCTTCACCACGTCGAAGAGTGACCTGGAGCTCATTACCCGCCGCATTATCCGCGACTTCGAGGGCGATGACAAGAAGAATCTGGCAGAGTATTCCAAGACCGGCACGCCACAATATGAGCGTATGGTGAAAGAGATAGCCCGCCGTCTTGGACTGACCAGTCTGAAGTTTGCCACCATCGAAGATCTCATCGCCTCCATCGGCCTGCCCAAAGACCAAGTCTGCACCCATTGCTTCGACGGTTCCAGCTACTGCCACGAGAAGGACAACGAGAAGTGGTTTACATAATAAAATAGGTCAACCTGCACCAGCAGTTGACCTAAACTCAATATATAAAACCTGTAGGCCGTCAATGGTCTACAGGCTTTTTGTTTAGCTTTCGCGCTCTATCCAGCCGAGGTTGTCGCCGCGGCGAACCTTGGCGCCCTGCTTGGCAGCGACCTCTACGAGCTTACCACCAAGACAGGCAGGAATGGGAACAATCTCGCCCCACGGAGCCTGAATGTAGCAATAGGTGTCGCCTTCCTTGTACTTCTGGCCGATGAACGGTTCGAGGCACGGTTCGCAGGCGCCCTCACCAGAGAACTCGTAGTACACCTGTCCGGCAACGGGAGCCGTCAGCGGGTCGGCCTTGGCATGCTTGAAGGCTGCCAGTTCCTCGGGTTTCATCTTCGAGCCACCCAACTTGGCGTCTTTCGCCTTCTGGATGTCTGCCAAGAGCTGCTTTTTGGCCTGACCACTCTTGAACGGACGGTACTGCTCGGGGTGCATGGCCAACTCAAACAGTTCTTCGTTGTCCTGACCGTAGTCCCAGCCGTTCTCGTCCATCTCTTTCTTAAAGCCGTCGAGGGCGTTGGGAATGAGGGTGTGCGGGTCGGCATCGGTAAACTCGCGGTTCTGCTTCTTGGCCAGTTCTACAAACTCTGGGTCGATGGTGCCGGGCACCTTGCCACTCTTGCCGAGGATCATACCCCAGATAGCGTCGTCCATCATGACGTAGCGGCCCTTGCCCTGTTCAATGGTCAGCAGGTTCATGAGCGCTATGTTCTTGGTGTACTGCGAGAACGGGGTGACCAGTGGGGGATAGCCCACCTTGGGCCAGACATACTCTACCTCGTTGAACAGCTTGACCAGCATATCGTCCATCGACAGTGTCGGCTCGCCCTTCTTCTCACGAAGTTTGTTGATCATGCTCTGGATAGGACCGAGGTCGGCCATCATCGAACCCATCATACCGCCTGGCAGACCGCTGCCTAACAGCAACGAAGACATGTGCTTGTTGGCAGGATTGATGAAGCAGCCCAGCCAGTCGTCGATAAACTCCTGAGTCAAGGTACGAGCCTGCATGTAGGCGTTCATGTTGAGGTCGGCCACCTCGAAACCTTCGTTCTTCAGCATCGACTGTACGGAGATGATGTCTGGATGAACCTTACCCCAGCTCAGCGGCTCGATGGCGGTGTCGATGATGTCGGCGCCGTTGTTACAAACCTCTAGGATAGAGGCCATTGAGAGGCCAGGACCAGAGTGACCGTGGTACTGGATGATGATATCAGGGTGCTTCGTCTTGATGCTCTTCGTCAAGGCTCCCAACAGGGCGGGCTGACCAATGCCAGCCATATCCTTCAGACAGATTTCCTCGGCACCGGCAGCAATCACCTCATCGGCAATGGCGCTGTAGTAATCTACAGTATGTACAGGGCTGGTTGTGATGCAGAGCGTAGCCTGCGGAATCATGCCAGCCTCCTTGGCCCACTTGATAGAAGGAATGATATTACGTGTATCGTTCAGGCCACAGAAGATGCGGGGGATGTCCACACCCTGGGCTTTCTTCACTTTATACATCAGCTGACGAACGTCGTCAGGTACGGGATACATACGGAGGGCATTCAAGCCACGGTCCAGCATGTGGGTCTGGATGCCAACCTCGTTGAACGGTTTACAGAAGGCACGCACGGCCAGATTAGGGTTCTCGCCAGCCATGAGGTTCACCTGTTCGAAGGCACCACCGTTGGTTTCCACACGGCTGAAGCATCCCATGTCGATGATAACGGGAGCTATGCGCTCTAACTGGTCCTTACGGGGCTGGAACTTTCCTGACGACTGCCACATGTCGCGGTAGACGAGACTGAACTTGATTTTCTTTTTCATAACTTCGGAAATAAGGTATTATTGAATTGTTTATGGTCGCAAAGGTACAAAAAAAAGTGAAAAGTGAAGAGTGAAAAGTGAAAAATTTGCTACCGCATGGTTATTTTTCGCTTATTATTCGTATTTTTGCATCAAAAACCAAGAGACAATATGATAAAGATCACCATGCGAAAGGAAATTATCCGCTTATCACTCCTCACATCTCTTACCCTTATACTGGCTGCATGTGGCCAAAGACAATCACAGCCCGTCGGCCATGCCATCAAGGCACCACAGAACATTGGCGGCGCCAATACCTGCTACGGACTGGCCTGCGACGGCAGTACAGACTCCATACTCATCATCCTGCCGACAGAGGGTGACCGACTGGACACCTTCGACATTGTCATGGCTTTCGAGCAGCGCCGCATCTTCGGACGGCCAAACATCGGCGACGAGTTGGCCGTCGTCCTGACCAGCGACAGCACGCAGGAGGCAAGCATGGTGGTCAACCTCAGTTCATTGCAAGACACATGGTGCTACATGGTAGCCCCAACGCTGAGCCGCCAGTTGCCACCTTCGTTGCCCGACAGCATCCGTGAACGCATTATGGCACCACGGGAGTATAGTCTGCGACTGAAACGGGATGGGACGGTACGTGCCATGGGTGGCATCCGCCTGCGAAACTCATCGTCGGCTACCATGAGTCCTGTCGTCTACCCACGGCCCAAACGCTACCTGTCGTGGTACTTGACCGACGGCCGACTCATCCTCTCTACCGACAGCACCAGTCTGGTCGACGCAGACACCGTTGACATCCTCCGCCTGCGACGCGACTCCCTCGTGCTCCGATTCTCCGACCACGAACAGCAGTACTATCGCAAGAAAGAAATTCCGACTGCAAACAACAGTCCTGCAGCTAATCCGACTGTAAACAACAGTCCTGCCGCAAAATGAAACAAATGATTACCATACTCGGTCCGACGGCCAGTGGCAAGACACCCTTGGCGGCAGCATTAGCGGCGGCATTGCCTCAGGTCAATGGTACTTGTGGCGGCGAAATCATCTCCGCTGACTCCCGCCAGGTGTACCGTCGTATGGATATCGGCACAGGTAAAGACCTGAAGGACTACCACCTTACAATCGACAATTCCCCTACCATCAGCCAGTCCGCGGTCGGCGGTTTTCCCGCCGACATCTCCGTCCCCTACCACCTGATAGACATCGCCGAGCCTGGCACCAAGTACAACCTATTCCAATATCAGCAGGATTTCTATGACGCCTATCAAGACATTGTCTCCCGTGGCAAGACACCCATTCTCTGTGGCGGCACTGGCCTGTATATCGAAGCCGTGCTGAAAGGCTACCAACTATCGCCCGTTCCACAGAACCCTGAGCTGCGCCAGCAGTTAGAAGGCAAATCGTTAGAGGAGCTGACCCAGATGCTGTGTAATTTGAAGCAGCAGAACGGCAGCCACATGCACAACAAGACCGATGTGGACACCTGCCAACGAGCCATCAGAGCCATCGAGATTGAGGAATACAACCTGCACACCCCCACCCCAAAGCGTGAACTGCCACCCATCGACTCGCTGATTATTGGCGTCAACATCGACCGTGAGGAGCGGCGCCGCAAGATTACCCGTCGACTGAAGGCCCGTTTAGAAGAAGGGATGATAGAAGAAGTGCAAAATCTGCTTGCCGAGGGCATTCCTGCCGACGACCTGATCTATTACGGTCTGGAATATAAATATGTAACGGAATACGTGACAGGCCAGACCACCTACGACGAGATGTTCAGCCGTCTTGAGATTGCCATCCACCAGTTTGCCAAGCGACAAATGACGTGGTTCCGAGGCATGGAGCGCCGCGGCTTCACCATCCACTGGATAGATGCCAGTCTGCCTATGGAAGAAAAAGTCAGACTGATTCTGGACGCAACACATATTTAACGCCCAATCCATTTAGGACTGGGCGTTTTTCAAAGGTTTCGTCTTATTTTATGCCCCGCTCGTTAAGGGCCTTGCTATAACGGGCGGCGTTCTGCAAGTGTTCTTGATAGGTGACGGCAAAGTTATGCGTACCAGAAAAATCCTCTTTGGCACACATATAGAGGTAGTCGTGCTCGGCGTGGTTCAGAACGGCGTCAATACCCTTGATGCTGGCAATCTTGATAGGACCAGGGGGCAGACCTTCGTTCTTATAGGTGTTGTAGGGTGAGTCAGTTTGCAAGAGTTTCTGCCAAATGCGTTTCAGTTCAAACTGTTTCAAGGCAAACTTAATGGTTGGGTCGGCCTGTAGGGGCATCTGCTGGTGCAGACGGTTCAGGTACATACCGGCTATCATGGGTTTTTCGGCGTTATTCGACGTCTCTTCATCGATAATGCTGGCCAGCGTACATATCTCAGCAGGCGTCAACTGCATCTGGGCGGCCTTAGCCTCACGCTCACCCTGCCAGAAGCGGTCGTGTTCCTTCTGCATACGTTCCAAAAGGTTTTCCAGACTCGTATTCCAATAGACGTCGTAGGTATTAGGTACAAACATGGCGCTGATGGTGCATGTGTCGTAGCCATAACGCTGGCAGGTTTCCTGACTGGTCAGAGCCTCAGCAATGGTTGCTGAGTCTATCATCAGTTTCTTTCCTAAAAAAGCCGCTAAGCGATCCATGGTGCGCACCTCCGGAATAGTGAGGTGCATACTGGTCTGCTGACCGTTCTTCAAACGACGGAACACGGTGATGGCACCGTCGCCAGTCTCTATGGCATAGCGGCCCGTGCGTATATTGTCGCCATAACTGCTATGACGCATCATGGTGGTGAGTCCCATCATACCGGCTGAACTACCCATCGGGCGAAGTTTCAGGAGCACAGAGTCCTGGGTATCGTCCTCGTCTATATATATATAATAGGTGTCGGCGGCCTTCGAAACGGGTATCAGCATACATGAACCTATCAGGGCCAGTATCAGCACCAAGCCTACGGCGGCAACATACAGATAGATGCGAGAATTAAGCTTTTTCATCTCTTCGAATCTTCATAGTTTGGTGCAAAGGTACAATAAACTTTGAACTTTGAACTTTGAACTTTGAGCTTTATGACTACTTGTTAGAGTTATTTAACGCTTCAACAAATCATAAAGTTCAAAGTTCAAAGATTAAAGTTCAAAGAAAAGTCGTATCTTTGCACAAAAGTTACTGAATTATGAAACTGAAGTTTACCATCAAATACAATACGGCGTGGGGTGAGAGCCTGCATATCAACATTGCATACCACAGTCTGGACGGTACCGTACGTCGGCAGGACGTCACTATGCAGACCGACGACGGCGAGCTCTGGACTCTGGAAACGGCAGCACTGATGAGCCGCCACCATCCGCTATCGCACATCGTCTATGCTTATCAGGTGGAAGATGCCGACGGCCGTTTGCTGCGCCGTGAGTGGGACGACGTGCCACGCTGCTATAGCTTTGACGCTACCAAAGACTATGTCTTTCCCGACCAGTGGCGCGACCGCCCGCTACCCATGCATCTCTACTCCTTAGCCTACCTCACCACCACCCAACATTGTAACGCCACACCCTCAGAGAAAGAGAGCTGCGCTCCCAACTCTTCATTATTCACTTTTAACACTTCCCCCCTTCCACTCTTCCGCCGCACCATCATATTCCGTGTGTCAGCACCCCAGTTGAAACCGGGTCAGGCCGTTGCCGTCTGCGGCAGCCATCCCGCCATCGGTTCATGGAACCCTACTCGCTATCTACGCATGGAACCAGCAGGTCAGGGCGAGTGGCAGTTGTCAGTGAATGCTCAAGGCTGGTTGTTGCCAGTGGAATATAAATATGTGGTAGTCGATGACAAGTCACACGAGTTGGTCTCATGGGAAGAGGGCGACAACCGTACCGTCTGTGCCCCTGCCATCAGGGTTCCCGTCGGTTCCCCCGACGCGACATCTCAGGAAATCCCAGACGGCCAGGTGCTCGTGCTTTACGGCGGTCATCTGCGTATTGCCGAGACTCCCTGGCGTGCAGCAGGCGTCGCTATCCCCGTCTTCTCGCTGCGCTCTGAGCACAGTTTCGGCGTGGGCGACTTCGGCGACTTAAAGCGCTTCGTCGACTGGACTGTGGCGACGGGCATGAAGATTATCCAACTGTTGCCTGTCAACGACACCACCACCGATGGTCACTGGAACGACTCCTATCCTTATAACATCGTCAGTGCCTTTGCCCTGCATCCACATTATATCGACTTGGAAGCTGCCGGCACGCTACGCAACAAGGAACAGATGACGCAGTTCCTGCGCCGTCGTCAGGAGCTGAACGCCCTACCCTACAGCGACTACGAGGCCGTCGACCGTGTGAAGAACGAGTATCTGCACCAGCTCTTCGAGGAGCAGGGAGACGCCGTAATGGCTTCGCAAGACTTCAAGGACTTCGTCGCCGCTAACGAATACTGGCTCAAGCCATACGCTCATTTCAAAATGAGAAATGAGGACTTTCTCATTTCTAATTATTCATTTATATACTTCCTTCAGTATCTCCTCCACACCCAGCTAAAGGCTGCTGCCGACTATGCCCGCTCGAAAGGTGTAGCACTAAAGGGCGACCTACCCATTGGCGTCAGTCGTGAGAGCGCGGAAACGCATGAGCACCCTGAACTTTTCCATCTCGACGAACAGACTGGCACACCACCAGACATCCACATGAAGAAAGGCCAGAACTGGGGCTTCCCCACCTACAACTGGTCCCAATCAGCCCCATCCTCGGTCGGCGGCTTTCCCGCAGACACCATCCTCCATAGAAGCGAGGGGGTGGTACTCTGGTTCCGCCAGCGCCTGAAGCACATGGAGCAATACTTCGACGCCCTGCGCATCGACCACGTGCTCGGATTCTTCCGCATCTGGGAGATTCCTGCCGATGCCATAGACGGTGTATTAGGCCACTTTTCCCCCGCCCTACCCCTGACCGTCGAGGAAATAGAATACTTCGGCTTGCCTTTCCGCAAGGAACTCTTTACACGGCCCTTCATCAACGACCGACTGGTGGAGCGTATCTTCGGCATGCATGCCCAGTATGTTCGTGAGAATTTCCTTGTTCGTAAGGCCTATGGGCTCTACGGTCTGAATGCCAATTGCGAGACACAGCGTAAGATTGCCGAGACCTTTGCCGACCGACACGACGAGAACAGCCTTTGGATTCGCGATGGTCTGATGCAGTTGGTCAGCAATGTGCTCTTCGTCAAAGACCCCCGGGAACAAGACATGTACCATCCCCGCATCGGCGCCATCAACGAGCCAGTATTCGAGGCTCTGTCGGCAGAAGATAAGGATGCTTTTATGCGGCTCTACAACAACTTCTTCTTCCAGCGGCACTCTTTTTTCTGGGGACAGCAAGCCCTGAAACGGTTACCTGCCATCATGAAGGGGTGCCATCTACTGTTCTGTGCCGAAGACTTGGGCATGCTGCCCGACTGTGTGGAACCCGTACTCGACCAACTGCGCATTCTGTCCCTCGAAATCCAGCAGTTGCCCAAGCGCCAGGGGTTTGAGTTTGCTCACCTCGATGCCAACCCCATCCGCTCCGTATGTACCATCTCGACCCACGACATGGCACCGTTGCGACTCTGGTGGCAAGAACAGCCCGAGCGACGCCAGCGTTTCTACATCACCATGTTGCAGAAGGAAGGCCGCGCCCCAGAACAACTGCCTGCCCATCTGGCCGAAGAAATTATAGCCCGCCACCTCTATTGTCCCTCCATGCTCTGCATCCTACAGCTGCAGGATTGGTTAGCAATGGACAATTTGCTGCGCCGCAAGAACCCGCAGGAGGAGCGCATCAATACGCCCAGCGATTACTTTAACCGCTGGCAGTACCGCATGCATCTCACCATCGAAGAACTCCTTCAGGCCACTAAATATAATAATAAGGTACGCACGATGATTCAACGCAGCAGACGCTGAGGACTATCGTTATCCCGACATTCCGTTATTACGATGTACAAAACCTTCATCTTCGACCTTGACGGTACGCTGCTCGACACGCTACAGGACCTAGCAACCAGTGTTAACTATGCGCTGGAGTATCACGGCATGCCGACACACCCAATAGACGACATACGCCGCTTCGTGGGCAACGGCGTAAGAAAGCTCATGGAACGTGCCGTACCTGACGGAGACAAGAACCTGCTGTTCGATGCGGCCTTTGAAACCTTCCGACAGCACTACATGCAACACTCTTTAGACACGACCCGCCCCTACGACGGCATCCCTGAACTCATCCGTGAACTAAAGTCCCGCGGATGCCAAATGGCGGTGGTCAGCAACAAGATGATGGCTGCCACGCAAGAACTCGTTCACCATTTCTTCCCTGAAATACCCGTTGCTATCGGCGAGAACGAAGCCGCCGGCATCCATAAGAAACCCGCCCCAGACACCGTCTTCGAAGCCCTGCACCAGCTCGCCCCCATTCCCGAGTCATCCGCGATCGGTAATTTTCCTTCCGACACCCCCTCTGCAGTCTATGTCGGCGACAGCGACGTGGACTTAGAGACCGCCCGCAATGCCGGCCTGCCCTGCATCAGCGTCCTCTGGGGCTTCCGCGACCGCGACTTCCTCATCCGCCACGGCGCCACCACCTTTGCCGAAAGGCCTTCCGACATCCTTATGCTATAACCCCCATCAATATAATCTTTAATATATAATCTCTAATCTTAAATATAACAACTATCCCTTTAACAACAACTTATTATGAAAAAACTGTTTTTGCCTCTTCTGCTTTTTGTAGCAGTGTCTGCCCAAGCAGCAGAAAACCCCGTATTAACCATTGAAGGAGGTCAGGTACAGGGCGTCGTAGCCGACGACCATCCTGAGGTGTTTGTTTATCGCGGCATTCCCTATGCTGCACCGCCCATCCGCGAAAACCGTTGGAAGGAGCCACAGCCAGTCATTCCCTGGAAGGGTGTGAAGATCTGCGATACCTTCGGGCGTCCCAGTTTCCAGGCCATCCAGTACACGGGCGGCTACTACACGGAGTGGGGTTATGGCAAGGAAGCGGCTTTCAGTGAGGACTGCCTCTATCTGAACGTTTGGACGAAAGCCCCTGGACAGGCGGGTAAGAAACTACCCGTTGCCCTGTGGATTCACGGTGGTGGCTATCGCGAGGGGTTCGGCTCTGAACCTGAGTTCGACGGACAGGAGTGGGGTGCCAAGGACGTGGTGCTCGTCAGCATCAACTACCGTCTCGGTGTCTTTGGATTTCTTGTCCACCCAGCCTTGACAGCGGAGAGTCCGCACCACGTTTCAGGCAACTACGGCATTCTCGACCAGATTGAGGCGCTGAAGTGGATTAAGAAGAATATCGCCCAGTTTGGTGGTGACCCCGACAACGTGACCATCTTCGGACAGAGTGCCGGTGGCGGCAGCGTGCGTACTCTTTGTGAGTCGCCTTTAGCCCGCGGTCTGTTCCACAAGGCTGTCATCATGAGTGCCCAGGGTCTCAGCATCCCTGATGCTAACGGCAATCCGATGGGCGCCCGCTATAGTGGTGGTTCGTTTGCCGATGCCGAAGCCAATGCCAAGAAGGTGTTCGACTGGGCTGGTCTCACCGACCTTCAGAAGATGCGCCAGGCCTCAACAGAGACCATATTCGCCCTGCCCACCCTCTATTACCAAATAAACAGCGACGGCCAACAGCCTACCGGTCCGATGGCCTTTATGCGCAGGGGACTTCCCTTCATGCCGATGATTGACGGCTATGTCAGCGTCAAGAGTTTCGACGATGCCACCCGTGAGGGTACTCTGGCCGACGTACCTTATATGATAGGTTTCACGCTGAACGACATGGGCAACATGGCTCCTAACATCGCCGAGTTCTGCAAGGTGCGTCAGCAGAAGGGCGGCAAGGCCTGGGCTTACCAGTTTGCCCGTCCGCTGCCTGATGACGGTTCTCATCCTGAGGTCACCCAGCGTCTGAAGGGTGCTTTCCACTCCTCAGACCTCTGGTTTGTCTTCAAGAGTCTGAAGCACTGCTGGCGTCCCTGGACCAAGGGCGACTGGGCGCTCTCTGAGAAGATGCTCACCGCATGGACCAACTTTGCCAAATATAGTGACCCCAACGGTCCTCAGGGTGGCACATGGGCTCCCTGCACCGAGAAGGCACCTAAATTCATGGTCTTCAAACTCGACGAAAAAGATGCTGAGGCGTCTTTCCTCGGTGAACCGGAGAAAGCGCCTCAGCCACAGGGATTCCCCTTCGGAGGTCCTACTCGAAGATAAAATCCTCAAGCTTACACAGCGACTGCTCTTTGGTGGCTGATGCAAACTTGAAGAAGATTGCGTGCTTACCTGAGAGTTCTGCGAGGGCTGGCAGCTCAACGTCTAATTCTGTAGACTGTTGCGGCATGTCAGCCTTCAGCTGTATAGTACCCAGCACCTTTCCGCCCTGCGACTCCCAGGGTCTGTCAGCCATGACGGTGATGGTGCCGTCGATGCCTTCAGGTATCAGGCGCAACGCCAGCTTGAGGTTCTCCTTACCCTTGGTCTCATCGAAGTTGAAGTATTTATAGCCTACGATGGAGCCATCGGTGTTGTTGACCACGCGGTTGGTATTGTTCTTCAGGGCGTAAGGCTCGTCGAAATTGCTCTCCGTGCCATACGATGCTTCGACATAGGATCCAGAGAAGATATTGTTGGGCCACTCGTGGACGGCCACCTTCGGACCAGTGAGCCAGCAAGCAATACCAGCCGAATGGTGCTCCAACGGATTCAGACCGTTCAGCGAGAAACCTTCGGAGTTGTATTCTCCCTCGCTAATCTCTACCTTGCCACCAGGCCCTTCCTGCACCTTCACCTCGATGGGAGCCACCATAGCCTGGCGGGCATACTCGTCGGTACCCGTCTGACGGTGGTAGAACACGTACCACTGGCCGTTCACCTCGCAGATGCTGCCGTGGGTGTTACCATCGACCACCGCCGAGGCAATGGTGTCGCCCTGCTCGTTCAGCTCTCGGCCACGGGCATCAATAATGGTGCCGCCGTAGGTCCAAGGGCCAAGGGGCTTGTCGCTATAGGCATAGGCCAAGGTATAGTTGCTGACGGGCAGTCCAAACTCGCCGTCCTTAGTGAAACGGCTATAGATAAAGACGTACTTATCTTTGATCTTACGAATGGAAGAAGCCTCGAAGAAGCTGAAGATGCCCGGTTCGTTGCGACCGGATATCATGCCGTCGACAACCTGTGTACCAGGTTTGACGGTACACATCGTGGTGGGGTCTATCTCAGCAGCCATCGAGTGTTCGAAGCCCCAGTAGCCATAGACACGGCCGTCGTCGTCGACAAACACAGCAGGGTCAAAGCCATAGACGCCTTCCACCTGATTGGGATTCTCCGCGTTCCAGTTGCAGACTTCAAACGGTCCGTTGGGGCGGTCGCTCTTAGCTATCAGTCCGTTGCGATAGCCCGTCTGGTCGTTGGGGAAGAGATAATAGGTTTTCTTGCCCGTGCTGTCCGTCATCAGGGCGACATCGGGAGCAAAGAGCACATCGGCCGTCCCTGCCGAGTCGAAGGGTTCGCCCTTGGCGTTCTTGTCGACGACGAGGATCACGCCGTCATAGCGCCAGTTGTTCAAGTCGTCGACAGGGGCCGACCACACCACCTGGTCACGGCCGCAATAGGCAGTCTTCAGGTTGTCGTGCGAACCATAGATATAGACGCGCTGCTTGCCGGGGTTGTCCGGATCCTCAAACACATACGGCTCGCCGTCGGGAATGTGTTCCCACAAAGGAAGGTAGGGGTTGCCTACGGTGGTAAGTTTTGTCATAGCGGTTGGGGGTTGCTGGGTGCAGGATGTGGTCATCATGGCGCAACAGACCGTTGCACCTGCGAGACAAACAAAGATGTTATGCCAGTTGTCGACGATTGTTTTCATTCTAAGAATAAAAAAATAAAAGAATAAAAGAATAAGGGTTCAAGGGTTCAAGATAAAAGCCTACCCTTGCCGTTTGGCGAGGGTAGGCAAATGAGTTTACTCGTAGTATTCAATCTTGCGGGTCTGTTCCATATCGCGACCCATCATCGAAGACTTGCGGCTAATCCAGTTGCCACGGTCGTCATACTTGTAGTCGGTGAAGGGGATGCTCATCTCCTGGCCACCCATGTTCATGGTTTGTGCGTCAATGGCGCCCTTGTCGTTGTAGGTGAGCTTCATCTCAACGTCGTTGCCCATCATGTTCATCGACTGGCTGACAATGCGACCGTTCTCCCACTTATACTTCATCTCGACGGACTGGCCCTGCATCATCTCGCGCTTGGCGGACAGCAAATAGCCGTCTGCATCGTACTTGGCGTCGGTGATGCTCTCAGACTGCATCTTGCCTTCCTTCGTAAAGTTGACGGTAACGTCGCGGCCCATCATGTTGGTGGTGATCGACTTCACGGGACCTGTTGCCTCGTTAGCTTCTACGTCGTGGAACTTACTCTGTGCCTGCATGGCAAACGATACGGCCAACATGGCCATCATCATCATTACTTTTTTCATTGTGAATAAAGATTTTAAACGTTAATAAAGTTGATAATAAATATGTTTCTTATTTTTTCTTTTTAAAATTATTACATTTTTCATTTTCAAATGCTGTCTCTTTGACGCATGAATTTGAAAAAGGTTTAATACTACACCTATTTTATTATTAGCGGCCGATGCGGGTCCTTGAGGCGAAACCTCCACGGAGGTCGCTGACGGTCAACTCAGTCAGTTCGCGGTCGGTCAGACGGTTGCGGCCTTCCAGTCGGTTAGCCTGTTCCTGGATGCTCTTCTCGAACACGTTACGAGCAAAGCGGGCATTGCCGAAGTTGCGGTCCTTATGGGCAACGGCCTCGTTGAACTGCCGGCGCAGATACTCCTCAGCGCCAGGAGCCAGCGTGTACTGGTTCTTCTTCATGTACATCTTAAAGATATCGGCCAGCTCAGCACCAGAATAGTCGGGGAAGTCGATGTAGCGGTTGAAACGCGACTGTAGGCCTGGGTTAGAGTCGATGAAGCGCTGCATCTCGTCCTTATAGCCGGCGATGATGACCACCAGTCGGTCGCGGTAATCCTCCATACGCTTCAACAGCGTCGAAATGGCTTCCTGTCCGTAGTCGCCGCCACTCGGACCTTCGGGCACCAAGGAGTAAGCCTCGTCGATGAAGAGCACGCCGTCGAGCGCCTTTTGTACGATGGTGTCAGTCTTCAGCGCCGTCTGTCCCATATACTTCGCCACCAGTCCGCCGCGGTCAGTCTCTACGGTATGGCCTTTCTTCAGCACGCCCAAGTCCTTATAGATACGACCCACGATGCGGGCCACGGTAGTTTTACCAGTACCTGGCGAACCGTAGAACACCAAGTGATACGACACCTTGGCAGTCTTCATGCCCTTGGCCTCGCGCTGTTTCTGCAACCTCACGAAGTTGGCTAACGAGCGTACTTCTTCCTTCACTGACGACAGGCCAATAAGGTCGTCCAGCTCCTTGTAAGGATCACCCTCCAACGGTTCGTTGACAACGACGGAGTCCTTCTGCTCACCAGTCTGTTCAGTCTTCTGCCCAGACTTCTCGTCACCATCGTCCTTTTCATCGTCGTCGACACACATTCCCACACCTGCCAACAGCAAGAAAAA
This sequence comes from Prevotella sp., assembly GCA_016291005.1. Classification (GTDB taxonomy): domain Bacteria; phylum Bacteroidota; class Bacteroidia; order Bacteroidales; family Bacteroidaceae; genus Prevotella. The sequence goes on along the minus strand of JAEEVT010000014.1, from coordinate 3,603 downwards.
GCCGATGCTCAGGCATCCGCAGCCCTTCAGCACCTTATTCACCAGTCCCTTAAAGTCGTCCTTATCCATCATGTTTAAGATTAGTAGTTTGACACAGAGGGGCGCCCCTCTGTGTCATTACCTATGGTTTTATTAGAATTTTGCCCTGAGACCGATGAGGCCGATGACGCCTTGTTCACCCCAGCCGAGCTCAAGGAGAGCACGGAGATTCTTGATACCTGCCTCAAGACCTATTGGAGAGACCTGCGCCGCAAAATAGGCTTTGCTCTTATCGTAATTATCGCTCTCCCATTGGCTTGAATTGCTTTTCTCGTTATGGAAAGTTACACCAGCTGCTATCTTTGAATAAAATCCAAAAGCCTCCTTGTTGCTCCAGTAGTACTTGGCAGAGGGCATAATGGTGAAGTTGGTCTTCTTAGCGTCACCAACCTTTATGCCACCTTTCGTAAAATCTCTGCTTTCCTCTGCGTAACCTCCTATCAGACCTATCGCAGCCTTAGGGTCGTTCAGATGATAGAAGTACTCTACTGAAAGTGTACCAAATTGCTTTTCGTTAGTTGCCGAGACACCAGAAAGACTGTTGCCTATAGCTTCGAAAAGATGTCCGATACCATCACCGAAAATAGAACTACCTGTTCCGTAAGTGACGCTGATTTCATGACGGAGATCCTCAACCTGAGCACTTACATTCATTGTAGCCGAGATGGCGACTACGACCATTACTAAAAACTTTTTCATATTTCTAAATGTTATTATGAATGAGTCATCTTCTGAGTACTCATAAGTGTATTGCTTTGTCGTGACTCACTTATGCTCGGCAAAGGTACGAAATATTTCATTACCAAGCAAAGAAACGACAAAAAAAGTGCACAGCAGGGTCGGTTCCGCTGTGCACTCGACATCTGCAAACCGCAAACGTCGAAAGACGTGGGGGCAAACGTCGAAGGTGATTTGGTAGCAGGAGATATACTTCATACCTTTGCCGATGAAATCAGCGAGAACTGGCTGCACCTCAGCAATTCGAGCGAGCTCGATTGCATTCGATTTGCACAGTCCTTGCAACGTCAAAAGACAGAAACATAGTATTAACAATTAAAATAGTAAAAGGTATGAAAAAGATGATTTTCGCCCTCGTGGCAATGGTGATGATGACAATGAGTGCTAACGCTCAGAGTGACAACAAAAGTGCACAGACCTTCAACCGTGTGGCCAGTTATCTGGAACTGAGAGTAAACCAGATTGAGCCAGCAAAGACAGCTATGGCACAGTTCGAACGTTCGATGGAGGCTTATTATCAGCTACAGGATGTATCGAAAGGTGGAGAGGCTTGGCAGAAGATTCTGGCCCGTCATAAGGCTACGATGAAGAAGGTACTCGACAAGAAGCAGTATGATAAGTACATGGCAACGCTTGACCTGACAATCAAGAACACTGCAGACCGCATGATGGATCAGCAGCAGTTGGCTCGCAAATAAGGACAAGATTCGAGACATGCTTAAGTATTCTATCTCTTCCGCATAGAGATTATGCGGGAGAGATTTTGTTATTTCAGGAATAATTCGTACTTTTGCCGACGATGAAGAAGATACATATAAAAGATGTGTGGCTGTTCATAGCGCAGGTGCTGTTGTTGTCGCTGACCCTACTATCTCCAGGACTTATCAGCTATGTCACAAGTCACAACCCGCAATTGGCATGGGAGTCGTTAATGGTATCAGCTTATTGGCTGGCACCAGCCGTAGCGGTATATCTCCTGAATTTCTACCTGTGCGTTCCCTTACTATGGTTCCGTCATCGACATTGGCAGTTCGTTGTGGCTAACGTGGTTCTTATTTTGACCTCCAACGCCCATGTGATTTTTAAAGATTTCAAATCGTTGCCAGAGAATTTGTTGGCAGGCTATTCTTCGTTTCTGATTTTTGCCCTGCTTGTCAATTTGATGGCCATCGGCATCGCCCTAAGTATCCGTTACGTGATGCGACAGAGCGAGAAGAAGCAGAAGGAAGTGGAGGCAGAACTGGCCTGGCTGAAGAATCAGATTAATCCACATTTCCTATTTAATACCCTCAATAACATCTCCAGCCTGACGCAGATAGATGCGGACAAAGCCCAAGACACAATCATGCAGCTGAGCGACCTGCTACGCTATGCCATGTATGAAACCAACAAGCCGAAAGTGCCGTTGGAGGGCGAAGTAGAGTTTATGCGCAACTACATCGAGCTGATGAAACTCCGCTGCAATGAAATGACCAGAGTCAATGCACAATTCACAATTCATAATTCACAATTGGAGGTGGCCCCCTTGCTTTTTATATCTCTCATCGAGAACGCCTTCAAGCACGGCATGAACAGCAATGCCCCAGCCACCATCGACATCAGTCTGACACAGCAAGACGGTACGCTCGTCTTCACTTCCGATAATACCAACAATCCCAAGCCCACCAAGGATCGCAGTGGTTCTGGCATCGGACTGGAGAACACCCGTCGTCGTCTCGACCTTCTCTATTCAGGTCGCTATCAATGGGAACAGACCCTCGAAAATGACATCTATCACGTCCGCATCACTATAAAAATGTGAAGCAGTAATCATAAAGTTTAAAGTTCAAAGATCAAAGTTCATAGTTTATGACCTGTATCATCGTTGATGACGAACCCCTGGCCGTCCGCCTTTTGGAGTCATACGTCGAAAAGACCCCAGACCTGCAACTGCTGGCCTCGTTTACAGACTCCATTACGGCTATTAACGCCATCAAGGCGCAGAAGCCCGACCTGCTGTTCCTCGACATCCAGATGCCGAATATCGATGGGATGGAGCTGGCCCATAGTCTACCAGAAGAGACGCGTGTCATCTTCACCACCGCTTTCAAGGAATATGCCTTCGAGAGTTATGAGGTGAATGCCCTCGACTTCCTGCTGAAGCCTATCCGCTACAACAAATTCCTCTCTGCTGTCGAAAAAGCCAAAAAGCTGTTTCAGCAGACGTCAGCCCAGCCACAACAGCCTGCCCCACAGCCTCAGCACCCCAATACCGTCTTTATCCGAGTTGACGGCGAATGGCGCAACGTGCCCATCGACCAGATCACCTACGTCAGTGGCATGAAGGACTACGTGCTCTTCTACCTTGACAGCGAACCCAAGGCGCTAATCACCCACCTGACGATGAAAGCCGTAGAGGACATGCTGCCAAAGGGTCGCTTCCTGCGCATCCACCGCTCCTACATCATTGCCGTCGACAAGATTCAGAAGGTTGACCGCAACGATTGCGTCTACATCGGCAAGGAAATCATCCACATTCCCGATGGCTACCTACCAACTTTTCGCAAGTTTCTCGAAACCCGCTCAATAGACAAGGGGTAAAAGTGCACAACAGGGCGGTTCCGTTGTGCACTTAGAACCCTGGTTCGGCCTCGCCGCGCTGGTAGTTGATCCAGCCGTCGGGGTCTTTGACGTAATAGCCTTGGATGCGGAGAGTGATGGCGTCGGCGTAGGCGAAGGTGAGGGCGCAGGAGTAGGCCATGTAGTCGCGCTCGGCATCGTCGTAGGTGGCGGTCAGTTGCAGGCAGTTGCGCTTCTCGCCGCTGTTGCCCTCGGGACTCCAGTATC
>JAEEVT010000153.1 GCA_016291005.1 Prevotella sp. | reverse complement strand
GGCTGCATCCAGAAAACTAACATGGCTGCCAATAGCATCCATACAGTATCGAGTGATAATCCTATTTCGTTCATAACTATAAGCCTCCCCCTAACCCCCTCCAAAATGAGGGGGAACCCGAACGGAGGTACGGGGTTTATGTTTGTGTTTAGTCTCTCCCCTCCCTTTGTAGGGGCCAGGGGAGACTTTACTTCTTGTCTCTTAATACGGTGTCGCCGTGCTCACTTGTTCGGATGCTCCACGTGTCGATCATATCGCTTACGAAGATACGGCCGTCGCCAACCTCACCAGTATGTGCAACCTGCAGTATCACCTTCACTGTCGGCTCTACGAACTGGTCGCGACATACGATGGTCAGTGCCACACGCTCTATCACATCCGTCGAATACTGGACGCCACGATATATCCTTTCCTGTCGGCTCTGTCCGATGCCGTGAACGTTATGATACTCAAACCAGTCGATGTCCGAACTGAGCAAGGCCTCTTTGACCTCTTCGAACTTTGTCTTCCTGATAATTGCTTCAATTCTTTTCATAACTTTGTCCTTTTACCTTAATTAATACTTAGTCCACTTTTTGGACCTTTATCTGTCAATTGACGCTGCAAAGGTACGACAAAAATGAAAGGAAGCCAAAGACTTCCTTTCATTTTGTGTGTTAAATCTACCATTAATTGACAATTTGTAAACATTTTAAAGTGATTTATGTCGTTTTGCTTTCTTTTTAGCCAAAAATGCTTTCATTTTGTAACATTTTGTCACTTGCCGCTCCAAGTCTCGATACGATTGAGCGCTTCTTCCGTCTTTTCATGGCTGTTGAAGGCAGTGAAGCGCACGTAGCCCTCACCACTGGGACCAAAGCCGACGCCAGGAGTACAGACGACATTAGCGCCGTAGAGCAGGGCCTCGAAGAAGGACCATGAGTCCATGCCGTCGGGCGTTCGCATCCAGATATAGGGGGCGTTCTCACCACCATACACCTCATATCCAAGGTCACGCAGACGTTTCAGCATCCGCTGGGCGTTGTCCATATAATAGTTGATGGTGGCCTGAATCTGCTGCTTGCCTTCCGGCGTGTAGATAGCCTCTGCTGCGCGCTGCGAGATATAGCTTGTACCGTTGAACTTCGTACACTGACGGCGTAGCCACAACTGGTTGAGTGGGATGCGCTCACCCTCGAAGGTCGATACGGTGACATCTTTCGGAACGATGGTATAGCCGCAGCGGACACCCGTAAACCCTGCCGTCTTCGAGAACGAATGGAATTCGACGGCACACTTTCTTGCACCACGAATCTCATAGATGCTATGCGGAATCTCAGGGTCGCGGATGTAAGCCTGATAAGCGGCATCGTAAAGAATCAGAGCATCGTTCTTTAGCGCGTAGTTCACCCATTTACGCAGTTCCTGCTTCGTGATCACAGTACCCGTCGGGTTGTTGGGATAACACAAATAAATCACATCGACGGGGCGACCGTGAGGAAGTGGCGGCACGAAACCATTCTCTGCCGTACACGGCATATAACGTACATTCGTCCAGCGTCCATCACGGAAGTTGCCGCAACGGCCAATCATCACATTCGAATCGATATAGACGGGATAGATGGGGTCGGTCACACCAATAAAGTTGTCCCAATGGAGCAGCTCTTGGAAGTTACCCGTGTCGCTTTTCGCTCCGTCGTTGATAAAAATCTCGTCTATGCTGAGGTGTACACCACGCGTCAGGAAGTCATTCTTTAGAATGGCTTCACGAAGGAAGTCATAGCCCTGCTCAGGTCCATAGCCGCGGAACCCCTTGATGGTTCCCATCTCATGGGCAGCCTTATGCATGGCCTCCACAACGGCAGGTGCCAGAGGCTGGGTCACGTCACCGATACCTAAGGAGATGACGTCGGCCTTGGGGTGCATCACCTTAAAAGCGTTCACCTTCTTGGCGATATCAGCGAACAGGTAATTCTGCTGCAGATTCAGGAAATGTATATTTACTAATGCCATATTGCAATCGTTATTTCGTTATCATGTTATTTCGTTATATCGCGTCAATCTCGCCGTCGAAGACAAATTCAGCGGGTCCTGTCATATAGACGTGATTGTCTGACTCCCGCCACTCGATGGTCAGTGTGCCACCGTCCATTACGATATTGCTTTTGCGACCAGCTTTACCTAAGTATGCAGCAGCAACAGCGGTAGCGCAAGCTCCTGTGCCGCAGGCCTGAGTGATGCCACTGCCACGTTCCCAGACACGAGTGCGGATACTGCCGTCATTCTCCAAACGGGCAAACTCAATGTTACAGCGCTGAGGAAAAGCAGGGTGCAGTTCGAGGATGCGGCCTGTCTCACCCACCTGGTCGACATCGTTCGTGAAGATGACGTAGTGGGGATTGCCCATCGAGACGAACGTACCCTTGTCAAGACCACGGCAGGAAATGAATTGTGACTCGTTTTCAAAGACCGGCTCTAACATATCAACGGAAACAGTGGCTACTTTATTATCTTCAATATGTAGACTTAGCGTTTTCACACCCGAAAGTGTCAACAAACGAATCTCTTTCTTGTCCGTCAACCCTCGTTCATAAAGATACTTACCGATACATCTCGATGCATTGCCACACATCATCGCCTCACTGCCATCGGCATTGAAGATGCGCATGGAAAAATCTGCTTCTGGAACGGTCGATTTATTAATCAGTACCAGTCCGTCAGAACCGATACCCTTATGACGGTCACTCCATTTCCTGGCAGCATCAGCAGGGTTGGAGATGTGGTGAACCATGGCGTTGACATAAATGTAGTCGTTGCCACAGCCGTGCATCTTGGTGAAGGGAATTCGGGTCATACTTTTTGCGTTATAACATTATTACGGTATCTCGTTATTTCGAGAGGAATTTGTGGACGGCGTTGGCTGTCTGTTTGCCGCTGGCCATTGCACGAACGACGAGAGAGGCACCGTTGGCAGCATCACCACAAACAAAGACGTTGGCAGGGTAGTCGGGGTGTTCTGGCTTCAGGAATCCCATTGCCAGCAATACCAGCTCAGCTTTGATAATCTCAGGCTTGCCCTTCTCCACCATAATGGGACGACCGCCTTCTGGATTGGGCTTCCAGTCGATTTCCTGAACTTTCACACCTGTCAGTTTGCCATTCTCACCCAAGAACTCCAATGTATTGATGTTCCAGCGACGAATGCAGCCTTCCTCGTGACTCGAAGTAGTCTTGAGGGTGCGGGGCCATTCGGGCCAGGGATTCTGCGGGTCTTCTGGACCTTCAACAGGTTTAGGCATAATCTCAATTTGGGTAACACTCTTGCAGCCTTGGCGGTGGGCGGTGCCAATGCAGTCACTACCCGTATCACCACCGCCAATCACAAGTACGTCTTTGCCCTTGGCGGAAATCCGTTCATCTTTCGAAAACTCCCTGCCAGCGAGAATGCGGTTCTGCTGCGACAGCAGTTCGAGGGCGAAGTGCACGCCCTTCAGTTCACGACCAGGGGCCTTGAGGTCTCTTGCGGTGGGCGTGCCAGTAGATATGACGACGGCGTCGAACTGTTGTGTAAGCTGCTGTGACACAGCATCAGACTCAACTGCTTCTCCGTAACGGAACTCGATGCCCTCGGCCTCCATGAGGCGGATGCGACGGTCTATGATGGCCTTGTTGAGTTTGAAGTTGGGGATGCCGTAGCGGAGCAGTCCGCCAGCAGCTTCGTTCTTCTCGAATACGGTCACCTTGTAACCCCTCTGGTTCAGGTCGTTGGCAGCAGCCAGTCCTGCAGGCCCCGCACCAATCACGGCCACTTTTTTGCCATTACGCTCAATGTCTGTCTTGGGCTGGATAAAACCCTCGCGGAAAGCGGCCTCGATGATGGCAGCCTCGTCTTCACGGTTGGTTGTCGGCTCGTGGTTAAAGCGGTTCAGCACGCAGGCTTTCTCACAGAGTGCAGGACAGATACGACCTGTGAACTCAGGGAAGGGATTGGTCGATGTCAGGAGTTTATAGGCCAGCTCCCAGTCGCCCTTATACAGGGCATCGTTCCACTCAGGGGCTTTGTTGCCCAGCGGACAGGCCCAGTGACAGAATGGTACGCCACAGTCCATACAACGGCTGGCCTGCAGTTTGCGCTCACGGGTGTTGAGCGTCTGTTCGACTTCGCTGAAGTCGTGGATTCTATCTTGTATCGGACGATAACCAGCCTCTTGGCGGTGTATCTCCAGAAATGCTTTTGGATTTCCCATTTTTTTTACCTTTTTACTTTTTTACCTTTTTACCTTTAGTAGTCGCGCTGGATGTCGGCAATCTTCTCGTGCAGACGTGCCATCTTCTCTTCTTCAAGTACGCGTTTGTACTCGATGGGCACTACTTGGATGAAGTCCTCGATGCAGTGGTGCCAGTCATCGAGCATGCGTCCGGCGAGAGCCGAACCCGTGTGCAGATAGTGCTGGCGGATGAGTTCGAGCAGTTCCTTGCGAGAGACTGAGTCCTCAACAAGAGAGAGCTCCACCATGTCCATGTTGCAGAAATAGTCGAAGGTGTGGTCAGGGTCATAGACGTAAGCCACACCGCCACTCATACCAGCAGCGAAGTTACGGCCTGTCTTGCCGAGAACTACTACGCGACCGCCAGTCATATACTCGCAGCAGTGGTCGCCTGCACCCTCGATGACGGCGATAGCTCCAGAGTTGCGCACGCCGAAGCGCTCGCCGACCTTACCATTAATATAGAGTTCGCCTGATGTGGCACCGTACAAACCAGTATTACCAGCTATGATGTTCTCCTCAGCCTTGAAATCTTCGCTCCTGCGGGCTGGGGGTAGGATCGAGATGCGACCACCCGAAAGGCCCTTGCCGAAGTAGTCGTTGGCCTCACCTTCCAGACGGATATCCAGTCCCTTCACGGCGAAGGCGCCAAAGCTCTGACCAGCCGAGCCCTTGAACTTGATTTTTATCGTACCGTCGGGCAGACCCTGTTCTCCGTATTTCTTGGCGATGACACCAGAGAGCATCGTACCCACAGCGCGGTCTGTATTCCTGATGCCGTAGTCAAGCGTCACTTCCTCGCCGTCATTGATAGCCTTTTGTGCAGCCTTGATGATTTCTAAGTCAGTGACATCGGCCACCTTCGTAAACTCACCGCGGTCCCAATAGAGCGGCTTATCGCTCTCCGGCTTGTGCAGCAGACGTGTAAAGTCGATAGTTTTCCATTTCTCGACGACCTCCGCGCAGCCCGTTGAGCTTGTCGCAGTGTCATAGCGACCGTCGAGATCCTTCACCTCAATCAGCTCCGTATGACCGATGATTTCCTTCAGCGAGTGTACGCCAATCTCAGCGAGATACTCACGCACCTGCTCAGCCAGGAAGGTGAAGAAATTCACCACGTACTCGGCTCTTCCCTCGAAATGTTTCCTCAACTCGGGGTTCTGGGTGGCAACACCCATCGGACAGGTATTGGTGTTACACTTGCGCATCATCACGCAACCCAGCACAATCAGCGGCAGTGTACCAAACGAGAATTCGTCGGCGCCGAGTAGGGCCATGATAATCACGTCCTTCGCGGTCTTCAGCTGTCCGTCGGTCTGCAGGCGCACCTGGTTTCTCAGTCCGTTCATCACCAGCGTCTGCTGCGTCTCAGCGAGACCGATTTCAGGCGAGATACCTGCGAAGCGCATTGAGCTGGCAGGACTTGCACCCGTACCGCCCTCGCTGCCGCTGATAACAATCAGGTCGGCCTTAGCTTTGGCCACGCCCGCTGCTATGGTTCCTACGCCACTTTCGGCAACGAGTTTTACGCTGACGGCAGCGGTGGGGTTGATATTCTTGAGGTCGAAGATGAGCTGTGCCAGATCCTCAATCGAATAGATGTCGTGATGGGGTGGAGGTGATATGAGTGAGATGCCGGGGATGGCGTTACGCGTTTTGGCGATAATCTCGTTCACCTTGAAACCGGGCAGCTGACCACCCTCACCGGGCTTGGCGCCTTGGGCTACCTTGATCTGTATCTCCTCAGCATTCACCAGATATTCGGCTGTCACTCCAAAACGACCTGACGCAATCTGCTTGGTTTTCGAACTCAGGCTGACGCCGTCCACCTCTGTGTGATAGCGGACATTATCCTCACCACCCTCACCAGTGTTACTACGTGTGCCGAGTTTGTTCATGGCTAGTGCCAGCGCCTCGTGGGCCTCGATGCTCAAGGCCCCAAACGACATGGCACCCGTTACAAAGTGCTTTACGATTGACTCCACAGACTCCACCTCGTCGATAGGTGTAGGCTTGGCAGCCTTCTTGAAGCCGAAGAAGTCGCGGATGAAG
>JAEEVT010000013.1 GCA_016291005.1 Prevotella sp. | reverse complement strand
TTCCACGCCGGTCTTGAAGAAGTAGAGCGATGTGGGAGCGCTGGCGTCGGCGGGAACATCCTTACCGGCAGCGTTCTTGATAACGGGCATCTCGCTGACAAAGGGAACCACGTTGCCGAGGAACTCCATCAGACGGCGAACACCCATGTCGCGACCAGCACAAACACAGAAAACGGGGAAGATTGAGCGTGTCACCAGTCCCTTGCGGATGCCTTCGCGCATCTCGTCCTCGCTCAGGTCCTCGGTCTCGAAGAACTTCTCCATCAGCGTGTCGTCACCGGCAGCAGCAGCCTCAACAAGAGCGGCCTTCATTTCCTTAGCCTTATCGAGCTGGTCAGCGGGAATATCCTCGATGATGGGAGCGCCACCCTCGGGCTTCCAAGAGTACTTCTTCATCAGCAAAACGTCGATGACGCTGTTGAAACCTGCACCCGTAGCAATAGGATACTGTACGGGAACACAGTTCGGACCGTACACTTCCCTCAGCTGGTTCAGGATCTGGTCGAAGTCGCAGTTGTCGCGATCGAGCTGGTTCACCAGGAAGATGACGGGCTTCTTTAGCTTCTCCGTGTTACGGAAAGCGTTCATCGTGCCCACCTCAGGACCATACTGGCCGTTGATGAGGATAACAGCCTGGTCGGTGACGTTCATAGCGGTGATAGAACCACCCACGAAGTCGTCAGAACCCGGACAGTCGATGATGTTCAGCTTCTTGTTGTTCCACTCTACATGAAAAACAGTTGAGAACACCGAATAGCCGTACTCCTGTTCCACAGGGAAGTAGTCGCTCATGGTGTTCTTACCCTCTACGGTACCGCGGCGCTTAATGATGCCGGCTTCGTAGACCATTGCCTCGGCAAGAGTAGTCTTGCCGCTACCCGCACTGCCAATGAGTGCAATGTTTTTAATCTCGTTAGTTTGATAAACTTTCATAAATCTTATGTTTTAGGTGTTTATTTTCGCAAAGCGGACGCTAAAGTACTCATTTTCGAGCAAAAAACCAACGAAAGCTTTTAAATATTAAACTTTATTAGTACTTTTGCACATAAATAGTAAACTGTCATTCGTCAAATAGCTAATACTAAATCGACAAACAGTAAACAGTAAATCGTCAAATAGCAATTCCCCTTGGCTGGACTTTACATACATATTCCCTTCTGTAAGAGCCGCTGCATCTACTGCGGTTTCTACTCCACCACCCACCTCGACTTGCGCCAGCGCTACGTCGACGCACTCTGCCGCGAAATGATGCTTAGAAGTGAGAGGGCAGAGGGCAGAAATCAGAGACCAGAAACGATTTATTTAGGTGGCGGAACGCCGAGCCAACTCACCACCGAGCAACTGCGCCAGCTCTTTAAATATATAAACAAGGTGTACGGCCTCGACCACACAGAGCCCCCCCTTGAGGTCACCATCGAGATGAACCCTGACGACGTGACGGTTGAGTATGCTGCTGTTTTACAGCAGCTCCCCATCAACCGCGTCTCACTCGGAGCCCAGACCTTCGACGACCAGCGCCTGCGCTTCCTCCACCGCCGCCACACTGCCGCCCAGGTAAGCCGCGCCGTCTGCATCCTCCGCTCCGCCGGCATCCGCAACATCAGCATCGACCTGATGTACGGCTTCCCTGGCGAGACGCTCTCCGACTGGCAGCGAGACATCGACGCCGCCCTCGCCCTTAACGTAGAGCACATCTCGGCGTACTGCCTGATGATTGAAGAAGGCACACCCCTCGCAAGGATGATGGAACAAACCACCGTTCCCGGCGCTTCTACGCCGGGTTCCTCCTCCAACGAGGAACTGGAGCGCGCTATGTACGAACTTCTGATTGACAAATTGACCGCTGACGGTTATGAGCATTACGAAATCAGCAACTTTGCGCGCCCTGGCTATCGTTCGCGCCATAACTCAAGCTACTGGCACGACGTTCCCTACGTCGGCTTAGGTGCTGCCGCCCATAGCTACGACATCTCCCTCCTGCCCTCTCCTACCGCTGGGATAATTCGGCGCCGGAGCTGGAACGTCAGCGACATCCGCGCCTACATCGAAGCCATCGAGCATGGTGAACTGCCGTCGGAGGGCGAAGTGCTCAGCGACGCCAGCCACTACAACGAGCGTGTGATGTTAGGACTGCGCACTTGTGAAGGCGTTAACCTCACCACCCTCTCCGACCACCACCGCAGCTACTGCCTCCGCGAGGCAGAGCCGTTTCTGAAGGATGGTTTATTGCGCAGGAATCAGGATTCACTCATACTCACCCGCCGCGGACTCTTTGTCAGCGACATGGTGATGTCCAGCCTCATGCTCGAGGATTAGAACTTCTTGCCGAAGACAATAAAGATAAAGGTCTTGACCAACAGCTTGGCGTCGAACCACAACGAACGATGCTCCAAGTAATACAGGTCAAGGTCCAGGCGTCGCAACATCTTCTCCATCGTGTCCGTATAGCCATTATACAAGGTGGCATAGCTGGTGACGCCAGGACGCACCTGATACAGATAGACATAACGACGATCCTCCTTGATAATCTGGTCGATATAAAACTTACGCTCAGGTCTCGGACCGATGAAAGCCATCTCGCCCTTGAAGACGTTCCACAACTGTGGCAGCTCGTCTAAATGATGTTCACGCAGGAACTTACCCGTCTTAGTCATGCGAGTATCGTTCTCGTGCTGATAAAGTGCCGGACCGTCCTTTTCGGCATCGACACGCATGCTGCGGAACTTATAAATATAAAAGGGTCGGCCGAAACGTCCGATGCGCTCCTGCTTGAAGATAGCCGGCCCGCCATCCTCGCGCTTGACGGCAAAATAGCATGCCAGCATCAACGGCGAGAAGATGACCAGACAGACTGCCGAGACGAAAAGGTCGATCAAGCGCTTGGTATTGCGCTCAAGCTCGTTCATCCCGTCACTGATGAATCGAGGGTCGTCCTTATCGGCGTTTAACTTATATTTTGGAGTAGAGTCTATATCCATTCAAAATGCTTTTTATTAAAAACGGAAAAATCCCCTGATTATTGCATGTCAATTCACAAAATTTTCATCAATCCAACCTTTCACATAAGAAAAGTTTTCATGAAAATTACTGCCATACTGCCACCATATATCTTAACTACTTGATAATAAGTTGCATTAGGGGTGGTGGCAGATGGGTGGGAGGTGGCAGCAAACTGCCAAATCACGGTGATTTCTTCAAGAAATCACGGCAACTTCCTTCGGAAATCACTGCAACTTCTGCAGGAAATCACGGCAACTTCTGCAGGAAATCACGGCAACTTCTGCAACTTTTCTAGGTGATTTCTGACGGAAAGTGCCTAGATTTCTGAAGGTTTTCCTAAGGATTTCTGCGTGTTCCCACCCTGGGAACACAGCATTCCCACCTTGGGAATAGTAACTATTTCTAAGGACAAGCACTCGCAACTCGCGTTTTTTTGAGTCAATTATGGATGTTTTTGAGGATTTACTGCCACCTCCCACCTATCTGCCACCACCCAGAATACTGCTTATTTTCAGTAAGTTAACTTATCCGGTGGCAGTATGGCAGCAAATTTCACAAAAAATTTTTTCGTACGCGAAACCTGAGTAGTGACAGGGGAACGCACGGCGCAAAACAACAAAGGGCAAGCTGCGGATATAATCCGCGTAGAAAGTAACGGGACAACGTGGAAGGGAACAGCACCTCAATAAAATTTTCCTTTTTTCGCAGTGGTTTGCAAAATAATGATTACCTTTGCGGACAGTTATAGCAACGGGAGGCGTGATGTCCCGTTACTTGACTGCAAATTACATTTGCAAATAACAAACGGAAACCTCACCACACCAATGAACATGACAAACGAAAACTTCAGCCCACCGACGAACGAGACATTCACGTGGTTGGAGCCTGGCGCATGGCGCAAGCCATGCATTGTTCATGTAACGATGGTGGCCAATTCACGGCAGGCGCTGTTTGGCAGGCTCACGCATAATGGTTCGGAGGCAGTCATAGAAAAGACCCCGATTGGCTGGGCGCTCATCAATCAGCAGCGCAGGATGTTGGAGTTGTGTCCTGAGATAAGGATCCTTGCTGATAAAGTGATGCCTGACCACCATCACATGGTGCTTCAGGTGCTGCGGACAATGCCCCGTAGCATCAGGCAGGTGGTGCGCGGCTATATGCAAGGATGCAAGGAGGAAGCACGAAAACTGGGGTTTGCCCAGAACTTGTATGACGCGCCACCATTCTATCGTGTACTGACGCACAAAGGACAGCTGCACGCCATGATAGAATATGTGAAAGCCAACCCAGAACGTGCCTGGCAGCGCAGGCAGAATCCCGATCTCTTCAGGATGCATCGCAGAACGGAGGTGTGTGGCTTGCAGTTTACGTCTATGGGGAACCATTTCTTGTTGGATTGGCCTGAAAGGCAATTGGTCGAGATGAGCCGCGAAGCCAGTGTTGCGCAAATAGAACAGCGGCTCCAATCGGTGTTGGCGGCAGCGCATAATGGGGCGGTGACCTATACGGCAGCAATTAGCAAAGGTGAGCAGCGGATAGCCAGAATGGTTCGCGAAAAGGGATTCCCGTTAGTGGTGATGCTGAACGACGGCTTTCCGAAGGAGGGCTCACCTCACGAGCGTTACTACAAGCCGGGTGGAGTTTTTTTCGAGGTTTGTTCGAAAGGTAAGCTGTTGCTGATGGAACCTGACGGAAGTGCTTTTGCCAATCAGGTTGTGGTGAAGTCAACAGAGGAAACCTTGCGACGGAAGGCTGAGGCTAAGCATTATAGTTACAGCCCAATTCCAATGGAGTCGCAACGGTACCGTTTCGTGGCCTTGAACGAGATTGGACGGTTGCTGGCTGACAGGTAAAAAAGGCGGCGAGCCTCACGGCCCACCGCGCTAATAACATAACTAATTAAACTTGCTAAAAAGCAAGATATCGTTGCAATCCCCCCATTGGAGCATGCGGGGATAGAAAAAAATCTTTTATTCTTCGTCGCCGAAGCTGAAGCCACGAGACTCACCATCACTTTCAGCAGCCGAGCTACTAATACCCATGTTCAGACCTTCACCTGCTACAGTTTGTGAACCGCTTAAAAGTGAAACACCTTTTAATGTGAAACTCTTCATCTTTGGCTCAATATATAACTTTTTCATTGTCTTATATTTTTATGTTTGAAACGATTTATATTTATTCCACGAATACTCTTTTAAAAAAGAAATAAAGGAACATTATTTAACAAGTACCTTCTTACCATTCACAATATACAGACCCTTCGTGGGCTGAGCAACACGCTGACCAGCGAGATTGAAATAGTTTTCAACTCTCAGTTTTCCATTTTCAATTTGAGAAATGCCAGTGACATCCTCGCCCTCGAAAATCAAAGGACGAGCCGTTGCAGCCTTTGACAGCTGGAGATAAGCCTTGCCTTTGCCAACATTCTTACCATTGGCTGCCTTGAAGGTATCTCCGTTCAGAATGTAGTTAAATATACCTTCTGAGGGATTGCTTGCAAGACCATCTACAGGACCAGCCTTGAAAGCATTGTCAGAATAAGTTGTTCCAGAAGAAGCCACCGCGAAATAATATGTACCAGTAGTGGCACTAATTACCATCGGAGTTCCTGCTGCGGGGTCAGTAATGGCATGGGCAGTAGCACTACCATTTCCATTGTCAACTGCGTAATAGGCTGTGGTTGCAGGGATAGTTAAAGGGTAGTTGTTTACAAACGTGCAGTAACCATATGTATTTGTAGTAACTTTCTCGTAAGATTGAACATCCACCACTAAATGACGATTTACAAATTCTAATGTCAAGCGAACTTTTCCTAAAGGCTTATCAGCAATTGGCATTTTGAAATTTTTATCGCCATAAAAGCTTCCATCAGTTAAAACAATATGGTATCCGTTCATAGTCCCTCCACTGATTTCCTCATTATCAGTATTTGGGCCGCAATTTTTATCCCATCCATCAACAGCAAATCTAAAATAGAAATCACTACTGATGTCTGACACATCCACATCAAGAGTGTATTTACCGTTTGTATTCGTAAACTTATAATCATTTGATTGCACCCATGATTTATTATTAAGAAGATAAATATCAGGGCCATCTGTCAAAAAAGCAGATGGTTCCCAAACATCATGACTGCTGGGATCAAAATAATAAGTAATATTATATGTTCCCGTGATATGAGGAGTAAAATATGCATTAACTTCGTCACCCTTATAGTCTGTCCAGCCATACCAATTACCGTTTCCATCAGTAATTTTAAACTCATAAGCATTACTACTTCCAATCAACGACTTTCCTTGCACAACCAATTTGTACATTCCGCTACCATCATCCTCCATTTTATTGGCTTCTTCAACTGTCCAACTCACAGTACTATTTGTGCATGCTGCATCACCAGCAACATACCAATCTGCACTCGCCGTACTTACCATCCCCGTCAAGACGAGGAGAAGAGTAATTAATTTTTTCATACGCTTTGATTTTTTTTGTTAGTTATACATTTTTGTTGTTATTGTCCGTATCCAAATGGGATTCGTCTCTCGCGCGTACACTATTAATATATAGACACAAAAAACGTAGAATCATTGCTCGCTCTACATCTCTATTCTGCGGCTCTGGTAAACCTTTAACGAAAGATATAGTGATACAACAATCCTACGCCTATGCGTAGGAGGAGCCACTATGTTCATCTTGTCGTTAATTTGAAATTTACCAGATTTCAGAATACAAGACGAAGCACTTGCTTCTCTTCTTTTCCCACAAAGTTGGAGCCTTTGAGTTCACCAACTCACGACCCTCTTCTGCCCTTTTGAGGCAGCCAAGGGTACAAACTCCGCTGCAAAATTACATACTTTCTTCGAATTGACAAAAAAAATTGCCAAAAAAGTAGAGTTTTATCTTCTTTTTCAGTAACTTTAGTGACATTTCCTTTGTTCTTTCCTCTCTAATTCGTACCTTTGCAAACTATTTATTACACCAATATGAAAAGAATACTTTTATCAATGCCACAAGGTTGCCACCCCCACCCAAAAAGGCATCTATGTTAAGAACGGCAAGAAGTATATAGTAAGATAAAGACTCCAAAACAAGAAAGTCCACTGGAGGACTTCCTGAAAACAGCAACAGCAGCTACAATCCCTCAAAAGACGTAGCTGCTGTTGCTATATATATAATAGGTGTCAGTACCTGTCCTCAGCCAAAGGCCAAAGAGGTTTAGTACTCGTCGTCTTCTTCGTCATCGAAGAAACTGAAACCACGAGATTCCATAGTCGAAGTAGTTCCATTCGGATCAAACTTCGTACCTGTTGTCGGATCAGATGCAGGCAGCAGCAAAGGCTTAGCCTGAATCTTTACAATTGTCATTTGGGGAATGCTATATATCTTTTTCATTGTCTTCATTTTTATCAAGAATTATAGAATTTGAGAATTACTTAATCACGACCTTGTGTCCGTTGACTATGTAGAGTCCCTTAGTGGGCTGAGCAACTTTGCGGCCCTGCAGGTCAAAGAATTCACCACTTTCATTGGACATCTTGCCTCTTACATCGGCAATGCCTGTGGTTTCTCCATTGTCGAACGTCATGGTGAAGCTACGAGCTCCTTCTCCATCAGCCTGGAAGAAGGCCTTATTGGCTGCAAAGGCGGTACCAGTATACTTCTTAAATGTGTCACCACTCAGGACATAATATGTTTTGTTACTGTCAAAGCTTTCCAATGTTCCGTCTGCCTGCGTCGTGCCATGTAGGTCGTTGCCCTCCAAAGCTGTTGCACCAGTAGTATTCATTATTGCAATCGGGTCACCAGCAGTACCCTTGAACAAGATACCAGCGCCTGCAGGAATCTTACCAGTTATTTTTGTGCCTGCTAATGTACCTGCTGACAAGTCAAGAGCCATTGCATAAGCGTCAGCACCGAGGAGCTCAAAATCCGAAGCTGCACTATAGGTGGCAAAGCCAGAGGCATTCAGTGTTACAACAGCATCAGGACGATAAACTGCAACGTAGTCGAATACTGGGTTGAAACCCTCATTAATGCCACTATTATCAGCACCACGACGGAGGTAAACTGTCTTGACACCATTCATCGAAGCGGGCATTACAAACTTGTAAGTCTTAGCCTCATCAGGAGCTACTTCTGTGTCATAAAGTAAATTAGGATCATCACCCTTACTATCGTAGAATTTAAACGTTCCACCCTGACCAGCAGCTGTAATATTTATCTCCACAACGTCGCCGGTCTGGAAAGCATCATCGCCAGTGAAAGAGAACCCAAAGTATCTGCCCTTATCCATCTTCTTGTTAGATGACAGATTAACATCAGCCGTGAAGCTTGCTGTACCAGAAGTCTTTACATCAGAGCTTCCAAGAGTTTTAATCTTTAACAATGCGACAGCCGGAACGGTAACTGTGATGGTTTTCACACCTGCACGATAGGTGGCATCTGCTGCCTGCTCAATAGTGATAGTAGCCACACCACCGTCAACGCCAGTTATGACACCTGTACTAGAAACAGTTGCTACATCAGTGTCGCTACTTGTGTATGTTATAGCACCTTCGCTTGAAGAAGTATACTCGATGTTGCTTGTTGCACCGATAGCCACAGTTGGAGTAGCAGAAGAAGTAATAGTAAGGTCAGAAAGCTGGCCCTCACCACTGATAGTAATGGCACTGATATGAGCCCCATTATTCTTTGTGATATACAACTCTGTTGCGCCAATCAGATTATCATTTTCAGTCAACGTGTAGGGGCAATCCTTTGCAGATGTTGAAGTCGTTTTACCGAGTTTCCAACTGATAGCGCCTGCTGGGTTCTTGCCATCAGAACCTTCTGCGCTTATTACATCACCAGCAACAAGCTTGGTTGGGAGAACGATGTGTATATAGCTGCTACCAGAACTATTCAAGTTAATCACACTATTGTTATAGAATAATCCGTCAGCATCTCCCTTATTGTTAAACACATCGGCCGAAGCACCTTCCGAGAATGTAGCATTAACCGTTCCATAGGCTGAAGCACCTGTATCTTTCGTAATACCAGTAATACTTGTCATCGAGAAGAGAGTATTCAGCACACGCGGCTCTGAGAACACAGGAGAGATAGTCACAGCTGATGCTGGCATAGTGAACTGGTCATTAGTAACAACAACGTCATTATTGCTTGCATCCTTCACATTCCATGCAATAGTTGTGTGAGCAGGGTCTGTGGGAGTACCTGCCAGTGTAATAGTCTGGCCATAGTTTGCTGTGGTATTTGTACTAACAGCCTCGCCGCCAGCAACGCTGATAGTGTATGTACCACCAGTAGCATCACCGTGAGTGATGGTGTAATTGATAGCCGTAAATGAAGCTGTAACAGTGGTGTTCGCAGTACCCATTGTCAGAGTTGTTGGGTTGGTTGTTGTAGATGAAAGAACAGACCCCGTACCCTCTACAGACCAGCTAGTAAACTCATAACCTGTCTTTGGATAAGCAGTAATTGTTGTCGTCTCATTTGCATCCAAAGAAGTAGCAGCAGCAGACGCTGTACCATAGTCAGTATTGTTTGAAGCTGCAGTTACAGTATAAGCTTTGGCAGGACCTGAAGCAAATTCCAAGGTAAAACTAGTTAGATATAAGTCCGAACTTGCAGAGATATACACCACACCAGCTGCAGTAATGTTACATTCTAAAGGAGATGATTCACTATTGCCGTATTCGGTCCCTGCAGAACTTGAGCCAATCTGTAAACTGCGACCACTCTTTGTTGTAAAAACGAATGTAGCAGTACAACTTCCCGAAACCTTAAAAGCAATTTGGCGATTGGTTTTAATTTGAAGTCCGTTGTTGTAACTGTTTCCAGATCCCAAAGATAATATTCTGTTTGAGTCGTACAACGTACCACCTGTAAGACCACTAGAATAGTCAGAAGCGGTAAACGTGTAGTTAGAAGAGATAGTCGCAAGGTCATTCACCGTACTTGCCCACGCTCCGGTTGTTAGACATAACAGGAGCGTCAAAATAGATAGTAATTTCTTTTTCATTTGTTTAATATTTAGTTAGTACTTTAAATAGTCTTAATCGTTTTTCTCCTGTGGGGCTACCCTATATATAAACAAGGTACGGGTACATAATTATATTGTAGTAGTTTGTTTTGTCCCACGAAGTTGTGTGCAAAGATACGAATAAAATGGCGAAACACCAAGCCATTAGGTCGCTTTTTCTACCGTAAACGGTTACGAAGCAACGAAACAGCAAAGAACATTTGTGGACCAAATTAAAATTAATTAGGATAATTCGTTTCTAAAGACTAATCTGGGTTAATAAGAATAATTCGTTTCTAAAATATCGCAACAAGATTTATTTTCTTTCTCAAAAAGGTTGTTTTAAAAAGAAAATGTGTAATTTTGCAAACTGAATGAAGCGTATGAAGAAGTTTTTCCCCTTAGCAATAGGCTGTCTGCTGCTGTTGGCGGCGTGCGGACAGTCGTACGAAGAGACGAAGCGTTTGTCGCGCCAGCAACGGTTGGCGGAGATGCGCAAGGACTCTGCCGCGCTGAAGATTGCCGTGATGCCTACGCTGGACTGCCTGCCGCTCTTCGTGGCCCAGCACGACAGGCTGTTAGACACGTTGAACGGCGGTGTGCGGCTGAAGATGTTCAAGGCTCAGATAGACTGCGACACAGCTCTGGAACGTTGCCGCGTGGAGGGTGCCGTGACCGACCTGGTACGAGCCTTGCGGATAGACAAGGGCGGCTTGAAGCTGCACTTGACGACGGCCACAGAGGGCTGCTGGCAGCTGATCACCAACCGTAACGCCCGCATCCGCCAGCTAAAACAGTTGGACGACAAGATGGTGGCCATGACGCGCTTCTCGGCTACGGACATGCTGACAAACCGCGTGATAGACTCCGTGAAGTTGGATCATGACCGCGTGTTCCGTGTACAGATAAACGATATCGACGTCCGCCTGTTGATGTTGCAGAACAACGAGATGGACGCAATGTGGTTGCCTGAGCCTCAGGCTACCGCCGCCCGACTGATGAAGCACCCTGTGGTGTACGACACCCGGAAACAGGACTTGCAGTTAGGTGTATTGGCCTTCCGCGACAAGGAGATGCGTCGCCCTGAGCGTGCCAAGCAACTGGAACTGTTGGTGAAGGCGTGGAATGCTGCCTGCGACAACATCAACGAGCATGGTGTGCTCCACTACAAGAAGCTGATTGTTGAGAAGATGAAGGTGAGACCTCAGGTAGCTGACTCGCTGCCCAAGAACCTGAAGTTCCAACATGTCATGGCTCCCCGCGAACAGGACATTGAAATTGCCCAAAAGGCAATTAAGAATTAAGAATTATAGGATGGGAGCGTTGGATATATCGTTGGAGCGCATTTACCGGCAGTTGACGACAGGAAATGTGGGCAGGGGCATTGCTGAGATGGAGACCTATCTGGCAGCATGGCCCAACCCACAGACGTCGCAGAAGCTGACCGACCTGAAGTCGGAGTACGCACTACTGGAAGACTACTGGCTGCGCGGGGTTAAAGACCCGCTGATGGAGGAGCAGTACCAACACATGCTGCAACGACTCTATACGCTGTTTGCCAACATTGCCATCCACCGCCACCTGCAGGCGTCGTCCTATCTGCAGGGCATCTATAACTCGGTACGAACCTCCGGCAACCGATGGACGTTAGACGCCATCCGCCAGGAGATGGAAGGTTTCGTCAGCGACACTGCCCTCTTGGAACTGGAACCTGAAGACCAGCGCAAGGAAAAGCGCCAAGCACTCTATAAGCACCACCAGCAGCAGATGAACGCGCTGTTCAACTATCTGCTGACGTCGCACATCTGGACAGCAGGCATCGGCAGGGACATGGAACAGCTGTTGCTGTCGCCGACCATTGACAGCATCGACCAGCAGCTGTTGATATCGGCGATTACGTTATCACTGATGAACCGTTTCGACTGGGTGAAGTTCCGCCTGTTGGTGAACGTCTATCGCCAGGCCGTCGACCAGCCGGTGCGCCAGCGTGCCCTGGTAGGCTGGGCCTTGAGCATCGACGACAACTATCTGGCCGTATTCCCCGAGATGCGCACCTTGGTGGCCGAACTGTTACAGTCGGAAGAGGTGTGCCGCGAACTCACCGAGCTGCAGATACAGCTGGTCTATACCCTCGATCAGGAGAAGGTGACCACGACGTTTCAGGAGGAAATCATGCCCGGCCTGATGAAAAACAACGGATTCCGCATCACGAAAGACGGCATAGAAGAGGTGGACGACGACCCTATGGAGGACATCTTGCATCCTGGTGCCTCCGAAGAGCGCATGGAGAAGTTGGAGTCAACCTACCGCCGCATGATAGACTTAGAGAAGCAGGGCGCCGACATCTATTTCAGCGGCTTCTCGCAGATGAAGCGCTTCCCGTTCTTCTACGACATGAGCAACTGGCTCGTACCTTTCTTTATAGACCATCCAGACATCAGCGCTTACCTATCGTCCATCGGCGAGAACCGTTTTATGGAGAAGCTGTTGATACACCGACCGTTCTGCAACAGCGACAAATACTCGCTCGTTATGGTGTTCCAACAGGTGATGAACCGTCTGCCCAGCAATCTGATCGACATACTGAAGCGCGGCGAGGCCGAGTTGGACGACGAGGAAGCTGCCGACATGATGGGACATCCCTTTACCATCCGCCGCGGATATCTAATGGATCTTTACCGCTTCTTCCGCCTCTTCCCCAACCGCGCCGCACTCTTCAACCCATTCGACGAACGCAAGCAGGAAGCCGGCATGTGTCTGTTCTTCGCCTCGGCCGTGTTCCAGGGGACGCCGTTGGAAGCCCATAAACGTGAGGTGGTGACCGCCCTGCTAAAGCACAAGATGGGGACGGTGGCGCAGTTGCTGTTAGACACGTTTGACGAAGAGCAGCGCGACGTGCAGTACTATCTGTGGCGCAAAGACTACGAAAGGGCTTTGGAACTGGCGCCCGATAATGAGCGCGCTTTGGCCGGTCAAGCCCGTAGGCTGTTTGCAGCCCAATGCTTTGCTGAAGCCGAGGACTGCTACGACCGCCTACAGCTGTTGCACCCCGAGAAGACAGGCTACGTGCTGAACAAAGCCGTCTGCCTTGTGCGTCAGGACGACTATGAAGAAGCCCTGAAACTACTCTTCCAGCTGAACTATGAGCACGATGACGACAACGGCGTACTGCGTGTGCTGGCCTGGACGCTGACCTGTTGCGGCCGACTGGATCAGGCCGTGGGCCACTACCGCCAACTGATGGAGCGGGTGGAGCCGACAGCCGAGGACTATCAGAACCAGGGCTATTGCCTCTGGCTGATGGGCCAGACGACAGAGGCCGCCGAGAGTTTCAGGAAGTCAATAGAGAAGGGACAGCCCGATGCTGATGAAGCCTCGCTCTTCGACAAGGCTTGGCTTGCCGAGCGAGGCATCAGTGACATGGACATCAAAATGATGCTTTCAAAAGTCAAGAATTAAGCAGCTTTTCTGCCAACTGCTCCAACAGGGCCTCGTCAGCAGCCTTCATTCGCGAACGGATGGTGACCATCGGCTCTACAATCTCGCAGTCTTTCAGAGCCTCAATCATGGTGCGCATCACCTTACCTGCCGAGGGCGCCCAACTGCCGTTCTCGATGATACCAAAGCGACGCTTCTGATAGTTCTTGATCTGCAGGTGATACAGGAAATCGTGCATTACGGGGAATACGCCGGCATCGTAGCTCGAAGCAGCCACCACCACCGTGGGATAGCGGAAAGCATCCTCGATGACCTCAGCCATATCCTCGCGGCTCAAGTCGCTGACCACGACCTTCTTGGCACCTTTCTCACGGAGTATCTCGCCCAGTCGCTCAGCCGCAGCAGCCGTACCGCCATGAATGCTGGCATAGGCCACGAGGACGCCCTCGCTCTCAGGCTCATACTTGCTCCAAGTATCGTAAAGCTTAACTGCCTCAGCCAATGCCTCGCCTTTGAGCACAGGACCGTGCAGCGGACATATGGTCTGCACATCGATGGCAGCCGCCTTCTTGAGGACGCTCTGCACTTGTGCACCATACTTACCACAGATATTAAAGTAGTAGCGGCGAGCCTCGCAAGCCCAGTCGTCGGTCTCGTTCACCAATGCGCCAAACTTACCAAAGCCATCGGCCGAGAAGAGCACTTTGTCCAGACTGTCGTAGCTCATGATGACCTCGGGCCAATGCACCATCGGAGCTGAGATAAACTGTAGTGTATGCTGACCCAGCGCGAGGGTATCGCCCTCCTTGACGGTGATGACGCGGCCCTCAAAATTAAAGCCCTCGAAGAAGTTGGGCAGCATCTTTACTGCTTGGGCACTGCAAACAAGCTTCAAACCAGGATAAGTCTCCAACATCCGAGCGATGAGTGCCGCGTGGTCAGGCTCCATGTGGTGAGCCACCAGATAGTCCGGCTGGCGACCATCGAGGGCAGCCGTCAGGTTTGCCTTCCACTCCTCACCCTTGCGACGGTCGGCGGTATCCAGTACCGCAATCTTCTCGTCGTCGATGAGATAAGAGTTATAACTCATGCCCTCGGGCACCACATACTGACTCTCGAACAAATCGATGTCGAGGTCATCCACACCGATATACTTAATGGTATCACTAACAGTATTCATAGGTTATTTCTTTTTATGTTTCTTTTTGCTACAAAGATAGTATAATTCGAACGAAAGACCAAAAGATTTTGGAGTTTTTTGTTAAAGGAATGGCTGTAGGAGGTGTGCAAACCAGCCGCGGAACTTCTGCCAGCCGGTGCGGAACTCATCCCACGTCTCTTCAGTCAACTGGAAACTCTTCTGCTTGTCGCGCCAGAACATGTCGTCCAACTCGCGAGTAGTGCATGGATCCACGATGACGGCGTTCTCCTCGAAGTCACACTTCAGGCTGCGGGCATCCAGATTGGTGCTGCCCACGGTACAGTAGCGGCCATCGACCATCATAATCTTTGAGTGGTGAAAGCCCGGTTTATAGAGCCACACCACGGCGCCACGCTTCATCAGCTTGTGAGCCTGATAGAGAGCGCAGTCGGGCGTCAAGGGAATATCACTCTTCGACGAGAGCATGATCTCGACTTTCACCCCCCGTCGGATGGCTCGCGTCAAAGCCCGCGTCACCGAAGGGATGAGCGTAAAGTAAGGATTAATGATGTGGATGGAGTCCTGAGCCTGGTCGATGGCATTCAAATAGAAGGTACGCATAATCTTCGGCGTGATGCCCGGCTCGCGGTTGATGATGCCCACCATCTTCTGGCGGATTGTCCGTGTGGTGTCGGGCTTCAAACCCTCGAAGCGGGTCAGTGTACCACCATTATAATATTTCATGCCGCAGACGTTCTGCTTCGTGGTGCGGTTCCAAATGCGAAGGAAAATGGACTGTAAATCATTGACGGCGTCGCCCTCGATGCGACAATGCATGTCGCGCCACTCACCCACCTGTTCAGTACCTTTTATATAATAGTCAGCCACATTCATGCCACCGGTATAGGCTATGCGACCGTCGATGACCACTATTTTCCGGTGGTCGCGGCCATAGATATGGTTGACCCACGGAAAGCGGATGGGCGAATACTCCACAATCTCGATGCCCGCTTCTCTCAAAGGCTTCAAATGGTACTTCTTCAGCGGCTGGTTGTTGGAGTCGTTGCCAAAGCCGTCGAACATGGCGCGAACCTCGACGCCCTCCTTACTTTTCTCCTTGAGCAGGTCGAAGAGTAACATAGCGATACTGTCGTTACGGAAGTTGAAGTACTCCAGATGGATGCTACTCTTTGCCTGACGAATGGCATGGAACATATCGTCGAACTTCTCCTGGCCAGAATAAAGAAGGGTTACGCTGTTGTTGTCGGTAAAGCGCACCTGACTCTGGCGCAGAGTCTGGACAATCATAGAGTCAGACTGCGCATTGACATCATTAGTTATTAGTAATAAGTAATGAGTAATAATGATTACAATAAGCCATCGACAGCATCTCTTTTGCGTTATCCACTGACACATTCTGCCTATAGAACTAATCATAACTACTCATTACTAATTGCTCACTTTTTATACTTCAGACGGTACTCCAACGGCGTCATGCCAAACTTCTCCTTGAATATGGTGGCGAAGTTCTCGGCAGTCATGAAGCCGATGTTGATAGCCAACTCACTCATATTGATGTTGGTGTTGACAAGCAGCGTGCAGGCATGCTTCAGACGCAACTCACGAACAAGCTCAGCAGGCGTCTTCGTGGTGATGGCACGTATCTTGTGGTAGAACGGCACACGGCCCATACCCATAGCGGTAGCCATCTCCTCGAGACTAATCTGGCCGCGGCTCATGTTCTGAAGTACGAACTGTTCGATGTTGCGCATCAACTGTTTGTCCATAGCATTGCTCATCGAGTAGTCGCCGATGGTCTCCTCGCCATAGAACTGGCGCATCAACTCGCCGCCGCTCTTCTTGGCGGATTCATTCTCTGTCGGTTTCATCTCCTCGTGAGGTGCGACAGGCTCGTCGTCTGGCTGAGGTTTGCTGAGCGGACCCTCGTCGTCGTAAGTCATAGAAGCCGTCGTCATCGAAGCATTACGACCCTCCAGCATACGGGTCTCACGACCCTCAATAGTATTCTGCTCCACCTCAATCGGTCCGAGACCCATCAGCATGTTGAAGCGCATCACTGCCTCCTGAATGTTGAAGGGCTTAGCCAGATAGTCGTCAGCACCAAGAGTAATGTTCTGGTCAACCATATCCTCGTGGCTGAGTACTCCGTCGGTAAGTAATACGAACTTGGTCTTGGCACGACGGGCATCCATCTTAAACTGGTTACACAATTCGCTACCCGACATACCCTCCATGTCCTGCTTGCAGATAACGAGGTTGGCGTTCAGCATCTCGATGTCGGGCAGAGCATCCTTGACATTGTCGTAGACATGGAAGTCGTAAACATCGCGCAGATGGGCATTCATGAAATTCAGGAACTCGCGGTTGGAATCGATGAGCACCACACTGAACTTCTTGGCCTGAGCGTCGAACTTCAACGGTTTGATCTCGGCAGTCAGCTCCTTCGATGTGGCAGAGATCAGAGCTACCTCGCCCTGGTCGTTCAGCTCCAGCTTGTCCTTCGCCGTTGACTCGGCCTTGCGCTCTGGGTTCTCCAGTGTCGACTGCATCTCTGAGATGCGGGTGATGATTTGCAGCAACTGGAAGTGCAGCGAGTTCAGCTGCTCACGGCCTTCCATCGACTCTTCCCTCATGGCCAGGTTGCCGATGATGGTCGTCATACGAGCCATAGGCTGGCGAAGATCCTCACTCGTATTCTTGATTTCCTCACGCTGACGCTTCAGTTCCTCAATAACGGTACGCTTGCCTTTCCACATCTTCTTGATCTTAGCAAAGCCGTAACGCCAGACGGCCAACACGAGGATGGCGATGATGACGTAAACGGTGAGCATCCACCACGAGAGCCACCAAGGACGATCGATGGTAATCTCCAGCGTGCGTTCCTGGTTACTGACGGCACCGTCGGCACTAACGGCCTTGACGTGCAGGGTGTAAGTGCCGCTGCCAAGATCGTTGAACTTAACGCCATGCAGGAGGGCGTCACCATTGCGCCAGTCGTTGTCCAGACCTTCCATCCAGTACATGAACTGCAGGCGCTCACCTTGGTTGTAATTACCAGCGGCAAACTTGATGGTCAGCGTATTCTGGTCGTTGTTTAGTTCTATCTTGCTGATTTCGTTCAGAGCCGATGTCAGGATGATGCGTTTGCCATACTCATGACCTATCTGAATCTCTTCCTCGCCAACAAGCAGCTGAGTCAGCATGACGCGAGGCAGCGACTCCTGCTCGTCCTTGCTGGCCTGGCGCACCCAGTTGACACCAAAGAGTCCGCCAAAGAGCACTATTCCGTCGTTGCGGGTCATGATGGAACCCATGTTGAACTCGTTACTCTGCAAACCGTCATAGACGCTATAGTTATAAAGGCCGTAGTTGAAGGTTCCGTCCTCGTGGTTACGCTGGATAACGGCGCGGCTGATACCGTTGCTTGTAGATATCCATACGTTATGATTCTTGTCCTCGGCGATACCACAAATAGAGTTGTTGCAGAGTCCGTCCTTCTCAGTCAAGTAGCTCAACTCATCGTTCTCACGGTTCAGGATGTTGACACCCTCGCGCGTACCTATCCATAATAGTCCGCGGGAGTCCTCATAGACCTGAGTGATATAGTTGTTGGTAAAAGTCGATATGTTGGTGGAGTTACCAGTCAGTACCGACTTCTCACGGGTTGACAAGTTCAGGACGACAAGACCTTCAGAGGTTCCGATGAACATCGTGTTGTTCTTGCCGTAGAAGAGAGAGGTAATGTTGTTTGTGTTCAGCATACCATTCTCACGGGTGTAGGAGGAGAAGGCGTCCATTTTGGGATTATAGACCTGCAGGCCTCCATTGGTAGCTATCCACAAGTTACCCGACTTATCGCTACAGAGTGCATTGATATGATCGTCAATAAGCGTCTGGACGCTATCGCGAGAGGCAGAAAAGAACTTGCTGGTGCCATTGAGGATGCGTGTAAGACCGTTCTGTTTCGAACCTACCCACAGGCTGCCGTCAGGCGTACTGGCCATACACGTCACTTTCGTGCTGGCCAGCGGACCGTTGTAGCCGATGACACCATGAGATCCTGTACCATACCAAATAGTACTGTCGTTAGTCTGGGCCATGGCAGTAATATCGCCGTTCAGATTCGAGGCGAACTTATAGATATTGTTACCGTAATAGGCCACGCCGTTTTTCTCGGTTCCTACCCACAGCAGGTCAGTATCGTCGACATAGACACTCTGGACTGACATCACCTCGTCTGAGGTATAGTTATCGTTGATGGACCTGGGCTGTACCGACTCCATCTCATAGTTGTTCACGTTGGTACGTATCAGTCCAGAACGGTCGGTGGCTATCCAGATGTTGCCGTTGCGGTCGCCAGCCATGCCGTTTACGCTGTGGTCGACGGCGACGCCTGTCAATCCCAGCTGGTTGCCTATAGTGGTATTCCACGTGTTGGCGCTCTTGTTATAAACCATCAGCGTGCCTTGGCCATATAGCCAGATGTTATCCATCTGGTCGGCAAAGACCTTCAGCGACTTGCTCTTGCGCAGGTGTTCGTTAGCCACCACATCAGTCTGCCAGACAGTATGCTGCTGACGCATGATGTCGCAGCAAACCAGACGGCCGTCCTCATAGACGATGACGGCTCCGTCGCGACACTCACCGATGGAGCAGACGTTGCCCTGAGGCACGCCATGAGCATCGTTGGTATAGCCGAACTCGTAGTGCTGCTGTTCCTGCATCTTGTATGCCACGATACCCTTGTTCGGGATTGACGCCCAGAAATTCTTATGACTGTCGAAGAACACCACGTTCGGCTTTCCCTCAACGCCCATCTGCGAATAGACCTGCTTCATGTCGCGCTCGAAACTCTCCGACTGGGGATGGTAGATGCAGAAACCTGCCGATGTTTCAATCCACAGGTCGCCGTCGAGCATCTCCTGGATACTGATGATGTAACTGTCAGGCAGCGACGAACCGTCCTGCGAATTACTCTGGAAGTTCTTGAACGTATAGCCGTCAAAGCGGTACAGTCCTGCCGGCGTACCAAACCACATATAGCCACGCTGGTCCTTCAGCACACAGTTAATCTGGCTGATGATAAGTCCATTACGGGCATCAAGTGTCTTGAACAAGAACACAGCCGCAGCAGCCAAAGGCACTGCCAGCATCATGAGCAATAATATTCTTTTCAGTCTATTCATATTGTCGTTATGTCTTATTTCGTTGTTTCGTTATCTCGTTATTACGTTATTTCGTTATTTGGTCAAAGTACGCAAGCGTAGCGGTCGACGATGCCTAACAGGTGATTGCCCTCGTCAACGACCAGCACGTTGTGGATTTTATATTTGTTCATGATCTTTTGTATCTCCGAAATCTTGGTCTGCGGAGTGACGGTCTTAGGCTGACGCGTCATGATGTCGCCCACAGTACGATTGAAGAACTCGGCCTGCCACTTCTCCATAGCACGGCGGATATCGCCATCGGTAATGAGGCCCGTCACAACGCCTTGAGTCCTTTCATCGTTATCTTTTATCTCTCCACTCTTATCTTTTAACTCTTCACCCTTCATTGCTACGCCCAAGCCCAGCTTGCCCTTGCTCACCAGGATAATGGCCTCACCCAAGTGCATGTCGGCGTTAAGTATGGGCAGGTTCTCTGTCAGCATCACATCCTGAGCCGTCGTAAGAAGCCGCTTGCCCAGCTCGCCGCCTGGATGGAATTGTGCGAAGTCCTGCGGTTGGAAATGACGGCGTTCCATCAGAGCGATAGCCAAGGCGTCACCCATCACAAGGGTTGCCGTGGTCGAACTGGTGGGAGCCAAGTTCAGCGGACAGGCTTCTTTCTTCACGCTGACATTCAGGTGGCAGGTGGAGTATTTAGCCAACAGCGACTGCGGATTGCCACTGATGCCGATAATGGGAATCTCCATGTGTAGCACCATTGGGATGAATCGCAGCAATTCGTCGGTCTGGCCCGAGTTCGAGATGGCTATCACCACGTCGCCTCTTGACATGACGCCCAGATCGCCGTGATAGACATCCAGAGGATTGATGAAGAACGATGGTGTTCCCGTCGATGCCAACGTGGCGGCTATCTTTGCCCCAATGTGACCACTCTTGCCTACGCCGGTGACGATGACTTTCCCCGAGCAATGGAATATCAGCTCCACAGCTCGCTCGAAGTCGTCGTCTATCTGCGGTATCAGGTCCAGCACAGCTTGTGCCTCATCCTGAATGCATTGTATGGCGTAATCCTTTGTTGTCACTTATTCTTTAATTTCGTATAATTCGTAAAAATCGTTGTTTAAGAAAGTATTTGTTGTATCAGTGGTTCGAGCTTATCCAGCTCCAGCATGTTAGCGGCGTCGCTCAGTCCCTGATTGGGGTCTGGATGCACCTCGAAGAACCATCCCGTGGCGCCAAAGGCTTTCGCGGCCAGAGCCATCTGGGGGACAAAGCGGCGATCGCCGCCTGTCTTACCGTCGGCACCACCCGGGCGCTGGACGCTATGGGTACAATCCATGATGACTGTCGGACAAATCTCCAGCATGTCGGGAATGTTACGGAAGTCAACCACCAGGTTGTTGTAGCCCATCATGTTGCCACGCTCCGTCAGCCAGACATCTTTAGCTCCGGCGTCACGAACCTTCTCCACCGGATATTTCATGTCGCGCCCGCTCAGAAACTGTGCCTTCTTTATATTAATGGTACGTCCCGTGCGTGCAGCGGCTATCAGGAGGTCGGTCTGACGACACAAGAACGCAGGTATTTGTATCACATCGACCACTTCGCCAGCAGGTGCTGCCTGCCAGGCCTCGTGGATGTCGGTGAGCAAGCGCAGACCGTATTTCTCCTTCACATCGCTCAGCATCTGCAGTCCACGGTCGATGCCTGGCCCACGGAAGGAGGCTATCGACGTGCGGTTGGCCTTGTCGAACGAGGCCTTGAATATGATGTCTGTACCCAACCTATGGTTGATGTCCACCAGTCTGGCAGCTACCGTATCCAGTAGTTCTGCCGACTCGATGACGCAGGGGCCAGCGATGAATATCCGTTTCATTATTTCAATTTTCAAAGCTTCTGAGCAAAGCTAATTAATTGTTTTTTGTTTTATAATTCATGTTTATAACGTGCAAAGATACTCATAATTCTACAATTATTCATGATTTTAATCAATTATTTAACGAAAAATTAAGAAATGTGTATGATTTTTTGACGATTATTGTTTTAAACGCCGTATCTTTGCAGCGGTTTTCAAGATAAAGGCATGTTAGCCGCAAGGCAAATGCCCATGTATAACAATTAAAAAGGTAAAAAGAAAATGAAAAAGATCATGATGACTCTGGCTGCTGTTGCAGTAGCCGCAACGATGAACGCTCAGTCTTACGTTGGAGGTAGCTTCGGCTTCACTTCTGTATCACACGATGGCGACAATGTTACCGCTTTCAAGGTAATGCCTGAGATTGGTACAACACTGACCGATGACTTGGCTGTAGGTATCACTTTCGGCTATGCTCAGAGTGGTAAGGGCAACAACAAGGTAAAGGCTTGGGGCGTGAATCCCTACCTGCGTTACACCTTCGCCAAGTTCGACAAGGTGAACGTCTTCGTTGACGGTACTGTAGGTTACAAAAGCACTGACGATAAGAAGGTAGACTATAAGACTAACGAGTTCGAGGTTGGTCTGAAGCCTGGTGTAGCTGTCAATCTGACCGACGAGGTTAGCTTCGTTGCACACTTCGGACTCCTGGGTTACAACTACTCTAAGCCCGACTTCGACGGTGCCAAGGCCACCAACACCTTTGGTGTGAACCTCGACAGCAACGTTTCTTTCGGTCTCTACTTCAACTTCTAATCAGAGTAGAAGAACATAACAAAAGAGAGGTTCATTTACTGAGCCTCTCTTTTTTATTGATACACACCTCAAGTTGATTCCTTGAGACATTGCATGAAATTCGTTTTTAGTTTTTGATGTGGACATCCTGCTGTGGGAACGGAATTTCGATGCCGTTCTGGTTGAGGGTGTCGTAGATGAGGTTCAAGACATCGCTGATGACGTACGACTTCTTGGGTGCCTCAGCCCAGACAAACATCTTGATGTTGATACCCGAGTCGGCCAGCTCACCGACAACGCTCTTCACCTTCTTAGTCTTATCCATCCAGCGGTTCTTCATCTGGTTGACGGCGGCATCGACCAACTGCGTCACCTGGTGCAGGTCGGAACCATAGGCAACACTATATGGCACGACGGCCAGCACATAGCCGTGATTGCGCGTCAGGTTCTTGTAGTTGTTCGAGAAGAGCTGCGAATTCTGGAGAGTGATAACCTCGCCGTAGAGCGACTCGATGGTGGTCGATGTATAGCTGATGGACTTGACACGCCCCATCGTATTGTTGACCTCTATCCAATCGCCCACCTTGATGCGACCCGTCATGAGTGAGGCGCCGTAGAAGATATTCTCGATGATGTTCTTCGAGGCGAAACCAATACCTGTTGAAAGACCACCGGTGATTGCCAACAGCCACTCGACACTGATATGTAATACGGAGAGCGAGATGAGCAGCCAGGCACCCCAGATGATGACCTGTATGACGTTACGGGTCATGACAGTACGGCTCTCGGCGGAGTCGGGGTCCTTGGTGACATAGTGCAGGTGGATGAGGCGAAGCATCGTCTTGCTGATGTAGGAGAAGAAGAACCACAGGCAGATGACGATGGTGAGCTTGATGATGCTGACCTTGAAGTTCTCTTGGTCGATGAACAAATAGACAAACTTCTTCCAGCACAGGTCGCTGAGGTTAAATACGTCGGCAGCCCACCAGATGCTGAGCATGACACTGCCCACGCTGAGCGACGGCAGCACCACCTGGTACATCAGGTCGTAGAACCACGTCTTGGTGACGGAAGCATCGGCAAACTGGCATCGTTCGCCATAGAGTTTGAGGTATTGTGAGATGCAGGTAATGGTGAGGATGCACGTCAGCTGCATAATCCACCAGATGAGTACCTGTACGGCCATCAGCGTATAGCCTATCCACGAGCAGACGACGGAGGCGATGAACACCAGCAGCGAGATATAGGTATAGAACATGTCCTGGCGCGGCACGTTACGATTGTGACGGCGAATAACATGCCATTGCCACAGGGCGCACACCAGTAGGATGGGTGGGAAGAGCATGTTGACCAGTTCGTTAGGGATGAGGATGATGCGAAAGGCGATCACAAGAAATCCCACGGCGATGAGCGGCGTATAGATCAGGAAGGCGCTCTTGATCTGGTCGCCCTTGACGCGCAGCAGCAGAGAGATGAGGATGACGCCCAAAAGCCAGGCATAGCCCACCAGCAGGTTGGACGCCATGATAATGAAGTTCTGCTCGGTGATTGCCAGCGCCACACCCAGGATGATAGCGAAGGTGATGGTTGTGGTAGCCATGGTGATGCACGTACGTTTCTTCATAAACTCCTCAGTACGCAAGCGTTTGGGCACCACATAGCGGATGGCGCCAAAGTTGAGCAACGAAGCTACAACAGCATATACGACGATGGTGATAAGCAGTCCGAAGATCCATCGGCTATCCCATTGAGAACTGGCATTAGGCTGGTACTTTTTCTTGACAGTTTGCGTCATCATCCGCCAGAAACGTCCGAAGTTCTTCAGAATGCTGAAGTAACTACTACCACCGTTCTTGAAAATACTGGTCTGGATGTCGTTATAGCGCTTCTCGGCATAGTCGTTAAGGTTCGAAAGACGCTTCTCCGTCATTTCGTAGATACGCACGTAATCGCTCATGGTAGCGCGGTTTTCCTCCAACGAGTTACGGATGCTCGTGGCCAGCGTCAGACAGACGCTACGGTCGGTCTTGGTCTGCTCGTCCATCATGTTTTGCGGCATCCCTGTCAGACTCACAATAAGCGAATCGTAGCGGGCTATCTCACTCTCCGCCTTATCCATAAAAAGTTTGAACGGCAGCTGCTGGGTACGAAACTCATGAAACTGTTCAGTTGCCTCGTGGCAAGCATAGGTCAGGTCGAAGACGTACTCCTGCTTCTGAGAATAGAGCATCAGCGCGTTCTGGTTGGAGCGCTGCATGGTAGATATGAGCTGGTTGCGCACCAACTCACTTTGCTGCTTGTCCTTCTCCATACGTTCCGACAGTTCGCGGTGGTAGTTGGTCAGCTCCGTCCGAAGAATCTGGAGCGTCTGGCTCAGGTCTTTCTCCTTCAACACGGCGTGGGCGCCCAGCGTCACAGCCAGCGCAAAAAGGATGATGAGTATGCGTTTAGTCATTGTCGTCTGATATTTTGGTTGCAAAGGTAAACATTTTAAATGAGAAATTTCCATTTTTCATTTAAATTTCTCAATTCTCATTTCTCATTTCTCATTTTAATTGTTTACCTTTGCACGAAAATCAAGAGAAAGAAGGTAAGAGACAAGAGGTTACTAATAAGAGAAACGACATAAGATATGAAGAATTTTTTAACCCTTTGGGCCTTTACGGCACTACTTCTGGCAGCCTGTCAACAGAAAGAGACGACAAGCATCGGCTTTGTCAGCATCGAGAACGGACACTTCGTTCGCGCAGGTAAACCTTATTATTATGTTGGCACCAACTTTTGGTACGGTGCCATCCTTGGCTCGGAAGGCCAAGGCGGTGACCGTCAGCGACTGGCACAAGAGCTGGACGAGATGAAGCAAATGGGCATCGACAACCTGCGTATCTTAGTAGGTGCCGATGGTCAGCGTGGCATAAAGACCAAGGTAGAACCCACCCTACAGGTGGCTCCTGGCGAATACAACGATACCATCCTGGCCGGTCTGGACTATCTGTTGCAAGAGATGGGCAAGCGCGACATGGTAGCCGTTCTCTACCTGAACAACTCATGGGAGTGGAGTGGTGGCTACGGATTCTATCTGGAGCATGCCGGACTGGGACCCCAGCCGCGCCCCGACGACGTGGGTTACCCAGCCTTCATGGAGGCAATGACTCAGTATGCCTCGAACGACAAGGCTCATGAGCTGTTCTACGACCACGTGCGTTACATCCTCAGCCGCACCAACCGCTATACCGGCAAGAAATATGTCGATGACCCCGCCATCATGTCGTGGCAGATTGGCAACGAGCCGCGAGCTTTCTCGAAAGAAGCACTGCCTGCCTTTGAGCGCTGGATTGCCGAGGCGGCGGCACTCATCCGTTCATTAGACAAGAACCACCTCATCTCTATTGGCAGCGAGGGAGCCTGGGGCTGCGAGATGGACTACGACTGCTGGACGCGCATCTGTGCCGACAAGAACGTGGACTACTGCAACATTCACCTATGGCCGTACAACTGGGGCTGGGTTAAGCCCGACTCGCTCATAGAGCATCTGCCAAGAGCCTGCGAGAACACAAAGGAGTACATAGACCGCCATCTGGCCATCTGCGACTCGCTGGACAAACCCTTGGTGATGGAGGAATTCGGCTATCCGCGCGACGGATTTACTTTCTCCAAAAGCACTTCGACCAAAGGTCGCGACGGCTACTACCGCTACGTTTTCTCACTGGTGGCCGACAACGCTGAGAAAGGCGGTCACTTTGCCGGATGCAACTTCTGGGGCTGGGGCGGCTTTGCCAATCCTAAACACGAGCAATGGCAGGTGGGTGATGACTATACCGGCGACCCAGCTCAGGAGGCACAAGGGCTGAATAGCGTCTTCGCCTCGGACTCTGCGACACTCGCCGTCATCCGAGAACAGGTAGGAAGGTTTAGAAAATTGAAGGATTGAAGTTATGGCAAAAGACAAAACGATGTATGTCTGCGAGAATTGTGGACAAGAGTCGGCAAAATGGATAGGCAAATGTCCCGCCTGCGGACAATGGAACACGTTCAAGGAGATTAAGGTAGCCGATACCCGTAAACAGGCTGTGGCGACGTCGGCCGCAGCTTCGGCAGGACACCAGTTGCGCCAAAACAAAGTGCTACGGCTGAAGGACATCTCTGCCCAAGACGATCCGCGCATCGACATGCACGACGGCGAGCTAAACCGTGTACTGGGTGGCGGTCTGGTGCCAGGCAGCATCGTACTCTTAGGCGGCGAACCAGGCATCGGTAAATCGACACTCTCGCTCCAGACAATGTTGGCACTCGACGACCGCCGTGTGCTTTACGTCAGCGGCGAGGAGAGCGCCCACCAATTGAAGATGCGAGCAGAGCGACTGTCCGCAGCCAGCAGCTTTTCTGACAACAATACAGACGCTACTGAGGTCAGTGGTACAACTGCCGACGATAATTTCCTAATCCTCTGCTCCAATTCCTTGGAGGAGATCTTCGATCATATCAAAGAGGTACAGCCCGATATCGTTGTCGTCGATTCCATACAGACCATCTCTACTGAAGACGTTGAGTCGTCAGCAGGCTCGATAGCCCAGGTTCGCGAGTGTGCCTCTGCCCTACTCCGCTTTGCAAAGACCAGCGGCGTACCCGTCATACTCATCGGCCATATCACTAAGGAAGGAACGCTCGCCGGACCAAAAATCTTAGAACACATCGTCGATACCGTCATCCAGTTCGAGGGCGACCAACACTATATGTACCGCATCCTGCGAAGCATTAAGAATCGGTTTGGGAGTACTTCGGAATTAGGCATCTACGAAATGCTACAAACCGGACTTCGACAAGTATCCAACCCCTCTGAACTACTGCTGACGGAAGACCACGACGGACTCTCCGGCGTAGCCATATCAAGTGCTATCGAGGGTGTTCGCCCATTCCTCGTCGAGACGCAAGCACTGGTGTCGTCGGCAGCATACGGCACACCGCAACGTTCAGCAACAGGCTTCGACCAGCGACGGCTAAACATGCTATTGGCGGTACTCGAGAAACGAGTGGGATTCAAACTCATGCAGAAGGATGTCTTCCTGAACATCGCCGGCGGTTTGCGCGTTACGGATATGGCGATGGACCTAAGCGTCATCGCTGCCGTGCTGTCGTCAAACGTCGACACACCCATTGAGGAAGGCTGGTGCATGGCTGGCGAGGTAGGTCTTTCCGGCGAGGTGCGCCCAGTAGCCCGCATCGAACAGCGCATCAGCGAGGCCGAGAAACTGGGTTTCCAGCACATCATCATCCCGAAGTACAACCTTTCTGGCTTGAACCGCAAGAAGTTCCACATCGAACTGGTTCCTGTCCGCAAGGTAGAAGAAGCTCTCCGCGCCCTCTTCGGATAATGCTCATTGCGAAGCAAAACTTTGCACCTTAGGTCAAAAAATATCAATTCTCAATTTTCAATTCCTATGAAGGATTCAATCATCATATTAAGCGGTGGCATGGACAGCGTCACGCTACTTTACGATGAACAGGAGCGTATTGCCCTGGCCGTCTCGTTCGACTACGGTTCTAAACACAACAAGCGAGAGATTCCGTTTGCACAGATGCACTGCGAGAAGCTGGGCATCAAGCACATCACGATCCCCCTCGAGTTCATGACGAAATACTTTGTCAGTTCGCTACTTGAGGGCGGCGAGGATATCCCCGAAGGCCACTATGCCGATGAGAACATGAAGTCGACCGTGGTTCCCTTCCGCAACGGCATCATGCTCTCAATAGCCGTGGGCATAGCCGAGAGCAACGGCCTCAGCTATGTCATGATGGCCAATCATGGCGGCGACCACACCATCTATCCCGACTGCCGTCCGGAGTTCGTGGAGGCCTTCGACCAGGCTGCCGCAGCCGGCACTTACGTTAACGTCCACCTGCGCTCGCCCTACACAAACATCACCAAAGCCGACATCGCTCGCCGCGGCAAAACCTTAGGTATCGACTACAGCCAGACGTGGAGCTGCTACAAAGGCGGAGAGAAACATTGTGGCCGTTGCGGCACCTGCGTAGAGCGTCGCGAAGCCCTCGCTGCTGCCGGGATTCCTGATCCTACCGTCTATGAAGGCCCAGAGGAACAATAAACAAACTAACCAATAGAGAGCCGGCGGCGAGCCACTGCGGTCCCGCAAATCAAATAACCACTACCGATGGGCAAAAAGCTATTGAAAGTGTCAGGCATCATCGTTGCCGTCGTCGCCATTCTCTTGGCGACAGCAGCCTTGTTGCTAAACACTGATGCCGCTCAAAACTGGCTGATGCAACGAGCCGTCGGCATGCTGAAGGAAGAACTGCAGACAGAGGTCAGCGTGGGCCACGTCAGCGTGAGTCTTCTTAAAGGCAGCGTGACGCTCAGCGACGTGGAAGTGGAGGACCGTCAGCATCGCAAGATGCTCGGCATAGGAAAGCTTTCCGCCGCACTCGACCTTGGCGCTCTCTGGCGGCACGAGGTAGTGGTCACCAATGCCCATATCAGCGGCGTCAAGGCGCAACTCTGCAAACCCGCCTCCCCAACAGACAGCGTTGCCAATTACCAGTTCCTCGTCGATGCTCTGAAGGGACACAAAACCCATAAGCCCCACGAAG
This sequence comes from Prevotella sp., assembly GCA_016291005.1. Classification (GTDB taxonomy): domain Bacteria; phylum Bacteroidota; class Bacteroidia; order Bacteroidales; family Bacteroidaceae; genus Prevotella. The sequence goes on along the minus strand of JAEEVT010000013.1, from coordinate 1,918 downwards.
CCCACGACACGCTAAAGACCAAGAAGCCCATTGCCCTCCGCATCGCTACCGCCACGATTGACGTCGACAGCCTGCGCTACACGACGGACAACGGGCGACCGCGCCGCAATACTGGCAAGCCCCACCACGGAGCCTTCGATGCAGGACATTTGGATATTTGCACGGCAATGAAGGTGACCATCCATAGTTATGACACGAATAACGCCAACACGTTCCAAGAGAGAAAACCATCCCTGAACTGCGCGGTGGAGGTTAGGAACTTGACCGACCGTATTGCTGGCATTCAGGTGGACACGCTACTGCTGCAAGCCGACATCTGCAAAGACAGTCTGCAGCTGAGCGACGTCAGCATCCGCCTGCCACACACAAGCCTTTCGTTTGCCGAAGGTGTGGTCGTACTGCCCGACACCACAACGGGTCGCAAGCTACATTACTACGTGCCGCAGCTTTCTGCCATCACGCAGATTCGCGACATCGCCCAACCCTTCGCCCCTGTACTGAAGAACTTCACCACGCCTCTGAAAGTGAAATGTGCTTTCAGCGGCGATGCCGACGGCATGGACTTCAAGGGAGTCGAGGTGGCAACTACCGACAACCGCCTCAACATCAAGGCCACGGGGCGCATCCGCCACTTGCGTGACAAGAAACGGCTGCACGTCCACTTCGACGTCGGCCAGATGAACGCCCAGCGTGGCATGCCTGAGCGCATCATCAACCATTTCGCTGTCAAGAAGTTCATGATGAAGCAGCTGCGCGCTTTGGGAAACATCGGCTATAAAGGTCACTTCGACGTGGTGCCTAAGAAGGAGTCCTTCGCCGGACGCCTGCGCACCCAGCATGGCGCCATCGACTTCCGCTTCGCCCTCGATGAGCTGAACAAATATGTCAGCGGCACGGCGAGCACCAATGCGCTGAAACTGGGCCGCATCATGGACATGAAAGACCTGGGGCGCATAGCCTGCCACGCCAACTTCCGTTTCGACATCTCGAAACCCCGCACGGCCAAGATGCGCCGGCTGAAAGGCGGCAAGCTGCCCATCGGCAACATCGACGCCGAGGTTCACGAATGTCATTGGAAGTTCGTCGCTGTCCACAACGTCTCCGCTACGATTTCCAGCGACGGCGCCGAAGCCGATGGCAAGATCATCAACCGAGGCAACTTTATCGACCTCACCTGCAAGTTCTCGTTCACCAATACCGACCAGATGCACAAGCTAAAGGTGAAACCTGGCATCAAAATCCACGGCAAGAAGAAGAAAAACAAAGATACTAAAAAATGACACAAAAACGACAAGAAGAACCAGGCCGGGCTGCTGGCTTGATGACACCACAACAAGAGACTCCCGCTGGCCGCATGACCATCTGGGGCCTGCTCAAGAACATGATTCCCTTCGTGCTGCCATACAGGTGGCTCATCGTCATTACGCTGGTACTGACGCTTGTTGGCTCGCTCATGGCACAGGTCAACGCCGTGGTCTTGGACAGAACGGTGGACGCCATCAACGAGCTCATCCAACAGCCTGAGGGCTTCAAGTGGTCGAGTGCCGTCAAGATTCTGACCGTCATCACCATTATATTATTAGGTAAGGAGATAGTCGGCGCCGTGGTGACCTTCTTCCAGCGCTACTACGGTGAACGTATGCGCATCCTGGTGAGCCGCGACCTGTCGCTGCGGGTTGTCGAAAGGATGCTGTCGTTCCGCATGGCCTTCTTCTCCAGCGAGGGCAACGAGACTGGCAAGCTGCAGTCGCGCATAGACCGTGGCATCATGAGCCTGAGCAATACGGTCAACAACTTCTTCATTGAAATCCTCCCCCTCTTCACCAGTGCCATCCTCGCCCTGATACTGATGTTCATGGCCAACGTGTACGTAGGACTCGTGGCTCTTTGCATCGTTCCCATCTACTTCTGGGTCACC
>JAEEVT010000152.1 GCA_016291005.1 Prevotella sp. | reverse complement strand
CGCTCTCTCGTATGGTGACCGAGGTCAGGCCAGAACAGTCAGAGAACGCACCATCTCCAATGCTCGTCACACTATTTGGTATGGTGACCGAGGTCAGGCCAGAACAGCCAGAGAACGCACTTTCTCCAATGCTCGTCACGCTATTTGGTATGGTGACCGAGGTCAGGCCATAACAGCCACCGAACGCCCATTCTCCAATGCTCGTCACACTATTAGGTATGGTGACCGAGGTCAGGCCAGAACAGCCAGAGAACGCACTACCTCCAATGCTCGTCACACTATAATCTACATTCTGATAAGTTACTGACTCCGGTATGACAACAGTTCCTGTGTATATCCCGCTTGGTTTGCTTGTCACTTCGGCTGTTTTTACCTTGGAGACTAAGTTATACCAGATTCCGTTAATCTCCACAGCGTCTGCGCTGGCCACCATCGGCAGAAACAGGAGAATGAATAATAAAAGTTGCTTCCTCATCATTGTTTGTTTTTTATTATTATGTGTTTTTATTGAGTTTTGTTGCCTGCGGACGGATGTCGTCAATGGGTTCTTGAATTGTTTTCCGTCGGCAAAAGTACGAATAATTCCTGAAACGCCAAAGAAATCTCAGGAATATTTGTACAATTGTCTTTTTATGTCCTGACCTAATATCCCTTTTTAAGACGGGACGAGAATTTTATTCTAAAAAGAGTTAATGCACACACGTATCCAAGTTTTTTCTCACTTTTTTCTCTTTAGGCGCTTGATATACAAATTAAAATAGTACCTTTGCAGTGAGAAAAGTGAAAATTGAAAAGTGAAAATTGTAAATTTGATACCGCTGCAGAGGTAATCATAAAGATCAAAGTTTAAAGTTCAAAGTTCAAAGTACGATGGTTCCCTATTTGGATGTACAACATTTGACGAAGTCGTTCGGGGCGCTGACCCTGTTCCGAGACATCAGCTTCTCCATTGGCGAAGGCCAGAAGGTGGGGCTGATAGCGAAGAACGGTACGGGCAAGTCGACGCTGCTCTCCATACTCTGTGGTAAGGAGGGCTACGACGCGGGCGACATCGTGTTCCGCAGGGACCTGAAGGTGGGATTCCTGGAGCAGTCGCCCGTGTTCGACCCAGAGGAGAGTGTGCTCGACGCGTGCTTCAACCACCAGGGCGACCCCGAGAAGGTGCTGCGTGCCAAACAGGTGTTGACGCAACTGAAGATTCGCGACCTGGAGCAACCCATGGGACAGCTCTCGGGCGGTCAGCAGAAGCGCGTGGCGCTGGCCAACGTGCTGCTGACGGAACCAGACCTGATTATACTGGACGAGCCGACGAACCACCTGGACCTGGAGATGATAGAGTGGTTGGAAGGTTTCCTGCAGCGAGGCAATAGAACGCTGCTGATGGTGACCCACGACCGTTTCTTCTTGGACCGTGTGTGCTCCGTCATACTGGAACTTGATGACAAGACGATATACACCTATCGCGGCAATTACGCCTACTACTTGGAGAAGCGCCAGGAGCGCATTGACAACAAGCGAGCCGAGATAGCCCGCGCCAACAACCTGTATCGTACGGAACTGGAGTGGATGCGCCGCATGCCGCAGGCCCGTGGCCATAAGGCGAAGTACAGGGAGGACGCGTTCTACGAACTGGAGCGCGTGGCGAAGCAGCGCATAGAGGAACGCCAGCTCAGGCTGAAGTCCTCGAACGTCTATATAGGCTCGAAGATCTTCGAGTGCCAATATATCTCGAAGGCCTTTAGCAGTAGCACTACCTCCTCACAGGGTGGGGCAGGGGATGTCGTCATCCTCAAGGACTTCTACTACAATTTCTCGCGGTTCGAGAAGATGGGCATCGTGGGCAGCAATGGTACCGGGAAGTCGACGTTTGTCAAAATGTTGCTCGGCGAGGTACAGCCTGACGAGGGACACATCGTCATAGGTGATACCGTCCGCTTCGGATACTTCTCACAGGAAGGCCTGCAGTTCAACGAACAACAGAAGGTCATTGACATCATACGCGACATTGCCGAGTACGTCGATTTGGGCGGCGGAAGGAAGTTCTCGGCGTCGCAGCTCCTGCAGTATTTCCTCTTCACCAACGAGCAGCAGTACAACTACGTCTATAAGCTCTCGGGCGGTGAGCGCCGCAAACTGTACCTCTGTACCGTCCTGATGAGAAACCCGAACTTCCTGGTGCTCGACGAGCCCACTAACGACCTCGACATCGTGACGCTCCAGATCCTGGAGGAGTATTTGCAGGACTTCCCTGGCTGCGTCATCGTCGTCAGCCACGACCGTTACTTCATGGACAAGGTGGTGGACCATCTGCTGGTGTTCAAGGGCAATGGCGTCGTCAAGGATTTCCCCGGCAACTATACGCAGTACCGGGAGTGGAACCAGGCTCAGCAGGCTCAGGAGACTCACCCCCAGCCCCTCCCTGGGAGGGAGGGGAGTGAATACTCCAAAGGCGGAAAGCCGGCAAAGAATCATGGGGATGGTTCTTCCCGTAAGCTCTCCTACAAAGAGAAGCGCGAACTGGAACAGTTGGAGAAGGACATCGAGGCCTTAGAGGCTGAGAAGAAAGAGATTGAAGAAGCCCTCTGTGGCGGTACGACGTCAGTAGAGGAGATTACCCGTCTGAGCAAGCGCCTGCCCGTCCTGAACGACGAGCTGGACGAGAAGTCCATGCGCTGGCTGGAACTAAGTGAAATTGAAAATTGATAATTAATGATTCAACAATATCCATCATTACTGCTTGAGAAGGCTGTTCAGGAGTTTTCGAAACTGCCTGGGATAGGACGCAAAACGGCCTTGCGGCTGGTGCTTTTTCTGTTGCGGCAGGAAGAGGACGACGTGGCTCAGTTTGCCGATGCTGTGGGACGATTGAAGCAGGAAGTGAAGTACTGCCACGTGTGCCACAACATCAGCGACAGCGAGACTTGCCCCATCTGTGGCGACCCGAGGCGCGACCAAAGTACGGTCTGCGTGGTGGAGAACATCCAGGACGTCATGGCCATCGAGAATACGCAGCAGTACAACGGACTCTACCATGTGCTGGGCGGCGTCATATCGCCCATGGACGGCATAGGCCCTGGCAGCTTGGAGATAGACTCGCTGGTAGAACGCGTACAGGCGGGCGGGATTAAAGAGGTCATCCTGGCGCTGAGCTCCACGATGGAGGGCGACACCACGGGGTTCTACATCTTCCGCAAACTGGCTCCCGTCAGCGACGTTAAGCTGAGCATCATAGCCCGCGGCATCAGCGTCGGCGACGAACTGGAATATACTGATGAGGTAACGCTCGGAAGGTCCATCCTGAACCGTACACCGTTCGAAGGAAAATGATGCGGCCTACGGCCTAAATAATAAATAATAATGAATAAAGAATAATGAATAGCGAAACGATACAATTTTTCCTGACCACCGTGATGGAGATTTCGACGCTGGTGTGTGCTTATCTGGGATTGCGCCTGATTAAGAAGAATAAGTGGCTACGCCTGGCCATCATTGTCGTACCCCTGCTGGTCAACGCCCTGTTATACTACATCTACCGCACCACGCCCTTCTTCTATCTGGGCGTCATATTACTGCTTTGCACCCCCTTCGTATGGCCAAGAAAATCAGCATAGTCATCGTCAGCTACAACGTCTGGAAACTGTTAGACGAGTGTCTGCAGAGCGTAGAGCGCGCTCTGGAGGGTATCGACGGCGAGGTGTTTGTGGTCGATAACGCTTCGACGGACGGAACGGTGGAACGGCTGCGTGGGCTACATCCGCAGGTGCACTTCATCGCCAACGAAGACAATGTAGGCTTTGCCCGCGCCAACAACCAGGCCATCCGACAGTCGCAGTCAGAGTACGTCCTGCTGCTGAACCCAGACACGGTAGTCTATGAGCCGACGCTGAAGGGTTGTCTCAACTTCATGGATCACCATCCCGAGGCGGGTGGGGCAGGGGTGCGCATGTACGACCGCAACGGCGATGCTGCACCAGAGTCACGACGTGCCATACCTACGCCCTGGGTCGCCATGCTCAAGATGATGGGTTTTACGCGGCGTTACTACATGAGTCACCTCTCCTGGGACGAACCGGGACAGATAGAAGTCATCAGCGGAGCCTTCTGCCTGCTGCGCAGAAAGGCCCTCGATCAGGTAGGACTCTTAGACGAAGACTTCTTCATGTACGGCGAGGACATCGACCTGAGCTACCGTCTGCTCAAGGGCGGCTGGCAGAACTGGTACCTGCCCTACGACATCATTCACTACAAAGGTGAATCGACGGTGAAGACCAGCTTCCGATACGTCCATGTATTCTACCAGGCCATGCTCATCTTCTTCCGCAAACACTACGGACACCTCAGCGGACTGCTGGCAGTGCCCATCAAGATGGCCATCTATTTCAGCGCCTTCATAGCCCTGTTAAGAATGGTGGCCGACAAGTTCAGCAACTTTATTAATCCACATAAAGACCAACAATGAACAAGCTCCCCGACATCCGGCTGCGCGCCTTAGAACCCGAGGATCTCGACCTGCTCTACCAGATAGAGAACGACAGGAGCCTCTGGAACGTAGGAGCCACCAACGTGCCCTACAGCCGATATACACTCCACGACTACATTGCAACTTCCAACGACGACATCTATGCCGATCGTCAGGTGAGGCTCATCATCGAGGACGCTGACGGACAGACCGTAGGCGTTGCCGACTTGGTGCGCTTCGAACCGCAGCACCTGCGTGCAGAGGCTGGCATCGTCGTCATGGACCGCTGGCGCCGTCAGCATTATGGCGAGGCGGCATTGATACAGCTGGCCGATTACGGGCGTAGAGTGTTGCGACTCCACCAGCTCTATGCCGTGGTGGCTGCCGACAACGATGCTGCCCTGCGGTTGTTTGCAAAAGCCGGTTTTCAGGAGCAAAGCGTGCTGAAAGAATGGCTCTTCGACGGGCGCCAATATGCCGATGCAAAGGTAATGCAAAGATTTTTATAAAATTTTCTGCAAAAAGTTTGGCAGTTAGAAAAAAAGTTCGTACCTTTGCACCCGCAAATAAGAAAAAAGCAATTTGGTGCGTTAGTTCAGTAGGTTAGAATGCCTGCCTGTCACGCAGGAGGTCACGAGTTCGAGTCTCGTACGCACCGCAAAACAAAGACGACTCATCGAAATCCAACGGATTCGATGAGTTTTTCTTTTAAAACGCAAAGAAAAATCATCTTTTCTTTTGAATTGCAAAGAAAAACCTGCTTTTCCTTTGCCGTTCGCCCGACATTTCGTAACTTTGCACAAAATTCTATAAAACTTTTTTTGAAATGAAACAAACCATTCTTGTTACTGGCGGTACAGGCTTCATTGGCAGCCATACCACCGTGGAACTGCAGGAGGCAGGCTATGAGGTCGTCATCATCGACAACCTCGCGAACTCTAATGCTAACGTTGTGGACGGAATCGAGAAGATTACAGGTCAGCGCCCAGCTTTCGAAAAGGTGGACTGCTGCGACATGAAAGCGCTCGAGGATGTTTTCAAAAAGTACCCGAAGATTGAGGGTATCATCCACTTTGCAGCATCAAAGGCTGTCGGAGAGAGCGTAGAGAAACCGTTGATGTACTATCGCAACAACCTCGTTTCCCTCATCAACCTGTTGGAACTCATGCCGAAGTACAACGTCAAAGGCATCATCTTCTCGTCGTCGTGTACAGTCTATGGTCAGCCCTCGCAGGAGTACCTGCCCGTCACAGAGGACGCTCCTGTACAGAAGGCCATGTCGCCCTATGGCAACACGAAGCAGATTAACGAGGAAATCATCCACGACTACATCCACAGCGGAGCACCCATCAAGAGCGTCATCCTGCGCTACTTCAACCCCATCGGCGCTCACCCGTCTGCACTCATTGGCGAACTGCCTAACGGCGTCCCCATGAACCTCATCCCCTTCGTCACACAGACTGCCATGGGCATCCGCGAACAGCTGAAGATCTTCGGCAACGACTATAATACGCCTGACCACACTTGTATCCGCGACTACATCTATGTCGTCGATCTGGCCAAGGCTCACGTCAAGGCTATGGAGCGCGTACTGGACAATCCTGACACAGACGCCGTGGAGATTTTCAACATTGGTACTGGTAAGGGTCTCTCTACGCTGGAGGTTGTCGAAGGCTTCGAGAAGGCTACTGGCGTCAAGGTGAACTGGACCTATGCTCCGCGCCGCGAGGGAGACATCGAACAGGTTTGGGGTAATGTCGATAAAGCCAACCGCATGCTGGGCTGGAAAGCAGATACGCCAACCGAAGACGTGTTGCGCTCGGCCTGGAAGTGGCAGCAGAAACTGCGCGAGGAAGGCATTCAGTAAGAATAAAAG
>JAEEVT010000012.1 GCA_016291005.1 Prevotella sp. | reverse complement strand
GCCCGTATGTGGAGCTGACTGTCAACAATACCGTGATGCCCGTTGACCTGCTCACCGACCTCGACAAGATTCCCGACATCGACACCGTGGTGTATAACCAGGTGCTCTTCCTGCCCAACCAGCGCAGGGAGCTTTCCGCCCTTGAGCGTAAGAAGAACCGCCATGCCAGCATTCCCAATCCCGGCAACTTGCTTGCCGCTGAGGATATCCGACGTGTCATGGACGTCATTGCCCGTGACAGCAAGCAGCTGGTATATGCCCATTACAACCTGATGGTGACCATCGGCAAGGACAAGGACATGCAGAAGGTCACGAACCATCTGGAAAACCTCTTCTCCCGTCAGGGCATCCATATCAGCAAGCAGAGCTTTAACCAGCTGGAGCTGTTCGTTGCCTCATTCCCAGGCAACTGTTATCGTTTCAGTCCAGAGTATGACAGGTTCCTGACGCTCAGCGATGCTGCCCTGTGTATGATGTACAAGGAGCGGCAGGCAAAGGGCGACATCACACCTGTCAAGTGCTGGTTCACCGACCGCCAGGGCGTTCCCATGGCCATCGACACCACGGGAAAGGAAGGAAAGGTGAAATATACCGATAACAGCAATTTCTTCGTCCTTGGACCTTCCGGCAGTGGCAAGTCGTTCTTTATGAACACCGTGCTGCGCCAGTATTATGAGCAGAACACTGACGTCGTTATTGTCGATACCGGTGACAGCTACGAAGAATTGTGCGGTATTTGTAATGGTACCTATATCACCTATTCCAAGGAACACCCCGTCTCGATGAATCCCTTCAACGTCAGTATTGAGGAGTACACCCAGAACTTTGACGAGAAGAAGAACTTCCTGAAGTCCCTGATTCTCCTCCTGTTCCGTGGTGGCCATGAGCCTTCGAGTGACGACGAGAAGCTGAAAGCCAAGCTGGAGGACTATATCATCAATAAGACCATCGTGGAGTATTATAACGAGTACTTTACGCCCTTCCAGGGCTATTCCGAGAGCGATCGCGAGGAGCTGCGCCGTACCCTGCTCTTGCAGGCGAAGAAGGACGGCAGCTATGAGCGCTTCGAGATGGAGATGGAAGAGAAGTTGGGTCGCGAGAACTCAATCTCCGATGAAGACCGCAATCGCTATGAGAAGCTGAAAATCCGTGAGGAGAAGTTGCAACATGTCTTGGATGACAGGGCATCGACCTTTGGCGAGAAGGCTGCTGCCCGTAAGCGCCAGGAGGAAGCCCGTGCTGAGCTGATGCGAATGACGGACATCGTCGAGACAAAATACAGCCACCGCATCGAGCGCCGCATTGCCCGTATGGAAGACCAGCGCCGCCGCCTCCGCGTTCGTGAGCTGTCCTTTAATAGCTACTATGAATATGCCGTGCAGCGCATACCAGAGATTACGTTCGACGAGAATATCTCTTTTAATATTAATGAGTTCGCCTCTATCCTTAAACCATTTTATCGGGGTGGTGAGCTGGAATACACCCTGAATAACAACCTTGACAAGAGCCTGTTCGATGAGCGCTTCATCGTCTTTGAGATAGATAAGATCAAGGGCGACTCCGTGCTGTTCCCCATCGTCGTGCTGATTATCATGGACGTCTTCACCCAGAAGATGCGTATCAAGAGCAACTGCCGGAAATGCCTCGTCATCGAGGAGGCCTGGAAAGCCATTGCCACGCCGACGATGGCAGAGTATATCAAGTACCTGTATAAGACCGCCCGAAAGCATTGGGCCATGGTTGGTGTCGTGACGCAGGAGATTCAGGATATCACCTCTTCCCCCATCGTGAAGGATGCCATCATCAACAACTCCGACGTCTTTATGCTTCTGGATCAGGCCAAGTTCAAGGACAAGTTCGATGACATCAGGAAAACCCTGTCGCTCAACGACATAGACTGCAAGAAAATCTTTACGATCAATAGGCTAGATAACAAGGAGGGGCGTAGTCCCTTCAAAGAAGTATTTATCAAACGCATCACCAAGGGCGAGGTCTATGGCATCGAGGAACCCCGTGAGTGCTATATGAGCTTCACCACTGAGAAGATGGAGAAGGAGGCGCTGAAGCTGTATAATCGTGTGCTGCGTTGTGGCCACCAGGAGGCCATCGAGCGCTATGTCCGTGACTGGAATGCCAGTGGCATCAACAAGCCCTTGGACTTCGCCCGGAAGGTTATGGAGGCAGGAAAGCCGTTAGGGCTTTGCCCGAATTAAGAATGTTGAATGTTGAATGAGGAATTTTTGCCCTTGGGGCAATTAAGAATGTTGAATGTGGAATGAGGAATGTAGATTTGTTGCCTTATGGCAATTATGAATGAAGAATTATAAATTTGATTAATATTTTAGCAATGAGACGGTTGACGGTAGTGATATGTCGTATGGCAGTTGTCGCCATGATGGTGACAGTTGGTGTGGCGCGTAGCCATGCCACTGCCGTCACTGTCAACTATGACGCTAAAACCGTCGATGCGCTGACCGACGTGCTGCAGGAGAGCTTAGATTTGGAGAATGAGATTCTTGCCCAGCTGCGCACCAGCATGTCCGCCTATACCGCTGCCGAGGTCGCTACGGCAGGTCTGTATGCTGCCCGTCGTGCCGAGTATTACGCCTATAGAGACATCGGCGTTTTGGGCCGTCGGAACGATAACTGGTATTTCCGCAGGATATGCAGCATCGTCGGCAATGGCATCATGCCAAAGATCTGGAGCGTCGCCTGTCTGCTGGTGAAACGTCCAGAAAGTGCTATGTACTGGGGACCGTACCTGTTTAAGACCACCGAGGAGGTACGCCAGCTGTGCTATGAGTTCGAGAGTGCTGTGACGAACGGCAACTGCACCTTTAAAGACGTCCTCGTCTTCTATGTTATCAGTGACATTTTCCGAGGAATTTTTGACTTCAGCAAGCTTGGCGGCATTGACTGGGAGCAGGTTTTTACTTCGTTCTCGATGCCTGATGGAGAATTGAGCAGGGAGGCCTTGGAAGAGGACTTCCTCAATTTTGCCGGTAGCGGCAATAACATTGCTGCCGCTGGTCTGGACAGCATGTTCGTGAAGAACAGCCATGTCGGTCAGCTGCTTGGCGGCAAGGGTGCCGGCATTACCAGTATGTTGACACAGTACGGCCCCCTGTTCGACGAACTTGCCGATAACGGCTTCGCTGATACCGTAGAGAGCCTGCTGGGAGGTACGGACAGTACCGCCGTAGCGCGTCTGCTGACCTTGGGGGAGTATAACCCCGACGAATATATGAACGGCGCCCGTGACAGCTCGGGTTCAGGTAAGACCTACTACCGCCAGACATGGACTATCCGTAGGGAAGGGTGGGCGTATGCCAAGGAGATATTGGAGGAGCAGACGTTATCTCATCCCTATTATATCGATAAGCAGTCCTCTTCCTGCCGTTATTATACTTTTATGCCAGGATATCAGTGCTTTGCTGATATTACAGACCTTGAATGGAACATGCTGTACTATGTCCAGCGTAACAGTTCTATGAAATGGACGAAGGCCAAGGTGGATGCGGAGAACAGGAACCAGTCCGAATGGGTTTACCATTGGGACTATACCGTTACCTATACCTTTAACAGAACGGAATGGGTCAGCGGCAGGGAATACGAAGCATGGAAGGCGACCTTCGCCATCGTTGTCTGGCGTGAGCGCCAGGCCCGTCCGGGCGGTGACGTCTATGAGGAGATGTACGACAGCAAGACGATGGATTTGGACGAGTTCCGTCAGCTTATGAACGAAAAGCTGGCAGAATACCTCGCCACCGATGACGGTTACGAGTTGGTGGAGGGCGAGAAAATACCCTATACCGAGGTGTCTCGCAGCGAAGTGCGTAGCGCCAGCAGTTGCAGCTTCAACAGGAAATGCGATGAGACCACCGACCTTGGCAGCGGTCATATCAACTGGAAGGAGAACGGTGATCAGGGTGAGAAACTGACCTACGACCCCAGCTGTGTCGTCTATGCCATGCGTACCACGCTGCTCCCCGATGACAGTAACAACCTCGCCTCCGGCCAGCGTGCCATCGACAGCCTGCGTACCGTGATCCGTGCGAAGAATACTGAGATAGAAGCCATCAATAATAGGATTAACCAGCTCTCCATCTTGATCAGCAATGCCAGTCAGGAGGATATCGGTCAGTACCGTGCCGAGTGGAACCGTCTGAAAGACGAGCTGAGAAGGAAGGAGGCGGAGCGTGATGAGCTGCAGGCTCAGCTGACGGAAGCCGAGAACCTTCTTGCCGAGAGCCGTGCCGAGGATTCCGAGGCCCAGGATGATTTCTACCGTGTTCCCAAGCTGATGGCAGACCTTCAGAGTAGTTATAACATTGAATGGAAGGAGCCTGGCAGCTGGAAGGACAATGGGGATAACACCTGGACGTTCACCCGTAAGGGGCATGCATACGACCTGAATATCGACCTGACTTTCAAGGCGAAGTTTTACAAGACCCGTGATGAGTCACATAACTGGCTGATAGGTCGTTATCACCGTGCTATCCTTGATATTGACTGGTCGCTGTTAGCAGAATACCAGAGTGATGAAGTTGTGGAGATTATGTATTTCGACAACGAGACCGACGAAGAGAAAGAGAAGATGATTAACGACAGGCTCAGTGAGCTTGGAGAAGACACTCCTGAGTGTACCTTCTATACGACGATCACCGAGTCCATGTCCCGTGACACCACGGACATTCTCCCTGTTCCGCATCTGATGTTCATGGGAGACCGCATCGATATGGCACGCCGTATCGAGGCCCGTCTGATGAAGATTTACAGCATCCTCGTCCTGACGGAGAAATACCTCCGTATGAGTGAGGAGGCGAGTCTCTTTGACTTTCTGAAGGGACATCTGATGCGTAAGGTGAATCCCTTCTCCTATGCTGCCGAGGCTCGCCAGCGCTGGAGGGACAATGCTTACGCGGTGGCGACGGGAGCGTATGAGGGTAGGAAGAGGATGAAGAAACTAACTGCGAAATGAAAGAAATGAAAGAAATGAATGAAATGAAAGAAATGGGAATGATGAAATGTAGAAATGAGTTATCCAAGGCTGTTAGATTAAAAAATTAAATTGAGAATGGGATTTAAGAAGTTGTTTATCGGTGAGGCGATGCCTGACAGGGAAGACCCTAAGTATCAGAAGTTGCATGAGACGATGTTCCGTGCCGGACAGCGTTTTGCAGAAGCCACGGGGCTTTGCTGGCTCATGCGTCGCATCCGTGTCTATGGCTATAAGAACAGGAAGACCTTCCTGGTCATCTCCTTTGGCACGGTACTGTTCTTCTTCGTCCTGCATGTCGGCAGGATGACGATGGCCGCCGTGCATGGCTTTACGCCGCAAGACGGTGTGGAACATGTGGACTCGATGATACATAGAGAGCTTCGCTCGAATTAGGAATGTTGAATGTTGAATGTGGAATGTTGAGTGTTGAATTATTGCCAAAAGGGCAATGATAAATTATAAATTAAAAATTTAAGATTAAATGATGACGATACGTGATATTAACTGGCGGCAGCCAAAGTATATGTTACCGGCGATAGCCTATCTGCCATTGCTGTTTATCGCCTATTTTGTCTGTCAGTTCTTCGACATTGAGAGACCTGAGACGCCTGACGGCATGGAGACGACGGAGTATCTGAACAGTAAGATCCCCGATGCCAACGTAAAGAACGACATCGGCGACAAGCGTAGTAATGTCTCCGATGCCTTCGGGTATATCTCCGATGCCAGTGCAGTGCAGAACAGCGGTGAGGATGCTGACAGCTTGCTGAAAAGGAAGGAAGCGTTTACTTCCACCTATACCCAGGCACAGCTTGACAGCATTGCCCGTGCTGACGCCCAGCGTCAGGAGTTGGAAGAGCTTCGCAAAGCGTTGAAGGAAAGCCAGGAGCGTATCAAGGCATTGCAGGACGGCCAGAAAGCCGTCGCACAGCCTACCGAGGCAGAGCGTGCCGCCGCCCAGGAGCGTCGCAAAAAGGAATTTATGGATGACCTAGACCATTCGTTGGGTAACATGCGTCGCAGTGGACGCCGCTTCGTCGATGACCGCCTTGCCGCCGCCGACAGTACCGCCAAACGCGGTGCAGAAGGGACACAGGATGCCCCAGATGGTTTTAAGGAAAAAGATGGTGAGACTTCTTCTCGTGCCGTTACGGCACTGGATAACAATAGTGTGATACATACTGTTATCAAGAAGCTTGATGAGTCCTCCAAATACTTTAATACCCTCTCCGAGAATACCGCCACCTCCAGCATGATCCATGCCATTATTGATGAGGAAGTCAAGGCAGTGGATGGCAGCAGGGTACGCCTGCGCCTGCTGGACGACATCGAGATCAACGGTGTCAGCGTGAAGCGCGGCACCCACCTGTATGCCATGATGAGCGGCTTTTCTAAGCAGCGTGTCAAGGGGCGCGTAGAGAGCCTTCTCATCGGTGACCAGCTCATGAAAATCAGCCTCTCGCTATATGACAGCGACGGCATGGAAGGTCTGTATGTCCCGGAAAGTGCTTTCCGTGAGACGGCAAAGGACATTGGCTCCAGTGCTTTGAGCGGCGGTTCCATGAACTTCGGCACCTCATACGGTGGTAGCACCAATGTCTTGGACATGGCGAGCAATGTCGCCGGCCAGGCGATACAGAACGCCTACCAGCGTACCACGCAGGCCGTTAGCAAGGCAATCCGTAAGAATAAGGTTCGCCTGAAATACGGTACCCATGTGTATCTTGTTAACAAGAAGAATTAGGAATGTTGAATGTGGAATGTGGATTGTTTCGCTTAAGGCGAATGATGAATGAAGAGTGATAAATTAGAAATGAAGTAAGGATATGAGACAGATTGAATTTCTTTTCCGGATGTTTGGCATCATGGTGATGTCGATGTTTTACGGTACGCTGGCCTACGGTCAGCAGACCCCCAACGAGATTATCCCCTTGACGGTGAACGAGAATGTCACCACGGTTATCACGGCCAGCGAGCCTATCCGCCTCGTGGATATCAGCACCGATAGGGTGGTGGGTGACAAGCCCATCGAGAATACCCTGCGTCTGAAACCCAAGGAAGGTGGCTATGAGGACGGCCAGGTACTGGCGATCGTGACCATCGTCACCGAGCGCTACCGCGTACAGTACAGCTTGATGTACACGACGCGCCTCTCTGAGGCCGTCGCTGACAAGGAGATTGCCGTCAGTGAGCGCACACCGTACCATAACCCTGCAACGAGCATGTCAACCGACGAGATGGTATTTTATGCCCGTAAGATATGGAACAGCGCCGCGCATTACAGGAATATCAAGACCAATGCGCATCACCTGACGATGCGCCTGAACAACATCTATGCCGTCGGTGACTACTTCTTTATCGACTTCAGCGTGGAAAACAGGACTCACATTGGTTTTGACATCGATATGCTGCGCTTTACCCTGTGCGACAAGAAGACCTATAAGAGTACCAACGCCCAGATTCTGGAACTGGAACCTGTACTGTTGCTTGACAAGAGCACCTCGTTCCGTCGTGGCTGGCGCCAGGTGGCCGTCATCAAGAAGATGACGTTCCCCAATGACAAAGTCATCACTATTGAGCTGAGCGACAAGCAGATCAGCGGTCGTAACATCCAGCTGACCATCGATTACGAGGATGTGTTGGATGCCGACGGCTTCTCGGATTTGTTGTTGATGGAAAAGTGATATATAATGGAAGAATTGAAGTTTATGAAAGCACGGTATTTGAAGAATAGGAAAACCTTCGGTGGCATGTGGGTCATGGCACTGATGGCATTGGTGATGAGCTTCGCAATCAGTGCGGAGTGTCATGCCCAGCAGAATAACAATCATCTGTTGTTAGGCGTTGGTGTCTTATATCCCCGTGGTTTTGACGTCACCTTGTCATACGAGCATAGCAGTAGGTACCATCATGCTTGGGAGTATTTTGCCATGGGCTATTTGCAGTATTCCAAAGACCCTGACGTCGGGCTTGTGACGAATAAGTCCTTCTGGAATAACTATAACAGCTGGCATCTCGGTATTGCCTATAAGCCCTGTGTGAGCCGTGGCAGGAACCATCACGGCAATCTGCGTCTTGGCGGCAGCATTGGCAGCAACACGGACGATGTCCTTG
Organism: Prevotella sp.; assembly: GCA_016291005.1. GTDB lineage: Bacteria > Bacteroidota > Bacteroidia > Bacteroidales > Bacteroidaceae > Prevotella. The sequence goes on along the minus strand of JAEEVT010000012.1, from coordinate 22,996 downwards.
GTGGTCTGCATATAGGTTATACGCACAGCTATGCGTTGATATATGGCTGGGAGCTGTTCTTTACTATTAAGGAAGATGTCATCTTCGGTGGCAGGGACCTGTTCCGTACGGGTGCGAACTTCGGTATCAAAATGCCGATTTAAGAATTAGAAATTTTGAATGACGAATTAGGAATTGTTGCCCTTGGGGCAATTAAGAATGAAGAATTAAGAATTAGGAATGTTGAATGTTGAATTAAGCAGAAAGATATACGATTATGGCATTTATCAAGAATCTGGAAAATAAAGTCAAGCTGTCGCTGTTGGTCTGTGGCATGGTGACGGCAGGGTGTGTCATCATCAGCCTTGGCAGTATCTTTACTGCCCGAGGCATGGTATATGACGCCAGTCAGCGTATCTATGTGCTGGATGGTAACGTTCCGGTATTGGTGGAGCGTAGCACGATGGAGGAAACCTCCGAGCTGGAGGCGAAGAGCCACGTGGAGATGTTCCACCATCTGTTCTTCACCTTGGCGCCTGACGATAAGTATATCAAATATACTACCGACAAGGCGATGTACCTTGTTGATGAGTCTGGTCTGGCACAATACAATGCCCTTCGTGAAAAGGGTTTTTATAATAATCTGATGGGTACAAGTAGTATCTTTTCCATTTTCTGCGATAGCATCCATATAGACATGAAGAAGATGCAGTTCCGCTACTATGGACGCCAGCGAATCGAGCGAAAGACGGCAATTCTGATGCGCCAGCTCATCACCGAGGGTAACCTGAAGCGCGTGCCGCGTACAGAGAATAACCCTCACGGGTTCCTTATTACCGACTGGCGGACTATCCTGAATAAGGATTTGAGCCAGAAGTCGAGGAACGTGTATTATTGATTTTGAATGAGGAATGTTCTCTCTTTGAGAGTGTGGCGTTCTCTCCTTGAGAGTGTGGCGTTGCAATGCGAGGAGTGTTGAATTGTTCGCCTTTGGCAATTAAGAATGTAGAATTAAGAATTAAGATGATGAAGAATGATATTTCAGGGGGGATGGAGGTTGATTCGGTATTTAACAGCTTCGGCATGGATCTGTTTGAGACGGATATTGACAATGTCATCTTTGCCACGAATGACTTTGTCACTGATACGGCATTTACGGGTACTGGCGGTCCGTTCTGGTGGATTCTTGAGATGTGTCTGGCTCTGGGTGCCCTGTTTAGCATCATCGTCGGTGCCGGTATGGCCTATAAGATGATGGTAAAGGGTGACCCTTTCGACCCGATGAAGATTCTGAGGATTCTCGGCATCTCCATGGTGATGATGATGTGGTATGGCAACAGCACGAGCATCTGTAGCGTGCTGGCATATATCCCCAATGCTATTGGCAGCTATACCCATGACTTGTATTCAGCGGAGTCGCTGAATGTCCAGGACACCTTTAACCGTATGACAAAGCTACTGAGACAGCGCGATGAGCGTCTCGACAGCCTGCGTTCCGAGGTAGCTGTGCAGAAAGACAGCCAGAAAGAAACCAACGAGGCATTGTCCAGTATTCCCGCTACTGGTGGTACCAACACCTCTTCCGAGACAACGACGGAAATAACGAAGAAGACTTATCTGAAGGATATCAAGGTTACTTTTGCAGGCATCCTTGTCGCTGTTGATAAGTTAGTGATGTTCTTCTCGATGATCTTCTGGAAGGTTGGCTGGTGGGGAACGATGTTCTGCCAGCAGCTGTTGTTGGGTATGTTGACCATCTTTGGTCCCATACAATGGGCATTCAGCATCCTCCCGAAATGGGAAGGGGCGTGGGCGAAATGGACGACACGCTACCTGACGGTACATTTCTACGGAGCGATGCTCTACTTTGTAGGTTTTTACGTCCTCCTGCTGTATGACATCGTTCTGAATGTACAGTGCGAGTCGCTGGCGGCCATCGTCAGTGACGGCACGAACAGCCTTGGCGCCTATGTACAGAGTGCCTTTATGACAGCAGGGTATCTGCTGGTTGCCAGCATCGTGTCCCTGAAATGTCTGAACTTCGTTCCCGACCTTGCTGCCTGGATGATTCCCGAGGGTGACACGGCATTCAGCGCTCGTAGCTTCGGTGAGGGTGTCGCCTCGCAGACCAAGGCCAGCACGACGTCGATGTTTAAATAGGAATTAAGAATGTTGAATGTTGAATGAGGAATGTTTGCCTTGAGGCAATGAGGAATTAAGAATGTAGAATTAATAACGTAGTTATATGAGACATTGGATGATAATCATACTGACGGTGTTGTGCGGAGGCAGTGCCTTTGCACAGCTGGACCAGATTGATCCTGTTAGCATCGAGGCGTTGATTAATGACCATAGGGGCATGAACTCAAAGATGGAGGTGCGTGTTCGTCTGGAACAGGCGAGTTCGGTCACGCATACTCTGTTAGGTCTTCAACATTCTAATCTCGATGATATCAACAAACAGCTTGACAAATACGAGAAGACCTTTGATTTCCTTAATACCGTCTATGGTTCTCTTAAAACTGTGGTCAATGTCACGAATTCTTTCACGCATTGCCGTGAGCGTATCGGTGACATTGGTGCCCTCTTGCAGAGATACCGTGAGACGGTGGCATCGACAGCCAATGTCGAGCCGACGGACACCCTGATATACGGCAGCGTCTATCGCTGCATGAACCATATATCAGGGAATATTGATAATCTGGTGGTCTCTGCAGCAGACCTTGCCTGGTATGTGTCGCATCTGCGAAACACGACGCTAAGCTCGTGGCTCTGTATGCTGAGCAGCATCAATACCAGCTGTGAGGACATCCGTCGTGAGATAGACATGCTGTATTTGGTGCTGTACCGCTATATCTCGTGTCGCACGGGATATTGGAAGCGGAGCCTCTTTGTTCCGTCGTCGTTACGTTTGGGTGATGTGTATAAAGAGGCTCATGCCCGTTGGCGAAAGATTTGTGAGGATTACCACTCAGGGGCTGGGAAGCGTTTTGAATGAGGAATGTTGAATGTTCTCTCTTTGAGAGTGTGGCGTTCTCTCCTTAAGAGTGTGGCGTTGCAATGCGAGGAGTGTTGAATGTTGAATTCTTTGACCTAAAGGTGCAAAGCGACCAAGGTCGATGAGTTCGCCTTTGGCGAATGAAGAATGTTGAATGATGAATGTTGAATGTGGAATGTTGAATTGTTGCCTGCGGCAATTAGGAATTATGAATCTGGAATGTATAATAAAGAAATAAAAGAACGATGAAACGGAGTATATTGATATTGAGTTTGTTATTATGTGCAACAATAAGCGTTATGGGGCAGGCGTCTGCCATTCATGATGAGAGCATTATGCAACAGTATATGGTTGCTGAGAATGGCAAAGGCATGCTGACGCCACAGTACTACTACCAGGCTTTCCATCGGGGGTATTACCAGTCGGATTATAAGAAGTCGAAGAAGTATTACCGTGATTTGATGAAGGGTTATACCTACGCTGAGAACATCGTCGCGGACAGCGTCCGCAACGGACTGACACGTATGTCGAAGGCTATGGCGGCCACTGTTCTTGACCGTCAGGCCACGGTGGATCCCGTATGGGCGGCTGAGCGCTTGGTTATTGAGCCGAAGTTAGAGACGATGATGAACAACATCGGGATGATTATCCCGTATGGTGGCAGCAGGAGCCTCTATGATGACTGGTTGAGCAGGTATAACATGGTACAGACGGCCTTGACGGCTTCCCGTGACGCCTATATGCCGAGCAGCATACGCAAACGGCAGTATATGGCCATCGGTCAGGATTTGGAGAAATATAACAGGGAGCTGGCAAAGATCTTGAAAGCCCTGTCATTGTCAGGGAACCCGTTGGCCAATGACAGTACTGCTATGCTACGCAAGGTCAATGTCTTTACCTGTGCGGCGCGAGCCATGGCGGGGTGGAAGATGGCAATTAAGAATTGAGAATGAAGAATTAAGAATTAAAGAAAGATAAACAAATGAATTACAGTAAAGAGCATTTATTGGAGTCGGCGAGTGGTTTTGCGATGCCTTTCGAGCCTGTCGGCGAGCAGCCTGAGGTCAGCCTGGGCTACGGCGAGCAGAAGCATCCTTTTACGGGTGCACAGTTTAATCATGACGGTGTCGATTTCGTCTGTCCCCGTCTGCCGTTGTATGCCCTGGCATCTGGAACGGTGACGGGAACCGGCAACGATGCCGTTCATGACGACTACGTCATCATCCGCTACGGCAAGTATGACGTCAAGTATGGTCACCTGTCGTCATCCCGCGTGCGCTACGGCCAGCGTGTCGTAGCCGGTGAGCAGGTGGCTGTGAGTGGCGACTTTTTGCATTTAGGTGTCAGCGTGGAGGGTAAGAGCATTGACCCGATGGCGTTCCTCCAGATGGTGTATGTCAACATGGAGACCTTGCGTGCCCTTGGTGTACAGACAGCCAGCGATGCAGCGTTTTTGAGTCGTGAGATGCCCGTCATCAACGGCTATGAGAAAGACCAGGACGTCATCCTCGACATGATGAGTCGTTACCTGCCCCAGTATTTCCAGGCTTTGATGGCTGGCAGCTATGTGCCGTCGGAGCGTATGCAGCAAGGCATACGGAACATCTTCGCCCAGAGTGCTGACAGCCATTATTTCTACGAGGAGATGCCGACGATAGCCAATCCCCTTGGCATGACGCAGCGTGCGGCACCCTTGGTGAGCAAGGTGCAGGGCATGCTTGTCAGCGACTTCCTCGCCTACATGGCCAGCCAGCATCAAGTTTATGTCCCTACATGGTCTGAAGAGCAAAAAAAAAGCTTGATAGCCAGCTGGCGTCCGATGGTGTCCTCGTCGATCCATTGAAGGACTTCGACTGTCAGATAGAATGCTATGACATCGAGCGCAAGGCGTCCGTCTATGGTGACAATGTCGGAGAGCGATGGTGGACGAAGGCCTGGTTCAATGGCCGCGAAAAGGGTGAGAAGAGCATCGAAATCACCCGACAGTTGTCAGTGGCGTTCATACACGGCGAAATCACTCTGGACGCTTGGCTATCGAGGTTCTATCCTGAGCAGATGAAGGTATATCGGGACTGTATCAACGAGACGCGGAGGATGCTGGTTGGTGTGTGAGAAATTGAGTGTTTAACATAAAAAATAAGGTTATGGTTGCATTTGTAGAGAAGATCATAGCGGAGGGCGTTGAAGCCGTGATGAAACTCGGCAGTAAGAAGCTCACTTCGGAGGCAGCTGAGAAAGCTATCCGTGAGGCCGCAGAAAAGGCCTTCAAGGAAGGCGGTGAGGAAGCTGCAGAGCAGGCTGCCAGAGATGCTGCCCGTCAGTTGCTGAAGGATAGTGGTGAGTTCACCACTGAGGCTGTTGGTAAGTCGAGTGTCTGGCGGCGTTTTATGGATAGCGCGAAGAATAAAGACGGTGATGTCCATCAGATAGGGAGTTTCGTTATGAGACATCCTGTTATTGCTGGAGGTATCACTATTGGCGGTACTACCTTTGCCTATTCTAAGGCTACAGGTACCGGCGTTCTTGACAACACTGTCGGTCTTGCCAAATGGGCTTTCCTCTCTCCTGAGAATCAGGAAAAGAACCTTGTAGAGGGTGCTTCTCGTGAGGTGACGGATGCTACCTTCGGAAAAGGCGCTTCTGATAAAGTCGTAGACACCGTCAAAAAGGGTCTGGAATCAGGGAAAGACTTTGTTGGTGCCGGTGTTGACATGACGCGTGACGGCATCGCCAAAGCCGGTCAGATGGCTGGTGAAGCCAAAGAGCGCATCATGGGTGGCGGTCAACCTGCCTCACAGATGCCCCAGGGTGGCAATGGTTATGTCATCGTCAGTCCTGACGGTCAGGTCTATCCCATGCCGCAGCAGTATTTCCAGCAGCCGCAGCAGACAGGCAGCGGCATCATGGGTGCTTTGCAGCAGTTGAGTCCTGTGAACATGTTCACCAGCCTTATAGGAAATATGTTCGGCGGTGGCCATGGCACGACGCTTGCCGCTGCCATACCTGCAGCGATGCTGATGTTCGGCAACTACGGCTGGATGGCGAAGCTCGCCGCCGTGATGCTTGGCAGTTTTGCTTGGAAGAATGCGAAGCAGAACCAGGCCCGTGAGCAATATGCGCAGATGGGCATGCGACAGGGCTATGGCCCCTTGTATGGCCAGCCAGCGCAGATGCCACTTCTTGGCCAGCGCGATATTGACAATGGTATTGGAGATATTACGGTCCAGGAGGAGAGGGGGTATCACCGCTCGCGGTGATGAGAATCTGGAATGAGGAGTGTTGAATTAGGAGTGGTTCGCCGATGGCGAATTGAGAATTAGGAATGTGGAATGAGGAGTGTTGATTGTTGATTGGTTCGCCGATGGCGAATGAAGAATGGGGAATTAAGAATTAAATAGCGCTGGGATGGGAGTAGAGGAGAAGCAGAAGAGTCGTGAGGAGCTGTTTGTAGGGTTGGAATATGCCATACAGCAGTACATGGAGAAAAACGTCGGCAAGGTTGTTGACGGGGAGTACAAATATCTGCGTAACAAACAGGTTAAGGAGTACCAACAGCGTTGGGAGAACCAGGGCGCTGCCATGGCATCATCTTCCCAGAATGCCGCTGCCACCCTTGCAGCACACCGTTATGCTTCTTCTGGCGAGTGGGGACGTAAGGACAGCGAGTATGTCCTGAACCAGACTCTTGACAAGGTTGCAAAGAGTGCTTCAATGGGCGAGGACGCCGCAAACCTCGTCCAGTGGTGGCGTAACTCCTATATGGCGGCCTACGGGGAAGAACAGTACATCAAGCTTTCTAAGCAGGTTGAGGGAGGTGACCTTGCCTGGTTCTACTTTAACTCGCGCATGGAGGGTTTTATCGTTGACCGTCTGGCAAAGAAAGACGTCCCCAAGAACAGTCTAGAATTCATCTTGACTGAGGGAATAAACCATTCTTTTGCCGGAAAGTATGTCTTCTCTTCCGCCCAGGGTGAAGGCTCTGCCACTGAAGAAAGGCGTCGCGCTCGTATTAAGGAGCTATATAATCCTGGTTCCATTGAGAAAACCGCCGCTGCAGCAACGTCCTTTGGTCTTGATGCCGCCACCTTTGGCGGCTATGGCTCTGCCGCTACTGTAGGTATGAAGATCCTACGTGCCGGTTTCATCCTCCTTGACAGCGGTACTCATCTCTCTACGGCTTTTGCTGGTAGTGAGGACGCTTCCCGAAAGACGAGCAAGATGATCTTCGGCGATGAGTCCGCGATGACGCGATGGTATAATCAGGCAAAGAATTACAGTGAGAACGATGTCAGAGAATCGGTTATAGTTCATGAAGTCAACAAGTCCTTGCAGCGCAAACTCTACCATATAACGTTTAACAAGGGTGAACTTAAAGACTACGAGCAGAAGATTCGTGAGAATGCCAATGGCGATGGCCAGAAGATGTCCCGCATGTGTGTCGCTGTACTCAAACAGGGTGACATGAAGGTAGAGAAACATCAGGCTCCAGCATGGATGCTGTCGCGAAGCGAGCGTGACAATATCGCTTCGGGAGCCAGTTTCCTCGCCATAGCCTGTAAGATGAAAGAAACTGGTCTTCAGGTCAAGAACGTCGGTGGTCACATGATGACCCTCCAGGAGGTCAGCCAGCGAGCCTACGACTACAGCCGTGCTGCCTATGAGCAGTCGATGGAGCGTAAGAGCAGGGAGCAGATAGTGGAAAACCGCAGGGAGCGGGAAAACGAGCGTGAGGAAGAACAACGGCATTCCGCCGAGGACGCTGTCCGTCTGCGTGAAGCTAAGCAACTGGAAGAACAACGGCGTTCCGCCGAGGACGCTGTCCGTCAGCGTGCTGAGGAATATCGCCAGCAACAGGCCTCACAACAGCAGCAAGGCCTACATGGGGGATATGCTGATAATGGCGGTTATGGAAATGGCGGTTACAAAAATCCTTTTGGAAGTGGGGGGCAGGATTTATGGGGTAGGCTGTTCCAGAACAGCGGGCTTTCTGGTATCGGTGGCCTGGGAAAGAACCTTGGCTATAGCATTGCCATGCTGCCCGACATGCTGATAGGCATGTTCACCGGCAGGAATCCCAAGATGAAACTCGATGAGAATATTCTCCCCCTGGCAGCCATCCTGATGGGTGTCTTTATCAGTAGGCGAAGGCATCCGCTCTTGAAGCTGATGCTGTTATTGCTGGGAGGTTTGGGAATACTCAGTAAGGTTAGTGAGGCCGTCAACGGTCCGCAGCAGCAACCTGTCCGCCGTTACCAGCAGGTTTCAGAGGAACCACTGAACCGTCGTTTGCAGAATCCAGCTATTAAAGGAAATGTCATGGAAGTCACTATTGACGGCAGGCCCGTGGCCGTCAGCCTTTCTTCGATGGTTGCCGATGCCTACCAGAAAGGCTCCCTGCCATTGAACAACATCGCCAACCGTGTGTTGCTCAAATACGACGAACAGGGTGGGGCAGATGGTATGTTCTGGCGTCAGGAACAGTCAGAGCGTCAGCTTGCCATGGCACGTGATGAAGAGATTGTGGAGAGGTCGAGGGGAATGCGGTGATAAAGCCCAGGCATGTCCGGCGAACACTTTTTCGGCGTTTTGTTTGGAGGATTAGATTTTTCTTTGTACATTTGCAGCATCGCTTGTTGGCCCAACCTGTGGGCGGCGGGCGATCTTATATATGAAGAAGACGGTTTCAAAAGGCAAAGAAACAGCACCTCACGCCTTTTCCATGTATATGTCAATCATAAACAGATTAACAATTTGGCCGACTCTGGGGGTGTTTATAGGCGTAAAAACATGAACCTAACAACAATGAGAAAGCAATTCCTTTCGTTCCTGTTGGCGCTCCTGCCACTTATGGCCAGTGCCGACCCTGTGCTGATTGACGGCATTTATTACAACCTGAACACGAGTACCCACGAGGCCGAGGTGGTAAACCCAAGCACAGATTTTGATAATCCGTCGACCGGTTATGTAAGTGGCAGCATCACGATTCCCGCAACAGTCACATACGAGAATGTGCCTTACAACGTGACGAGTATCGGCTACGCTGCGTTCTATTTGTGTACTAGTATGACATCGATTTCCATTCCCAGCAGCGTGACTACTATTGGCTTGCAAGCATTCCTTGCCTGTCGTGGTTTGGAATCGCTGGAACTCAACAATGTGACGAGTATCGGCGAACAGGCTTTTGCAGGATGCAGTGGCTTGACAACGTTGGGAATTAACAGTGTGACGAGCATCGGCAAACAAGCATTCGCTTACTGCACTGGGTTGGGGACGTTGGCAATTCCCAATAACGTGAAGAGCATCGGTGAGAAAGCTTTCGAGGAATGTAACCTAACCTCATTAGAGATTGGAAGCGGTGTAGAGAGCATCGGTTATTTGGCTTTTTCTGGTAATCCTAACCTGACGACCATCACCGTATCAGACGATAACAACAATTATGACTCACGTGGAGATTGTAATGCCCTTATAGAAACAGAACCGAACAAACTTCTTTTAGGCTGTAAAAACACAGTGATCCCCGACGGTGTGACAACCATTGGAGATTGGGCTTTCTATGAATGCAGTGGATTAACTTCAGTGACTATACCCCAAAGTGTGACATACATTGATAATTATGCGTTCGCAAAATGTACCAGCCTGACAACGGTAACGATTCCCAGCAGCGTGACATATTTGGGCTATTGGGTTTTTGCATGGTGCTCTGGCCTGACTACTGTTACGATAAAAGTAGAAACACCTTTGGAATATGTAGGTATTTTCCTTGATTGCAATACCCCCACGCTTTATGTTCCAGCTGGCTGTCTGACAGCTTATCAGAATGCATCTGGTTGGAGTGGCAGTGATTTTAGCTCGATTGTGGAATTGAATAACGTGGACATTACCATCGGCGCTGCTGGCATGGGAACCTATTACAGCAATGTACCGCTTGACTTTTCTGGCACTGACGACATCAAGGCTTATATCGTGTCGGCCTTCAGACCCAGCACGGGCGCTGTGACGCTGACACGTATCACCGACGTACCGGCCAATACAGGTATCGTGGTGAAGGGTGCGGCAGACACCTATAACGTTCCTGTCGGTCAGGGAGAGACAGTAGTGGCAAATATGCTGACGGGCGTAACGACAAGCACCGTACTGAACAAGGTAAGCGGCGACTACACCAACTTCATCCTCGCAAAGAAGAACGGCGTCCTTGGCTTCTACGTTGTAGCCGACGGTACGACGCTGGGCGCACACAAGGCCTACCTGCCGTTGCCTACCGCCAAGCTGCCGACCGCGACATCGCGCATTGCCCTCTCTTTCGACGACAATGGAACGGACGGCATCGAGCAGATTGTCTGCGGCGAGAATGACGGAACATTCTACGACCTGCAGGGGCGCCGCGTTGCAACGCCTACGCACGGACTTTATATCCTCAACGGCAAAAAGGTGTTCATCAAATAAGGTTGAGTCATGAAAAAGAAAGCATACATCATGCCGCAAACCACGGTCATAGAGCTGCATGTGCAGCATATCCTGACTGAATCCCAGTTCGACATAAAAGCTCATCCAGAAGACGACGACGAAGTGGATGCCGATGAGGCCTTATAGCCTTGCAAAATAAAGTGAGTTCCGCGTGGAAAAGTCTGAGGTTAGGTTTTTTCACGCGGAACTTTGTTGTAATTACAAAAGATCCGTTTGGGATATACTATTCTACCAATATTGAAGATAAAAATCTATCCAAAAGTAGGGGCGAAAAATGCTGTAAAATTACCAAAAGTAGGGGCAATTGTCCGTCTGATGTACTCTTATTTGTTGTAATACCCTTTGTCACTATACTGTGACCAGCGGAGGTACATCTCTTGATAGTGATCTTTTATGAACTCAGAAATCTTGGCTATTTCACGGTCGTTGAGGATGCCGCGGTTCTGAAGCACTGTATCTCCGTTCTCTTTTACAAAGAACTTGGCAGAACCGCCTTCGGTGAGCTTGCTGTCGCTGGCATGCACGTGCATGCACTCGATAATGCAGAAGGATGTGAAATAGAGGTAATAGCCTGCTACCTTGAAATCGTAATACTTTGGCATCGTTCAGTCCTCCATGTATTTAAGGTTCTGTAGCAGGTAGCGACTGGCGATGGAGAGCTCTATATCGTCCATTGTGGTTTCAAACACTTGGCCATCAGCGCTGAACACGGCAGCCTTGTCGGGACAGTTCAGGTTGAGCACGTGGATTTGGTCTTGCTCGCGGGTGAAAGCGTACCCATTGATGATGATATCGGCCTTGTCGGCAACGGTCTTTATATCAGGCATAAGCTATTCGGACGTTTTTGATGGGTTTGAGGAATGTGGCAGAGTCGATGTACAGATCACGGAGTATGGGCTTGAGGTCGATGTACTCTTCCTCGGGCTGGTCGTTATGGCTGTATTTGGCGAGGACGACCAGATAACCATTGTCCCATTTGATGACATCAACATAGCGCTCCAGACTGTATGGTGCTCTGAAGCGGATGTTATAGCCTCCGAAACTGAAAGCTGTGAAACCTCCTGCACTGCTGAGCAGGGCCTCATTGGGTGCTGATGATATGTTGTTAGACTCTGTCATAATAAATTTTGTAATCTCAAACAGCTGTGAAACCCGGCTGTGCCGACCTCCGACGCGACTCAGCAGAGATGATGCATACATCGTTTTGCGCTCGTTGCTCTCGGAGTACACTGATTTTGCGTTGCAAAATTACAAAAATTCTGGGATATATTAGTCGCTTTTTAGAAGAAAAACGTTAATGGGCTGTGTTTTAGGACATTTTTAACAATATAAATCCATTCCAGAGAAATCATTGGATTGTAAGTGATGAGTTTTTTTTAGACGAAATGTAAGTAAAGGGTGATAGAAATAGGGCAAATGACGGCTCTATAATGTCAGGAACGGTATAATTTGATGGAATAATCGACAAAATGATAGTTTGAAATGAAAAAAGTGAAGAAAAATTGCGGGATTATGAAAGAAACTTTGTAATTTTGCAGACAACTTTTGAAACGACTCGCGAGCGAGAGCAAAACCAGGTTTACTTGAGTTCTGCCGAGCGAGAAGGAGTAAGACATAGTTAAACAAATAAATAAACATGATTAAAATCAGTAAACTAGAGCGGCCCATGCTGGTCGCAAGAAGCTGAGGAATGGGTTTAAAGGGTTTCGGCTCATTTCCGTCAGCAGACAAACAATTCAGGAGCCCGAAACAATTAACAGCGAGTTCGCAGACTCATTCAGAATCATGTAATAAGTAAGAACAAAGAGAAAATCAGGTGAGGCGTTGGCGGCCATCATGGCTGAGGTCGGACGGTATATTCCGACACAACGGTAGCCATACCGGCACAACGGTGGCAATTCCGATACAAGGGTAGCCATACTGGCAAACGGAGGTCATACCGACAAAACGGTAGCCATATTGGCACAATTGTAATCATTCCGACACAACGGTCGTAGCGTATCGCCCATTCTCTTCCTTCCCAGCATTTTTCCATTGCCCTGCCGCACCGAGGAGAAGGTACAGGTGCAGGTCGTATCACAGCAACGGCATGGCAAAAAAGTAACCCAAGTTAAAAACCTGGCCGCTACACCTATTTATATAATAAGGTGGCCGATATAATCGACGATAATATACTAAACGAGAGATGAGGAAAAAAGCGATAACCAATTTGGATGCTATCAAGGCGATGCGGCGTGGAGGCCGTGAGGCAGAAATGGAGCTGCTTGGTCCAGGTTTTCATTCGCATCATAGCATTCATAAATCAAAGAAAACGTATTCACGAAAAGTTAAACACAAACAAAACGAAGGAAAAGATGCTTAACATAGAAAGACTCATACAGACAGGAATACCTGACATAGCACCGGTTTACGGTGGCGTCAGGGGCAGGACGATGTCATCGCGACATCAGGCTTATGCTTGGCCGGCCATCAAGGAGGCCGGCGTGAAGACCATCATTGACCTCAGGGAGATGGACAGGTCGGACAAGCTCCCTTACCTCTGCCAGTACCATGGTCTGGCGTATTTCCACTACCCACTGGACAACCATGCGCGGACGATAGCCCGGATGGTGGAACTCTTCCCGCAGTTCTGCGAGGAGATAGACAAGGGCGACTTCTATATCGCCTGTGCCATGGGACTCCACCGGACAGACATCGCGCTCTGTACCTACTGGTTGTTCTATGCCGCCGACAAGGGCATCGCCCCGCCGCCTATCAGGGGCTACCGCCGGGAGGACGGCCATGACACGAACAAGATCATGCGCGTGCTCAATGCCTTCTATCAGTATAAGACGGAACAGGACGGCATAGAGCCGATGCCGGTCGAGGTGTTCAAGGAACGGAAGAAGATTATCAATGAATTGAGTAAGACATAACAGTAAAAAGGAGTATGTTTATGGAACGATGTAAACTTAAGAAAGGTGACAGAATCTATGAGTGCCGGTATCATGAGGCTACGCTGACGGAACTCATCACCGACCCTGAACTCCTCGTCCAGGGAGAAGATTCGCATTATTGGCATTGGGAAGCAAAGGTCATTGAGTCCAATGCTGGCGTGGAACCAGGAGACGTGATATCATACGGCATCACAGAAGAGGCTCCTGCATACGGCCCGTGCCTATACCGGCAGAATATCTATGCCGTTGGCTGGGAGAATGCCGAGCGTCTGCTACCGCCCTTCGACACCAGCGAGCGTGGAAGCCATGAGATCAGACGGTGTTCCATCACCGATGATATCGAGATCCTGGGACATGTCTTCCACGGTCTGAAGGACATTCAGGCTCATATTGAGATGTCTCTGTATAAATCATATTCCCGTGGAGAAGCTAATGCTCGCGAGCCAAAACAGAAATGTGAAGTGCATGTCGGAGAGATGTGGATGCCCTATCCCTGCTTCGACTCGTCAGACTTTGCCAATGAGAATAGGGACTACCAGAACTTTATCTTCCGTCGCCGTCCCATCACCCAGGAAGATATGAAAAAACTGTCCGAGCTACCCAGGCAGTGTAATGAGTGTCGAATCTCGGAAAATGTCCCAGTGGAGATGCTGCCCATGGTGTATTATGTCGGCGATGGGGATGTGATGTTGGTGCGTTTGTGAACGATTAATAAAAATGGACGATGGAAGAGAACATTAGAAAGATGATTACCAGCCTGCAGGAACAGGTGAAGGAGAAAGTCCCTGAAAAGGGGACCTTCCCCATGGTATATGAAAAGTATGAGAATACGGGCCAGAAGGCTCCGACCCATGTTATTTTGAAAGTGACGGAAGTAAAAGTAGTAGGCTCTGAAGAGAAACGCTACCTGATACTCGCGGTGCTGGACATGCCTAACCCCTACGGCTGTGAAAGGGTGATAGGCTATGGCTCTACCCAGAAGATCATCAATATCCTGGATAATCAGGATGACGGCCTGCTTGAAGAGATTATGGAGGCTATTCCGGAAATGGTAAGGAGTTTGAAGGAGATGTAAAATAGTAGCATGGATACGATTCGAAATGTGGCAATGATGTTGATGGTGGCTTTTGTACTTTTCTTTTCCTGTAATGACAAAACGCCGGAGGGAAATAAGGCCGATAAAGAAGTTCTGGCTAACAAAAATAAGCTGAAACCACAACTGCCCTGTGTCGTGATGTATGGCTATGGTGATGTGCATGATTCCAGAACAGACTATTTGGCCAAAGAACTGAGGAAATACTACGTCTGTTAAGTTGATGAGACAGCACCTGCCCTTGCCGAAAAAGTATTATCACCGAGAAAGAAACAGATACAATGCTCCTGGCTTGCTGACAGACTTGAAACGTCTGAAGAAAGGCACTGTTGTCCTTGGCGTGACTGATGAGGTGATATACCAGGCCAATGAGAAATCACCGACATTCGACATCTTCGGTATCAGCGCCGTTGGTTCCCATGTCGCTCTCATCTCGCTCAGAAAACCGTCGGGACGCAGACATCCTGATGACCATGTCGTCAAACTGATGCTACATGAGCTGGGACATGCCTTTGGCCTGGACCATTGTAAGGATCAGCATTGTTTCATGGTGGATGCCGAGCATGGCAACAAGTTCTCACAGACGCCATCGTTTTGTGAACATTGCAAGCAGAAACTTATTAAGAGTGGGTGGAAACAAAGATTGAAATGAAGAAAAACAAAATGATATGAGATACACATGTTTTACTGAAAAAGGGCCTCGAATCAAGAACGAGGACTGTTATAATGTCGTAGAGATTCCCGACAAGCGGACGTTATTCGTGGTGTGTGACGGTATGGGTGGACACTCCTGTGGGGAGATTGCTAGCAAGACGGTATGTGATGCATTCTCCGCCTATTGGCAGGAACATCCTGATGTTGCTGACTCTGCTCAGAAAGTCGAGAATGCTACCAAGGTAGCGAGTCAGACCCTTGATGAGAAGTCAGGCTATTACCAGATGGGTACTACCCTTGTGATGGCCAGTATAGAAGGAGATATCGCCCTTGTTGCCCATGCCGGCGACAGCCGCTGTTATGTCATCGATATCAGAGGTAATGTCAAGTACCGCACCATTGACCATATCGCCTCCAGTTCCATCAGCCTGCCCTATATCAATAGGGCCTTCTTCACCCACCACCCAGAAGATGCCGTGCCTGAAGTCAAGGCCGTGGCACTCCAGCCTCTTGACCGCATATTGATTTGTACGGACGGCTTGTATAATGCCATCGATGACGAGACATTGCTCCATACTCTGCAATGTACCAAGGATGTTGAGCAGGTGGCAGAGAAATACCGGGCTATCTGCAAGGAGTGGGCAGGGGATAATTATACTGGGATTGTGGTTGAGATGGAGTAGTATCTGAATTGAAAAAGAGGTGGCAACAGTGTCACCTCTTTACCTTGAGTAAATATGGATTGATGATTATTTCTTTTGCCATATTAATTAGTTCTCAGTGTGGTGTTTTTATGGTTATGTAGGATATTGGAAGAGCTGAATTAAGAATTTTGAATTAGGAGTTGTTCACCTTTGGCGAATGAAGAATGCAACGCCATACTTTACACATATAGGTCAAAGAATTAATAAGTGATAAGTTGTAATAGGCAATAATTGAAAAGTAATAAACAGAAAATGATGAGTATGAAACATAAGGAATACAAACCAAATACAGCGTATCCATTACATGGGAGCTGGATGGGGGTATGGAATCAGGTGATGCAGCGCAACGGCAAGGCGATGTGGATCAAGCTGGCGCTGACGCCGGACTTGTTCGACCATTCTGGAACATGGGCGTCCGGGATAGTCAGGGCACAGGAACGTGGCTATCTAGAGATAGAGGCATGGCTGGGAGACGACAACTACGTACATCTGAGCGTGCTGATAAACCAGAACGGAGGTGACGAAGACGACTTCGGCGTAGAGCCTGACGACTACCTCGAGGGCATCGTCGCACCGGACGGCACCTTCGTCGAGCCTTTGCATGTCTGTTGATGTGTAAAAGATTAATATGAAGTTTCAAGATAACAGGAGGGATAAGACATACGAGCAGTGCAAAGATGTGTTGTTTGAAAGTATTGAGTTCTTTTTATTCCAACTATAAAGTGAATATGGGGAAAGTGTTGTGATTTTCCTCTCTGTAAACAATAAAATCAAGAAAAATGTTAATTTTGTTGTTTGTAAACAATAAATTTATTATCTTTGCGTCCTAAAATCGATATTATATGGAAGTGATAACAAGAAAGTATTATGCTGATATTGTAGACTCTTGGATAGGGAAAGGCAATATCATTGCCATTGTCGGAGCCCGTCGTGTTGGCAAAAGTTATGTAGTAAAGGATTTCATTCAACGGCACAAGGATTCCCCGGATGCCAACATCATCTACATCGACAAGGAGAAGAAGGCCTTCAAGAACATCAAGACCAAGGATGACCTCGATGCTTGGATTGAGGAGCGATTTGTCGAGAGCAAGCATAACTATATTCTCATCGACGAGGTACAAGAGATTGAGCATTTTGAGGAAAGCCTCTGTAACTGGTATACGGAGGAAAATACCGACGTAATCATCACTGGCAGCAACTCCAAGATGCTCTCAGGCGAGCTATCCACCCTTATTTCCGGTCGACACGTGGAGGTGCGCATCCATCCGCTCACCTATTCAGAGTTCTTGGAATTCCATAACCTTGCGGATAGTGACGAGAGCCTGATGACTTACCTCAACTACGGCGGACTTCCAGGCCTCAGAAAAGTGGGTTTGGACAGTGACGAGCAGGTATGGGCTTATCTCTCCAGCGTCTTCAACACTATCATGCTTAAGGATATCATTGAACGGCACGACATACGCAACATCCCTTTCCTTAACAACCTCATAGCCTTCTATGCCGACACCACTGGCAAGCTCACTTCAGCTAACAGTATCTCAAAATACATGAAGTCGCAGCAGGAGGACGTGTCCTCGAACCTCATCCTCCTCTATCGCGGGTTCTATGCCGAGGCCTTCCTGTTGGATGTGGTTTCGCGTTACGACATCCACGGGAAGAAGATTTTTCAGTCTAACGAGAAAATATACTGGGACGACCTGGGACTTCGCAACCTGAAGGCAGAAGGGGCAATGGATTCCTACATCGAGAAAGTCATCGAGAACGCCGTATATAAGCATCTGTGCTATTTGGGATATGACGTGAAGGTAGGGGTGTTGAATGCCGGTGAGGTTGACTTTGTCTGCACCAAACCAGGCAAGACCGTTTACGTACAAGCGAGTTATATCGTCTCAGAGCAGTCCACCCGCGACCGTGAGTTTGGACCGTTGGAGAAGATTCGGGACAACCATCCCAAATATGTCATCAGTGCCACTCCTCTCCTGACCCAGCGCGATGAAAACGGAATTTTACATCTTTCACTGAGGAAGTTCCTGAACGAAGGGTTCTGATATGAATCGCTGATAGGCATGGTTGGTATTTGTCAATCAATTAGAAGATGGAAGACAAGAACAAGAATAGAATAAAAGAGGTGGCTTTGGCGCTGTCGAGTGGTGGCGCCAGGGGGCTGGCGCATATCGGGGCCATCGAGGAGCTTGAGGCGAGGGGGTATCACATCAGCTCTGTTGCGGGGTCTTCGATGGGAGCGCTCATCGGTGGTGTCTATGCCGCAGGAAAGCTGCAGGAGTTCCGGGAGTGGATGAAAACCGTCGATAGGAAGAAGATGCTGGAATTGACGGACTTCTCGCTGTCGCTGAACCATCTGGTAAAAGGGAAGCGTATCATCGAGGCTATCATGGCCTTTGTGCCGGATATCGCCATCGAGGATCTGCCGATACCATACTGTGCCGTGGCCGCCGACCTGATGACAGGGCGTGAGGCGGTGTTCAGGAAGGGAAGCCTTTTCAAGGCCATCCGTGCCAGCATCTCGCTGCCTTCGTTCTATGAACCCGTGCAGCGTAATGACATGGTGTTGATAGACGGCGGTGTCATCAATCCTATCCCGCTGAACCGTGTAAAGAGGCATCCCGGCGACCTGCTGGTAGGTGTTGATGTCAGCGGCCATGACTATAAGGGCCAGTGGGAGAAGATGCGGCGCCTGACGGAATGGCAGAAGAAAGACAAGTCTTTGACATCGAAGATTCTGGACAAGCTGATTCCCGACAACCTGGAGTTCAACTATTATACGGTGCTTTCGCGTACCAGCTCATTGATGATTCGCCAGAACTCGATCCTGATGGCAAAGCTCATGAACCCCGACATGCTCATCGACATTCAGATGAGCCGCTATGGGGGATTCGACTACGACAAGTCCGAGAAGCTCATCGCCATAGGACGCCAGAAAGCTTCGCAGACCATCAGCAAATTTGAGGACAGCAACACATAAAGAACAATGAGCAGCAAAGATCTGGCTGCTCATTGTGTTTGTGATGCAGGGGCAGTGTCGTGTATGGAGGGCGGCAAAAAAAGAGAATCCCATTGCTGAGATTCCCTTTGTATCAGGTAATTTCTCTTAAAAAAGAATAAATTATACGCAGTTGTATTATACGTGTGTGTATAATTATGTATCTTTGCATAAATTTTAAGTTTGTATAAAGATGGAAGTTCCTTTTCAATACGGTAGATTAGCTGAAGCAGAAAGCTTCATTGATAGAATCGATGACAGGCGGGAGTTGAAGAATTTTCTGAGTCATGGGATTAATACTATATTGGTATCCCCAAGACGATGGGGTAAATCGTCGTTAGTGAAAGAATCCATGAAAGAACTTGTGGAAGAGGACAAGAGTATCAGAGTTTGTTTCCTGGATGCTTATAAAATACATACAGAGGAAGAGTTCTACAATAAATTCGCATCGGTTATTATCCAAGGGGTATCATCAACATTGGAGCAGAAGTGGGGTGATTTCCTGCGGTTTGTGAATCGTCTGACACCTAGCATAACGATAGCAAGTGATCCGATGAACTCGATTGAGGTAGACTTGAAGATAAATCCTGTGAAAGAGAATCCAGAAACAATTCTTCAGCTCCCTGAGAAGATTGCTATCGAGAAGGGAATCCGCGTCATAGTATGTATTGACGAGTTTCAGCAGTTGGCCAATATTCCTCATTGGGAGAGACTTGAATCTATGCTGCGTTCAGAGTGGCAGTTGCAGCACCATACGACCTATTGTCTGTATGGAAGTAAGATGCACATGATGAAGAAAATCTTCAATAACTCCAGAAGTCCTTTTTATAAGTTCGGTCAGATGATGCAGTTGAAGCGAATATCCAAAGAATACTGGTTGCCGTACATTGTCAACAACTTTGAAGCTACAGGTAAACATATCACAGAAGAACAAGCAGAGAAGTTGTGTGAAAGGGTGAAATATAATTCATGGTATGTCCAACAGTACTGTTTCTTTGTCTGGTCGCATACAGAAGGTATTGTTTCTGATGAGGAAATTGACCGTCAGTTGGATATGGTTATCGATACCAATGCTGAAACATTTCAAAATGAACTCGACGAACTGGTACCTTCACAAATTGCCTTATTGAAGGCCATTGCGTCAAGGGAAACGCATTTCAATGCAAAAAGTGTGGTAGAGAAATATCGTCTGGGACAATCTCAGACCATCACGAGAAACAAGAAAACGCTTGTCGAAAAGGATTTGGTCGAGAAAAACAGAGAGACGTTCTCCTTTGTGGATCCGTTGTTTGAGCTTTGGCTAAAACGCGAATATGGGTTAGTTTAGTTCAACTTTCGGAAGTAGTTAAGTATTTAGAAGTTAGAGAATTTAAAGGACAATATATGGCTAAGAGAATTTATCTTTGTCTGGCGCATATGAGTGAGGCTGGACTGGAACAAAAGTATATTAAGGAAGCATTTGATACCAATTGGGTGGTGCCGTTGGGACCGAATGTGAATGCGTTTGAGGAGGAACTACGCCACTTCGTGGCTTCGAACGATAACGTTAACGTAAACGATAACCAGGACAGGCAAGTGGTGGCGTTGGCGTCGGGGACGGCGGCGGTGCATTTGGCTCTGATAGCTTGCGGGGTAGGCCCGGGGGATGAGGTGCTGGTGCAGAGCTTTACGTTCTGTGCATCGAGTCATCCTATCACGTACCTTGGGGCGAAGCCCGTATTTGTGGACTCGGAACCCGAGACATGGAACATGGACCCGGAACTGTTGGAGGTGGCCATCAAAGACCGCATCGCCAAGACGGGGCGGAAGCCCAAGGCCATCATCCCGGTATATCTGTATGGTATGCCAGGGAAGATAGATGAGCTGATGGCGGTGGCGCGGAAGTATGACATCCCCGTCATCGAGGATGCTGCCGAAGGCTTTGGCTCAAGATATAAAGGACAGGTGTGTGGTACGTTTGGCGACTATGGCGTGCTGAGCTTCAACGGCAACAAGATGATCACGACATCGGGTGGTGGCGCATTGATATGTCCAGACCAAGCGGCGAAGGAAAAAATCATGTGGTTGGCGACACAGGCACGTGAGGCTTATCCCTATTACCAGCATGAGGCTATCGGCTACAACTACAGGATGTCGAACATCTGTGCGGGTATCGGACGCGGACAGATGACCATCGTGGATGAGCATATCGCCCGCCATCGCGAGATTGCGCGGATGTATGAAGAGGCGTTTGCTGAAGTGGAAGGAATCACTTTCCACCGCGAATTGGACGGAATGGAGAGTAACTATTGGTTATCTACCATTTTGTTAGACGAGAAGTTGAAGGTGAAAGGCGAGGAATTGGCGTATGCCGAGGCGGTGCAGGGTGCCGTGGGCGGTGCTGCCGGTATGGTACATGGCGGTGGCTCCGTGCATACGGACTGTGAGCCTAACCGCAATGTGGAGGCGTTACGTATTGCCTTAGACAAGGAGGGCATAGAGAGCCGTCCGCTATGGAAACCCATGCATAAGCAGCCCGTGTACCGCCACGCGTCAGCGTATGTAAATGGTGTGGCGGAGGCGATGTTCAAGCGAGGTCTGTGTCTGCCGTCCGGGCCGATGGTGACGGATGAGGATGTCAAGCGAATCATAGAAGTGATTAAATTGAATCTAATTTAAATATGAAAAACATTATTGATAGACTGACCAACTGGTACTTGACGAAAAGTTCATTGCCATATTGGTGCATCCTGTTGATGGACAGTCTGGCGCTGATGGTGTCGGGACTGTTTACCTACTGGCTGTTCCATCGTACCTTGGTGATGTTTGACCTCCGCTTTGAGGTCGTCTATACCTTGCTGATATATTGGGTATTTGCATTGGTGGGCTTCCGCATGTTCAGGACGTATGCCGGTGTGGTGCGCTATTCCAGCTTTGTGGACCTGATGCGTGTGGCCATGGGCGGTGTCGTGTCGTTGGCACTGTCGCTCATCTATGCTTTTGTCATGCACGAGATGAACATCACTGTCATCGCTGTCATGACACTGATGGAAACGGTGGTCACCTTCGTGTTGGCGACGCTGATGATGTGGGGACTGCGCGTGCTGGTGAAGACGGTCTATGACGTCATGACGTCGGACAAATTTGCACAGCGTGTCTTGATATACGGTGCCTTGACGGGTGGTGTCGGACTGGCCAAGAACATCCGCAGTCAGCGTCCCCGGCGCTTTATGCTGAAGGGATTTATTTCGCATGACAATCGCGCCAAGCACATGCTGCTGATGGGAGAGCGGGTGTATCACGTCGATGACGACTTGCAGGAAATCATCAAGAAACAGCATATCCAAGCCATCTTGGTGTCGCCGCTGCGCGTCGATGAGTTCCGCGAGAACCAGCGCGTCCAGGATATTTTCATCAATGCCGGCTGTCGTATGTATATGGCCCAGCAAGCCAAGGAGGCCAGTGTGAAAGACGGTACGCTGTCGGAGGATGACTTTGCGGGCATGCAGCTGCAGGAGGTGTCGGTAGAGGATTTGTTGCCACGCCAGCAGATTGTTGTTGACATGGACTCCGTGGCAGCCATGCTGAAGGGCAGCAGGGTGCTGATTACGGGTTCGGCAGGCAGTATCGGTTCGGAGATGGTCAAGCAGATAGCCCAGTGCCAGCCGGCGAAGATGATGCTGATAGACCAGGCCGAGACGCCGCAGCACGACATAAGGCTGATGATGCAGAAGGACTTTCCCGACATCGATGCCGAAGTAGTGGTGACCAGCATCAGCCGACAGCGCCGCATGGAGGCTGTCTTCCGTACGTTCCGTCCGGACTATGTGTTCCATGCCGCTGCCTATAAGCATGTGCCGATGATGGAGGACAACCCCTCGGAGGCGGTGCTCAACAATATCTGGGGTACAAAGATTATTGCTGACTTCAGCGTGAAATATGGCGTTAAGAAGTTTGTCATGGTGTCTACCGACAAGGCGGTGAACCCGACGAATGTCATGGGATGCTCGAAGCGCATCTGCGAGATTTATGTGCAGGCGCTGAATAATTTTCTCGCTAAGGGCGAGAAAATTAACGAAAACGAAACGCTTCGCTACGAAAACGAAAACATTATTGGGAACTCAATACTTAACACTCAAAACTCTTCCTCACCCTTTAGGGGGAGGAAGGAGGGGGCTTCTACTCAGT
>JAEEVT010000151.1 GCA_016291005.1 Prevotella sp. | reverse complement strand
TGAGGGTTTTCTACGCGAATTGCTGAAGTAATGAGCCTACCTTAAAAACAAAATACAGATAATACACATCATACAGATGTTTTCTAAAACCCCTCGCGTACCGTGCGCGCATATACGCGGTACGCGAGACATTCTTAAGAAACAAGTGTATATCTGTATATCTGTATTACCGTAAGCGTATCCGCTTTGACGCCTTGACTCGTATCTGAAAAGTCAGTACCTTTGCATATTGGAGTCGACGGGAGAGATGAGGGAGAGATAAGGGAGGGATGAAGGGAGAGATGAAAAGCGCAGGATTCCTTTCTGCAAAGGGGTTTTCGCTATCCGACAGGAGAGATGAAAGGAATTTAGATTGTCAATCACACGGACAGATTCTGATAGAATAAATCATACAAATGTTGCAGAAACCCAGTACTTTTCCGTCAGTTATCCAGTACTTTTCCGTCAGTTATCCTAAGGATTTCTGTAACTATTCTAGGTGATTTCTGACGGAAAAGTACTGGAAAAGTTGCACTAAATTTCGACCTGTACGGTTGAAAAAGTTTACTTAACGATTTTCTTCATGTTCAGGTCGACGATCTTTCCTTCTGGGGAGACTTTGGCGCTGACCTTGTAGGTGGCGAGGCGCTCCTGGTCGGGATCGTTGCGGTCGATGCGCTGATCGACGGAGAAGGTGACGGCGTATTCCATCTCGCCGGTGTCGATGTTCTCTATCTTGTCAATCTTCCAGTCGTTACCCAGCAGGAAGTTCATGCTGTTGATGTCGGCGGCCTCGTGGAGCTGTTTCATGTACTGTACGACGTCGGCCTTGGTGACGTTCTGTCGGTTGAAGAAGGTACGGATGACTGATCCGAGGGTGGAGAGGAGGCTGCTCTCGTCGTCCTTGGCCAGACTGCTGAAGTAGCTGTTGAAGAGCTGGCTGATCATCTGCTCCTCGGCGGGTGTTACCAGACGCTCGTTCAGCTTGTCGTAGTTCATCTTGGCGTCGTCGTAGTGGAGTCCGTCGCTGTGGGTCTCCATGTAGTTCTTATACGAGTCGAGGGTATTGTCGAGTGCGGCCTGTACCCAGTCGAGGGAGTCGATGATGAGTTTGGCCTCGGTGACGTGGACGCTCTCCGGATGGAGCTGGATGTACTTCAAGAGGGCAGTCTTCGAACGTGTCATCATGGCGTTGCTCCACTCCAGGTCAATCTGCTTGAGTCGTTCCAGATGGGCGGCGATGGAGTCGCGATGTGCCTGTGGTGCAGCCACGTAGATGTCGAGGAAGTTCTGGAGCACAGCGGGTTCCGAGCTCTGCAGGGCATTCTCGTAGGCATAGAGTTCGTTCTGCTCCTGGGTGTGACGGTAGAAATAGTAGCCGACGAAGACGACTCCGAGGGCAATGACCAGGGCAATGATGAACGTGGCCCACAGTCCACGGTGCTTACGCGGCTGGGGAGCAGCGGGTTTCTGGGCAGCAGGAGCCTCAGCTGCAGGCACGGTAGTCGGCTGAGTGGCGGCAGGTGTCGGGACATCCTCGCGTTCTCGGTTACTTGACTGGTGGACGTCCTCCAAGCAGATGGGACAGACGTCCTGGTTAGCCAGCATAATCCCTCCGCAATGAGGGCATTTGGTAATATTTCCAGCAATGGCAATGCCACAGCTGGGGCAGGTCTCGGCGAGGTTACTCACCTGATGGCCACATTCGGGACACTTGATAATCATCTATGTAATTTACAATTTATTCTCTAAAAGTGTTTGAACTTGATGTCGCGGAGGGTATGGTCGCCCATGAAGCGGCTCTTGTCCACATAGCCGTTGATGCCTACGATGCGGCCCTTGCCCGTGTACTGCCACATGGTGATGTCGCGGTCGTCGGCCACTACAGGCTCCTGGTCGGTGTACATCGCTATCATGATTTTATAGTCGTCTATCTTACCGCGCAGGTGCTTGTTGTAGAAGTTGCGGCCGGTATAGATGAGCGGTTTCTGACGATAGGCCGTCTCCACGAGGTCGAGGAAGTAGAACAGGGAGTCGCAGAAGACGTCGGTTGACAGTCCTCCCGTCGATTCGATGTCAATCATCGGCAGCAGGTCCTGCTCCTTCGGCAGACATTGCGACATGAAGTTCTGCAGCTGTCGCTGCTGGTCGGACAGCGGACGGTAGAAATGGTAGCTGCCGACCTTCAGACCATAATGGTGGGCCATCTGGATGTTACGCTCAAAGGTAGCATCGATGCGGTCGCCACCCTCGGTAGCCTTCATATAGACGTAGTGCATCTTGGAGTGCTCGCCGATGGTTTCCCAGAATACGTTGCCCTGATAGTGGCTGATGTCGATGCCGTGAATGTGGGTACAGGTGTCTTCGCAAAGCACGTTGGGATTCACTTTCACCGTCGTCGTGTCCAGTATCGGCTCGTCGTCGTCCTGTGGACTCGCCATGAGTTCCGGCTCGCCGAGGATGAGCACGTCCTGCGCCCTAAGTTGAGCTGCAAAAAGTGTTAATATCGTGATAAAACTAAGCAATAATTTCATTTCTCTGAAAAATTTGGCCGCAAAGGTACAAAATAAAGTGAAATTATTCGTACCTTTGCGGCAAAATTAACAAGGTATGAAGTATTTTTTGACACTGATTGGCACTTTGCTGCTCATGACAGCCTGCCATAAGAACGACGATCCCGACTTTACGGAGCTGACCGCAACGCGCGCAGTGCTTATTTACATGTCTGGTGAGAACAACCTGACTGTTGAATCGGGGATACGTTACCTGCAGTACGACATGGACGAGATCATAGAAGGTTCTAAGTATCTCACCGACAGACAACGTCTCTTCGTCTTCGTCGACAGCTTAGTGACAAACAAGAATAAGGCCGGCCGGCCCTACATCATGGAGGTTCACGGCGGCAGAGTCTATGAGCGCTTGAAGTTCGACGAGGACTTCTACTCGAGCGACCCGGAGAAGTTCCGCGAAATAGTCAGCTGGATGACTGAAAACGTCAAGGCCGACGGCTATGGCCTCGTGCTCTGGGGCCACGCCACTGGATGGGCTGTCGATACTGACACCATTGTTTCGAGCAGGCGCTCCTATGGTTTGGACACCCATGAAGACCAGGGGCCTACTGCCGGGAAGTGGATGAACATCACCCAGATGCAAGAGGCTTTGCAGGGTTTGCCCAAGCTCGACTTCATCTTCTGCGACTGCTGTAACATGATGTGTGCCGAGGTGGGCTACGAACTGCGCAACGAGACGCAGTACCTGATAGGCTCGCCAGCCGAGATTCCCGGAGCCGGTGCACCCTACGACAAGATTATTCCGCAACTGTACAAAAACGGCCCCGACCTCTACAAAGGCATCATCGACACCTATTTCGACGAATATCTGAATAGCTATACCAGCAATACAGGCTTACAAGAATATAGCGTTCCCCTGTCGGTGATAAACACCGATTGCATTGAGCAACTGGCATTCCTGACGAGAAATGTCGTCGAGACCTTTGCTACCAACTATCCCGAGCAGCTGAAGCTGGACAACCTGCCGTTCTACTTCACCTTCGACGCCCCTGTGATGTACGACATGCAGGGCGTCATCAAGCGCTTTGCCGACCCTGCTACCTTCCAGCACTGGCAACAGGTTTACAGGACGGCCGTCCCCTACTCGCGCATTTCGAAGGAGTGGATGAGCATCTATGCCCAACAGATTTATGCTTTCCAAACCTTTGAGCAGGACGACGACTACTGGGGCTGCGTCAGCATGTTTGTCCCACAGTATAACAGAAGCTATCTGGGCGGGACCTATGCCTATAATGCAAGGGCAGACCACCTTGGCTGGAACAAGATAATCAACTGGAGCCGCTACGGCTGGTAAGCGGATTCGTCAGGGACAGGATTATCAACTGGGGCCGCTTCGGCTGGTAAGCGAAAGCAGACTAACTTGCCTCCTGTTTCTCTTCGTGAACAACGACTTTTACCTTTGAGATACGTCGCTCTTCCATGTCGAGTATCTCAAAGGTAATATTTTGATAGTCAATCTTTTCGTGCAGTTTTGGGAAGTCTCCCTTGATTTCTAACAGCAGGCCTGCCAGCGTATCGGCATCGCCCTCGACGTCCTCAAAAAGATCGTCGTCGATTTTCAGTATCCTGTAGAAGTCGCTCAGCAGCGTCTTGCCCTCAAAGACGAAGGTATTGGCATTGATGCGCATATAGCTCTTCTCATCCTCGTCGTACTCGTCGTTAATCTCGCCGACTATCTCCTCAAGGATGTCCTCCAACGTCACAATGCCGCTGGTGCCGCCAAACTCGTCGACGACAATGGCGATGTGTACCTTGTTCTCTTGGAATTCACGCAACAAGTCGTCAATCTTCTTCGTCTCGGGTACGAAATAAGGAGGACGTATCAGCGACTGCCAGCGGAAGTTGCTGCCCTTAGAGAGGTGCGGCAGCAAGTCCTTGATGTAGAGGATGCCCCGGATGTTGTCGCTGTTGTCCTGATAGACAGGGATACGCGAGTAGTTGTTTGCCAAGATGCAGCGCAGCACTTCTGCGAACGACGACTTGAAATCAAGGTCGACGACATCCTGGCGGCTGGTCATAATCTCCTTGGCGGTCTCGTCGCCAAAACGTACAATACCCTCCAGCATGCGCTGCTCCTCACGGATTTCCTCCTTGTCGGTGAGTTCCAGAGCCTGTTCCAGGTCGTCAACACTCAGCACGTGGTTATTTTTCTGGGCGATGCGCTCGGTAAGTTTTCCTGAGCGCATCACGATGCTGGCAATGGGATAGAAGAGTTTCCTGCAGAACATAATGCCACTGACGGTACTTCGGCAGAACTGCAAAGGATGTTGGCCGGCATAGACCTTTGGCATGATTTCGCCAAAGAGCAGTAGGATGAATGTCAGCAATACCGTGATGCAGAGGAACTGCAACCAGTACGCGTTGCCGAAATCGACGACGTGGGCGAAGAAATAGTTGCAGAGCATGATGATGGTGACGTTCACCAGGTTGTTGGTTATCAGGATGGTAGCCAGTGTGCGCTCAGACTCTTCGCGCAGTTTCTTGATGTCTCTGTCAGTGGCATTCTTCTCCTCGTCCATGTCGTTCAGGTCGTTGGGCGACAATGAGAAGAAGGCTATTTCGGACCCTGAGGCAAATCCCGACACAAACAATAAAAGGCAGGCTAAGACACCTGCTATGATGGCTCCCGTCGAAGGCGACAGCAGCGTCACACCGTTAAACACCTGTTGTAAATATTCGTCCATGATTTATTCCGTAGGCTTGGGCGTCAGCATTTCCATATTGTCAGCCCAAATCTCAGTCATAGTGCGCCGCTGGCCTTGCTTATCGTCGTAAGTAGTATAACGGATACGACCCTCAATATACAATTTATCACCCTTGTGAACAAACCTCTCAACGATTTCGGCCATTTTGCGCCAAAGGATGACGTTGTGCCAGTCGGTATGCTCAGGAACCTGTGTGCCATTCTGCAGCGTATAGCCACGCTCCGTAGTAGCCAAGCGCAAGCGAGCTACTGCCACTCCCTGTTCGACATAGCGTATCTCAGGCTCTTGACCCACGTTACCTATCAGCATCACCTTATTCATAGACTATCGATTGTATATTGTAAAAACGTCAAATCACAAATTGTCAAATTGCAAATTTTATTTGCATTCTCCCAAGAAACGGAACTTGAAGTTCTTGCCCTTAGCCGAGGGGAACTGACTGCGAGGATCGACGCGCTGACTCAAGTGATCGACAATGCGGTTATAGCAGTCCTGACCCGAAACGGCCTTGCAACAAGCCACAAAGCGGGTGTCGCGATACTGGAACTTGCCTGTGCCAGGTACCAGCTGAACACGCTTGAAGTCCAAGGTGCCCTCGTACCAGCCGAAATGCTCCTCCGTCAGTCGTGTCATGACTGGCGTAACGGGCTTCTCGCTTGCCGGGCCAGTGGCATGGACGGCTTTCTTATCCTTGAAGTCCTGCATGGTGGCGGCTTCAGTCTTGATAATGATGAAATAGACTCTCTGGCGGATCTTATATCGTTTGGGATAGAAAACGTCGCTGGCAACATAGTCACGAATGTCCTGTTCCAGCATCGGGTTCATACCTATCTCATCAATGTCGGCCAAGAATGCGATGGCGTCATCCACATTACTGACCAGTATCTCCCTGTCAAAATAGCGCAAATATAAATTCATTCTAATGGAGTGGTTTGTTTTCCTGTTAGCCCTCCTATGTCATTCCGGTTTCGAATGAAGTAGAAGTGTTTGTATAAAAAAAGAGCGGAAAACGGGACTCGGACCCGCGACCCCAACCTTGGCAAGGTTGTGCTCTACCAACTGAGCTATTTCCGCAAGACATTCCAAAAGTCATGATGGTGAGGAGGGGGAGACTC
>JAEEVT010000150.1 GCA_016291005.1 Prevotella sp. | reverse complement strand
CCATGGCTTAATAAAACTTGAAATAGTTCCTTGAGTTGTTGTAGGAGATGTCCTCCACCATGCGACCCAGCAGTTCGCGGTCGTCGGGCAGAAGTCCCTTCTCGACATCGTTGCCTAACAGGTTGCAGAGAATGCGGCGGAAGTACTCGTGACGCGGATAGCTGAGGAACGAGCGTGAGTCGGTCAGCATGCCCACGAAACGGCTCAGCAGACCAAGAACGGAGAGGGCGTTCATCTGACGGATCATGCCATCCATCTGATCGTTAAACCACCAGCCTGAGCCGAACTGAATCTTGCCAGGCTCACCGCCCTGGAAGTTACCCAGCATGGTGGCAATAACCTCGTTGGCGCAAGGGTTCAGCGTATATAATATGGTACGCGTGAGCTTTCCCTTCATGTTCAGCTTGTTCAGGAACTTCGACATAGCCTTGGCGGTATTGAACTCGCCGATGGAGTCAAAGCCAGTGTCCGGGCCAAGCTGGTTATACATGGCGGTATTGTTGTCACGGATGGCGCCATAGTGGAACTGCTGCGTCCAGCCGGCATCGGCATCCATCTCGGCCATCACCGTCAGGAAACAGTTCTTGAACTGGCGAATCTCCATGTTAGACAGCTGCTGGCCGCGCATGGCTTTCTCGAAGATGGTCTCAATCTGCGAGTCGGTATATTCCTCGTCGTAGAACTCCTCGATACCGTGGTCGGAGAGCTTCGAGCCCTGAGCCTCGAAGAACTCGTGGCGATTCTTCAGGGCGTCAATCATGTCGGCAAACTTGGTGATGGTCACACCAGAGACGTCCTCCAGCTTGTGGACATAGTCGGCAAACTCGGGCTTCTCGATGTTCATAGCCTTGTCAGGACGCCAGGCAGGAATCATCATCGGGTCGTCATCAGCCTTGTGCTTGGCATACTCGATGTGGTTGTGCAAGTCGTCGATGGGATCGTCAGTGGTACAAACGCACTCCACGTTGTAGTGCTTCATCAGGCCGCGGGCAGAGAACTCGGGCTGCTTCAGCTTCTCGTTACACTCGTCGAAAATCTCGCGGGCAGTCTTGGGCGACAGCAGCTTCTCGATGCCGAAGGCGGTCTTCAGCTCAAGGTGCGTCCAGTGGTACAGCGGGTTGCGCAGGGTGTAGGGAACTGTCTCAGCCCATTTCTCAAACTTCTCCCAGTCGCTGGTGTCCTTGCCAGTACAGTATTTCTCGTCCACACCGTTAGTACGCATAGCGCGCCATTTATAATGGTCACCACCAAGCCAAAGCTCGGTAATGCTCTTGAAACGATGGTCGTTGGCCACCATCTCAGGAATCAAGTGACAATGGTAGTCGATAATAGGCATCTTGGCGGCATGATTGTGGTACAAATCCTGAGCCACCTCGGTCTCCAGAACAAAGTTCTTGTCGTTGAATTGTTTCATGATGTAATTGCTCGTTTTAGTTTTATAAGTAATTATTTGTCTGCAAAAGTAAGCATTTTAATCCGTTCCTCCAAAAACGCTGACATTTATTTCCTGAAAACCTACGTAAACGATTTAGGACGCGACGGGGGAAGCGTCGCGCTCTTCCGACTTTGCCATAAGCATTCAGCTGAACGATAGCTCAAAGACTTCTGTCGTTGTCTCGGAAACAGCCACTCGGGCGTCAGTACGCAATCCAACGGCCCAAACCAGCTGCCCCTTGCCATCGACAACCACCAACTGGCGGCGCTTCTCGAATACCGACATCTTACGGTCAGTCATCAGGTCGCTCAACAGCTTGCGGCCTGTCATGCCGTAGGGTATCAGCCAGTCGCCTTCCTCAGCCCTGCGTACCGTCAGCGGGAAAGTAACCTTCGCGGCATCTATCATAGCTCGGAGTGGCTCTTTGGAAATCTGTACCTGACGCCTTCGGACAGAAAATTTCTTGTCGTCCTCCAATATATAAGTACCCTCCTCAGGCACTTTGAAAGGTTTAAAGGGTAAAAGCGCCGGTTCCACCACAAGTTGTCCGCGGTTTACCAGCAGGTCAAAGCCTTGTGCTGACGTAAACACGCTACCTGTCTCAGCCTGAAGTGCCTGACGAACCTGAGAGCCGTTGAAACCGTAGTTTTTAAGCCATTCGAACGTCAAATATTCAATAGAACCATAAGGTTTTAACTCTTCTAAATCCAATGCCTTACGGTCTTTAAAATGACCAGAAACAGCATCCAACACTTCTTGTGCCTCAGACAGGTGCTCCGACATGTGCTGGATGTTGTCCGCAATGGCAGGACTTAGCTCTCTGAGCATAGGGAGAAGTTGCAGGCGAATCTTGTTCCGCATGACGTCGGTCTCTAAGTTTGTGCTGTCCGTCACATACGCCTGTCCACGCTTCTTCAAGAAATCTTCTATCTCCTGGCGGGCCACGCCAAGCAGCGGACGGAGAACAAAGCCGTTTCTTGGCAGGATGCCCGTAAGACCGCGCAGGCCAGTCCCCCTAATCATGTTCAGTAGAACAGTCTCTACGGAGTCGTCACGATGGTGGGCTACACAAATGCCTGACGCCCCAATGTCCTGCCGCAGCTGTTCGAACCAGCGGTAGCGCAGTTCGCGAGCCGCCATCTCGATGCTTACATGATGCCCTTCGGCATAGGCCGTCGTATCGAAATGTGCCCGATGGAAAGGAACGCCCATCTGTTGGCAGAGCGTCTCACAAAAGGCCTCGTCGCGGTTGCTTTCCTCGCCCCTAAGACGGAAATTGCAATGGGCTGCATGTACCAGATAGCCCAGTTCCTTTAAGACAAGCAGCAGACAAACACTATCCGCACCACCACTTAAAGCAACAAGATATAAATCTTTATCATTAAGCAGGTTATTCCTTTTAATATATCTCCTGACAGTCTCTAACACGCTCTTTCAATTTTCATTGCAACGCCACACTTTGCACCATTAGGTCAAAGCATTTTCAATTTCATTCCACGTAGAGCACTAAGCCCTTCAGGTATTCCCCTTCCGGATGGTAAATGTTGATAGGATGGTCGGCAGGCTGATGCAGCTGATGCAGGATACGGACCTTACGGCGGGCTAAGGCTGCTGCGGTAAAGACGGCATTACGGAAGTGGTCCTTCGTCACCACCTGCGAACAGGAGAAAGTAAAGAGTATGCCGCCACGCTCAATCTTCTCGAAAGCCTTCTGATTGAGGCGGGTATAGCCCTTCAGCGCGTTATGCAAAGCGCCACGATGCTTGGCGAAAGCCGGCGGATCAAGGATAATGAGGTTATACTGTGAATCGACACCCTCCAAGAACTTAAAGGCATCTTCGCAGAAGGCCTCGTGACGTGGATCGCCAGGGAAGTTCATTTCGACGTTCTGGCGTGTCAACTCAATGGCTTTGGCACTGCTGTCCACGCTATGCACCAGCTCTGCCCCACCCCTCATGGCGAATACTGAGAAGCCGCCCGTATAGCAGAACATGTTCAGAACACGCTTGCCGTGGGCATAATGCTCCAACAGCAGGCGGTTCTCGCGCTGGTCGACAAAGAAACCCGTCTTCTGACCCTTCAACCAATCGACACGGAACTTCAGTCCGTTCTCTATAGCCACATTGTCGTCGCTGCCGCCAACCAGAAAACCACTCATATCGTCTGCCGTCATAAAGGGCAACGTAGTCTCGCTCTTATAATAGATGTGCTCGACTCTGGCCTGCATAACATCTTTAAGCGCATGAGCTATTTGCTTACGGCACAGATGCATACCGATAGAGTGAGCCTGCATAACTGCCGTCTTATCATAGACGTCAACGATGAGGCCAGGCAGGTTGTCGCCCTCACCATGAACCAGGCGATAGGTGTTATTCTGAGGATTGTCGGCGATGCCAATAGTCTGGCGCATCTGCAAAGCTGACGACAATCGTGAATTCCAGAAGTTATCATCAATATCCACATCGTTAAATGTCAGCACACGTACGGCAATAGAGCCTTGCTGATAGTGTCCGACAGCGATGAAATCGCCAGAATTTGTCACTACACGCACCACTTCTCCCTCATCGATGCCATCATCCATACGCAGGATAGCTCCTGAGAACACCCACGGATGGAATCTTTGCAGACTCTCTTCCTTACCACGTTTTAGCCGAATTTCCTTATATCTTACCATATCAATAGCTGATTCTACACCCTACAATTATCACCTTTCACTATTCACTTTTATCTATTCACTCTTAACTAAACAATACTCCCCCGTCTCTTTCAGCCACGTCAGTTCCTCATAGAGCATGATGCACGCCCAGGCGTCGGTTGCCGCATAGAGTTTCTGCTTTTCAGTAAGCACATCAGCCTCCCAGTTTGACAGCTGTTCGCGCTTCGAGATGCGTTGTCCAAAGAGGTTGGCATATAGTTTCTGCAGGCTCATATCCTCAATGCCGATCTCCCTCACACAGTCTTGCAGGTCGATGAAACGTCCCGTTTCAAAGTCGCCCAATCGTTTCAGTTGATGCATGTCGTCTGTCAAAGAAAGGCCAATCTTCGGCACCTTCTTGTCTTCCAACAACCGTTGGACAGACGGCGACAGACCCAGGTAGTTCATTCGGAACAGGAAGCACACATCGTGGCTGGCTACCTGTAGCAATGCCACCTGGTGCATAGGGCCTTTGTGGAAGTTCGGACGCGTCTCAGTGTCCACTCCTAAAATGTCCTGCGACAACAGATAACGCACGGCTTTCCAGGCTTCATCCTCGCTCAACACGACGAATATCCGTCCTTCGAAAAGCACACGGGGTAAGGTGCCTATCCTGCTCTTATCGTATTTGCTGAAAATTGTTTTCTTCATCTGGACTGCAAAGGTAATGCAAAATAATTAAAAAAACGATGAAATTATGATGAAATCTAAGTTTTTCTTTGTAATTTTGCAATTTGTAATCAAAACGAAGGATATATGGCTAAGAAAAAGAACACCAGCAAAGCGTCTCGCGAAACGACGGCAAAGTCGTTCAAAGAGGCTCTCGGCATAGACAAAATATTCCACAACGAACGTATCAATTTCGTACTCGGCTTCTGTCTGCTGTTCATAGCAGGCTATTTGATTTGGGCTTTTTCATCCTATTTCGCAACGGGAGCCGCCGACCAGAGCATGATAGAACTGCCTCAGGAAGGCGAGGTGCTCAACCAGAACGGCGAGTTCAAGAATGCCTGCGGTTCCATCGGAGCATACGCATCGTACTTTTTCATCAAGCGCAGCTTCGGCCTGGCAGCATTCCTCATACCCCTGTTCCTGCTGCTGGTATCGGTCAACCTGATGCGGGCTTACAAGGTAAACCTGCTGAAATGGTTCATGTGTCTGGTGATTCTCATGATCTGGGGCTCGGTGACAATGTCCAAGTTCCTGGCGCCCTTCTTCGAGAATGCTTGCTTCAATCCAGGAGGCGATCATGGATTGGCAGTATGTCAGTATATTGAAGGCTTCATCGGCTCACCTGGCTTGATAGCCCTGCTGGCACTTGCAGCAATCTGTTTCCTGACCTACCTCAGCATGGAGACCATCATCATCCTGCGTAAGCTGTTCAACCCGTTACACTACCTGAAGAAGATTCCTATGGAGATTCACGTCGGGCGAGGCGATAGTGAGGACTCCCCCATAGGCATCAACACGCTGGAAGACCCTGAGGTGTTTGACAACCCCGAGGCAGAACAGATAGAATTCGACCTGGACGACAATGACCGCCAGCCAGCCAAGCCTGTCAAAGTGGTTATCGACACCCCGACAACCCCTGAAGAGACCGACTTGGAGATGACGATCGAGACTGGTCGCAAGGAGGAAAGTGCCGACGAGAAGACTGTTGCCGACAACTACGGCGACCTCTCGACGCCCTACGACCCCAAGCGCGACCTGGAGAACTACCACTATCCTACCCTCGACCTGCTGAAGAAATACGAAACGGACGGCAAGCCCTACATTGACATGCAGGAGCAGAACACCAACAAGAACCGAATTGTTGATGTCTTGCGCAACTTCGGCGTGGAGATCAGCAGTATCAAGGCTACCGTAGGTCCCACCATTACGCTCTACGAGATTACGCCTGCCCCTGGTGTGCGCATTTCGAAAATCCGTAATTTGGAGGACGACATCGCCCTGAGTCTTTCGGCCCTCGGCATCCGTATCATCGCCCCCATTCCCGGCAAGGGTACCATCGGTATTGAGGTGCCTAACGCCAAGCCTGCCATCGTCTCGATGGAGTCTATCCTGAACTCGAAGAAGTTCCAGGAGACGACGATGGAACTGCCCTGTGCGCTGGGTAAGACCATCACCAACGAGGTCTTCATGTTCGACCTGGCGAAGGCTCCCCACCTGCTCGTCGCTGGTGCCACCGGCCAGGGTAAGTCTGTCGGTCTGAACGCCATCATCACCTCTTTATTATATAAGAAGCACCCCGCCGAG
>JAEEVT010000149.1 GCA_016291005.1 Prevotella sp. | reverse complement strand
CAATACCTGCGATGATAAAAAGGTTGAGGAACTCAGCGAGGTAGAAAAAGCCGAAACCCATACCTGAATACTCTGTATGGTGACCTGCGGTCAACTCACTCTCAGCCTCCGCCATATCGAACGGACCGCGGTTTGCCTCTGCATTACCTGCGATAAGGAATACGAAGAAGGCGATGATAGCAGGAATATGTCCCTGGAAGATGAGCCATTTCCAGGGTCCTGTCTGAGCTTCAACGATACCACTCATCTGCATGGTTCCCGTCAGGATGACAGCGGTGATCAAACAGAGGCAGAGAGACATCTCGTAAGAAATCATCTGCACGGCACCACGCATGGCCGAAACCACAGAGTACTTGTTGTTTGAGCCCCAACCAGCAAGGAAGATACCTACCACGCCAATCGAAGAGATGGCAGTAAGCAGGAATACACCAACATTGAAATCGAGGATGGTAGCGCCATTGTTCCAGGGGAGGAACGAGAAGGCGCCAACAGAACCGATAATCACCAGAAGTGGAGCAACGAGATAGAGTAACTTATCGGCGCGGTCGACGATGAAGATTTCCTTGATGAGCATCTTCAGCACGTCAGCAAACACCTGTAGCAAGCCCCAGTAGCCGACTCGCATCGGTCCCAAACGGCACTGGAAATAGGCACACACCTTACGCTCCATAAATATCAGTACGCAGGCAATGAGGGCATATCCCAGCAAGATACCTGTGCCCACCAATACGCACTCAATCAATATTGCCAACCAGTCAGGACAGCCTATTGTAATCCTGAGCATCTGGTCGAACCATTGTGTAAATATAGAAAAGTCGAACATAATAACTTCAATTTTTCAATTCTTTAATTCTTCAATTCTCCGACTATCTGTCAATATCAGGAATTACAACGTCAATAGCAGCACACGTAGCAATGAGGTCGGCAATCTTCTGACCACGCAGCATCGGGTCGAAGGCACCTACCAGCGAAAGACCCATCGGACGCATCTTCATGCGGTACGGGCTCTTGTCGCCACGGCTATCAAGATAAACACCAAACTCACCTGCCACGCCCTCGACAGAGTAGTACCACTGTCCCTCGGGTACCTTGATGATAGGCTTCTGCTTCACATAGAAGTCGCCTTCAGGAATATTGTCGATGAGCTGTTCGATGATGTTCAGGCTCTGGTACATCTCGTTGATGTGAACAAGATAACGGTCCATAGAGTCGCAACCAGTCAGTGTACACTGCTCCCATTCTACCTTGTCATACATATCGTAGGGATGGTTCTTGCGCACGTCGTTCTTCCAGCCAGAAGCACGTCCGGCAGGACCAGTCACGGCGTAGTTGATGCAATCCTCAAGACTCATCGGGCCACAGTTCTCTAAACGGTTGTGGGTAATCACGTTATCACCGAAGATATCCATATATTCCTGAATGGTCGGACGCAGATAGTTCACGAGATTCTTACAGTTCTTGACGAAGTTTGGATCAATATCATCCTGCAAACCACCAATGCGATAGTAGTTCTGAATCAGTCTTCCACCCGTGGTCTCCTCCATGCAGTTCAACACGTGCTCACGGTCGCGCATACCATAAAGCATACCCGTCAGAGCACCCAAGTCCTGAGCCACACAAGAGGTGTAAAGCAGATGGGAGTCAAGACGCTGAAGTTCGTCCATGATAGTACGAATGTACTTGATGCGGTCAGTCAGTTCAACACCCAATCCTTCTTCAACAACACCAACCAAAGCATGGCGATGTTGCATGGCTCCCAGATAGTTAAGACGATCTGTTAAAGCAAGCGTCTGAGGATAAGTCATGCCTTCCCACATCTTCTCGATGGCACGATGGATATAACCGAGATGCGGATAGATGCGCTTTACGGTTTCACCGTCAAGTACCGTCTGTAAGCGGAGCACACCATGGGTTGCAGGATGCTGCGGACCGATGTTTATCACGTAGTCATCAGTGCCAAAGAGTCTGTTCTGCTTCGACTGGAGATTGCCGTCCTTGTCGATGAAATACTCCAAACCATAGTCAGGTTCTACATCGTCCTCCAACGTATATTCGTCATTGAACTTCCAGTCCTTACGGAAAGGATAGCCCTTGAAATCACTACGCAGGAACAGGCGGCGCATATCCTTATGTCCCAAGAACACGATGCCGTAGAAGTCGTAAACTTCACGTTCCAACAGGTCGGCAACCTTCCAAATGTTTGAAACGGTGGGGATGTAAGCCAACGTCTGACCTTCCAAATCACAGCTGCCGTTGCTCGACATACCATCGCCGCAAACTTGTTTCTTTGCTATCTGCTTCACGCTGCATCGTTCGTGAGTCTTGGTATTCTCAAGGATATAAATACAACCGAGTCCCTCTTCAGGACCGAAGTCCTCACCGACGATAGTCACAAGATAGTCAAAGCCTTTCTTGTCCTTCAAGTTCTGCATCTCAGAGGCGAACTTGTCAAAATCGAATGATTGGAATTCTAATTTCATGCCTTGTCCTCCTCCTTTACTGTGTGCTGCGATTCGGTCGCAGCCTTCATTTCATTTACAAACTCCTGGGGAACCTCTGTGATTACCATCGGTTCTCTGACTTGAAGGTCAGAGTGTGGCGCGCAATCACGACGATGGTCGCCATGCTTCTCACGGAATGTCAATTCCTCATTCGATACACCCAATGCTGCCTCTTCGGCTGTCTGCTTGTGGTTGGCACCACCAAAGAACTTCTCGATTTTCACCTTACGCTGCAGCTGCATCATGCCATACATGATAGCCTCTGGGCGTGGAGGACAACCAGGAATAAACACATCGACAGGTACGATTTCCTCGATACCCTTCACCACATGGTAGCTCGACTTGAACGGGCCTCCGCTGATAGCACAGCCACCGACGGCAATCACGTACTTCGGCTCAGCCATCTCGTCGTACAAACGCTTCAGGGCAGGAGCCATCTTATGCGTAATCGTACCGGCACACATAATCAGGTCGGCTTGACGGGGAGAGTTTCGCGTCACCTCAAAGCCGAAACGTGCAAAGTCATAACGTGCACAGCCACAGGCCATGAACTCGATACCACAACATGATGTGGCGAAGGTCAGTGACCAGAGCGAATTGGAACGTCCCCAGTTAATGAGTTGGTCCAGCGAACCTGTCACCACATTCACGCCGCCTTCATGGAGTTCGTCAACTATCTTCTCCAACGAGGAGTTGTCATTCCATTCTTCGTATGGAATCGACTTAATGTGCGGCTTCCTTACTTCCATTCCAAGTCTCCTTTCCGCCAGGCGTAAGCCAAGCCTAATACCAGAACTACCAAGAAGAAGCCAATGCTCAGCAAGGCTGCTGCGCCGAACTCCTTCACCACTACTGCCCATGGATACAGAAACACCGTTTCCACATCAAACATGAGGAACAAGATGGCAAAGAGGTAGAAACCCACCGACACTGGCAACCACGAGCTGCCTCGTGTGGGGATACCACTCTCATACGGCTCACCTTTCACCTTAGCATAGGATCTTGGTCCTATTAGCTTGGCTACTACGTAAGCCGCCACCACCAATGTAATAGCCGTCAACAAGACGGTAATTAACAAAGTAAAGTTCATAAAAACTATAATATTATATATTGTATGCTTAAGCGAGTGCAAAGGTAAACAAAAAAAATGAGAATGAGAAATGGGAAATGATAATTTTTCTACAATATTGAAAAATTATTCATTTTTCATTCTTTGCTGATAAAAAAAGCCGCTACCTCTTGTAGGTAACGGCCTTTATTATTTTGTCTTTGGGAATGCTTCTTCAGAAAGTTCCTTAAAGAAGTCGTATTCCAAAATAACACTGATGCGCATCAGCAGACGAACATCCAAGCTTTTCCGCTTGAAAATGTTGTATACGTTCGTACGCTCACAGGGAATCTGTGTTGCCAGCCACGCTGCCGACTTACCCTGCTTTCTTAAGATTTCCTCAATGTGCTTGCCAATATTCATACTATCCAGTCTTGTTTTAGTTTCTACTACGGTCTATTTATCGGCTGCAAAGGTATGAAATAAATCTCAATATATCAGCACATTATTGTAGAATTCTTTTTCTCATTGAGCAACAAAATGCAAAGATTTACCAATATAGGCATTTGTTTGTTGAACATATAACAACGAATTGACTATTCCCATAGTCATCCTCGTCCAAAATTAGTAACTTCGTGCGATTATAACGCGATGCTTTGAAGGCTTGCCGCTGACCATGTCGACCCCGGGTGTCTGCTCGTAGGCGAAGGGGACACAACGGATGGTAGCCTGGGTTTCTTCCTTGATCTGAGCCTCGGTCTCAGCGGTACCGTCCCAGTGGCAGAGGAAGAAGCCTCCATCCTTGACACGCTCCTTGAACTCCTCGTAGTTTTCACATTCATAAACGCGCTCGTCACGATATTTGCGAGCCTTCTCAAAGATGTTCTTCTGGATATCGTCAAGCAACTGTTCTACATACTCCACAATGCCTTCCAACGGACGGGTCTCTTTCTCTAAAGTATCGCGGCGCATCACCTCGATAGTACCATTCTCCAGGTCACGGGCACCTAATACCAGACGTACGGGAACTCCCTTCAGTTCATAATCGGCAAACTTAAATCCGGGACGTTTGTTGTCTGCATCGTCAAACTTGACGCTAATACCTTTCTGACGCAAAGCCTCAATGATGGGTTGCACCTCTTTGTTCACCAGCTCCATCTGCTCTGGCTTTGTAGCGATAGGGATAATAACGACCTGAATCGGAGCCAGTCGCGGAGGCAATACGAGTCCGTTGTCATCAGAGTGGGTCATGATAAGAGCTCCTATGAGTCGTGTCGAGACACCCCATGATGTTGCCCACACGTATTCAGGTTTTTTCTCTTTATTAAGATAGGTTACCTCGAAGTCCTTGGCGAAGTTCTGTCCCAGGAAGTGAGAGGTACCACTCTGCAGTGCCTTACCGTCCTGCATCATGGCTTCAATGGTGTAAGTATCTAAAGCACCGGCAAAACGCTCTGTCTCGCTCTTGACACCTTGCAGGACAGGCACAGCCATCCACTCCTCGGCAAATTTGGCATAGACGTGCAACATTTTCTTAGCTTCCTCTTCAGCCTCTTCACGGGTGGCGTGGGCTGTATGACCCTCTTGCCACAAAAACTCAGAAGTGCGAAGGAATGGACGGGTACGCATCTCCCAACGCATGACATTGCACCACTGATTGCACATCAGAGGCAGGTCGCGCCACGACTGAATCCAGTTTTTGTAGGTGTTCCATATAATTGTTTCAGAGGTAGGACGGATGATTAATTCCTCCTCCAGTTTGGCAGCGGGGTCTACTACCACGCCGCTCTTATCTTCAGTAGCCTTCAGACGATAGTGCGTTACAACGGCACATTCCTTGGCGAAACCCTCTACATGCTCAGCCTCGCGACTCAAGAAAGATTTCGGGATAAGAAGGGGGAAATAGGCGTTCTGAGCACCAGTCTCCTTGAACATCTTGTCCAATTGTTGTTGCATCTTTTCCCAAATGGCATAGCCATAGGGTTTAATAACCATACAACCACGTACTGCCGACTGCTCAGCGAGGTCGGCCTTCACTACGAGATCATTGTACCACTGGCTGTAATTGTCAGCCCGTTTTGTTAAATCTTTTAATTCTTTTGCCATTTTTCTTGCTAATTTTCTTAAATTTTGCTGCAAAGGTACAAAATAAATAAGAAATGAGAAATGAGAAATGAGTTTTTTTAGTATCTTTGCGCCTAAAATTAATGTTTTACCAACTAAAAATAAGAATTATGAAGACAAAGATTGTTTCTTTATTCCTCTGCGTAGGAATGCTTTTTGCTTGTAATAACATGCAGAAGGGTGCCGGTATCGGTGCTGGCGGTGGCGCCATTTTAGGTGCTATCATCGGTCACGTGGCAGGCAATACTGCTATTGGTGCTGCCATTGGTGGTGCTGTAGGTGCTGGCGCAGGTGCCATTATTGGTAAGAAGATGGATAAGGCTAAGGCTGAGGCCGAGGCTGTGAAGAACGCCCAGGTTGAGAGCGTTACCGATGCTAATGGTCTCCAGGCCGTCAAAGTGACTTTCGACTCAGGTATCCTCTTTGCTACTGGTAAGGCTCAGCTCTCTGCTACAGCCAAGTCGTCACTGACTCAGTTTGCAACTGTGTTGAAGAACAATGCAGACTGCGATATTGCCATCCAGGGCTATACCGACAATCAGGGTTGGAAGGGTTCTACAGCAGAACAAAGCGCCGAGAAGAACCTCGCTCTTTCACAGGAGCGTGCACAGGCTGTTTCGTCCTATCTGCTCGGACTGGCTGTTCCCGCCAATCAGATTAAGAGTGTCGAGGGCTTTGGTGAGGCTAACCCCGTTGCCAGCAACGCTACAGCAGCTGGTCAGGCTGAGAACCGTCGCGTAGAGGTTTACATGTATGCCTCTCAGAAGATGATTCAGGAGGCTCAGGCACAGTCCAACTAAGGGTTGAGAATAAGAGGTTAGGAATTGTCGCTTTGCGATAATAAC
>JAEEVT010000148.1 GCA_016291005.1 Prevotella sp. | reverse complement strand
TTCTCCGCCAACACCTCTACCCCACTCCAGCCTGTAGCCCAAGTGGCCTCCGGTGGTGAGACGGGCCGTGTCATGCTATCGCTGAAGGCGATGATTAGCGGCGTCGTTAAACTGCCCACCATCATCTTCGACGAGATAGACACTGGCGTCAGCGGAAAGATAGCCGAGAAGATGGCCGAGATGATGCACGAGATGGGACAGCAGGAGCGTCAGGTCATCTCCATCACCCACCTGCCGCAGATTGCCGCCTTGGGCACCCACCACTACCGCGTATCGAAAGAAGAGACGCCTCAGGGTACAACCAGCCACATGCAGGAACTCTCCGCCGACGAACGCGTCACAGAGATAGCCCAAATGCTCTCTGGCAGCAACGTCACAGATGCCGCCGTTGCCAACGCCAAGCAGTTACTCGGAAGTAAACTTTGAATTCAAAGTTCAATCATCACACTTAGTCCTTGCGGTCGCATTACCTTAGTCCATGCGGTCGTTAGTCCATGCGGTCGCGATAGTCTTCATAGGTGAAGCGGCGCAGAAGTTCCAACGAGCCGTCAGAGTGAAGCATGGCGATAGAGGGATGGGAAATACCATTAAAGGTGTTTGTCTTCACGGTCGTATAGTGAATCATGTCCTCGAAGACAATCTCCTCGCCCACTTGCAGTTCGTGGTCGAACTGCCACATTCCCATAAAGTCGCCGCTCAGGCAGCTGTTGCCGCCCAATCTATAGAGGTGAGAAGTCAGAGGTGAGAGATGAGAGACATCTTCTTCCACGTGTTCTGCCCCACGCACATCCGGATAATACGGCATTTCAAGACAGTCGGGCATGTGGCAGGTGAAGCTGACGTCTAAGATAGCCGTGCGGATGCCCTTGTCCTCCACGATGTCCACCACGCTGCTCACCAACGGCCCCGTCTGCCAGGCAAAGGCGCTGCCAGGCTCGAAGATCACCTTCAGGTGCTGATAGCGCTGATGGAAGCCCTGCACCAGACTAACCAATAACTCGATGTCGTAGTCCTTTCGGGTAACCAAATGTCCACCGCCGAAGTTAATCCACTCCAACTGCGGAAACCAGCGTGCAAACTTCTCCTCGATATGTTTCAGGGTACGCTCGAAGACGTCCGCCCCACTCTCGCAATGACAATGGCAATGGAAACCCCTGATGTCGGCAGGCAGTTCGTCGGGCAGTTTATCTGAAGTAACGCCAAAGCGCGTACCCGGTGCACAGGGATTATATAATAAGGTGCCTACCTCCGAATACTCAGGGTTGATGCGCAAGCCTAACGACACGCCCGCCGCCCGTTCGTGGAACCGCTCATACTGCGTCAGTGAATTGAACGTCAGGTGGCTTGAACAGCGCACGATGTCGTCGAACTCGTCGTCCTTATAGGCTGGCGAATAAGTATGTGCCTTCGCACCAAACTCCTCTAACGCCAGCCGCGCCTCAGAGAGCGAACTGGCCGTCGTCGAACTGATGTACTCGCGGAATATGGGAAACGTCTTCCAAAGCGCAAACGCCTT
Source organism: Prevotella sp. (assembly GCA_016291005.1). Taxonomy (GTDB): domain Bacteria; phylum Bacteroidota; class Bacteroidia; order Bacteroidales; family Bacteroidaceae; genus Prevotella. The sequence continues at coordinate 5,059 of JAEEVT010000148.1, read as the reverse complement.
GAACGCCAGTATCCACTCCGACTCCGTACGCCGCGCCACCTCACGTATCAGCGCAAGGTTCCGCCGCAGCCGGTCTTCTTCAATTATATAAATAGGTGTCTTCATATTTATTTCTAATAATCTTTGCTTCACCATTGAAAGTACATATCTCGGTTGCCAATTTATGCATGCAAAAATAGTAATAAAAAATGAGACGCCCAAAGAAAAAAGGCACCTTTCTTCAGAAGTTGCGGCACTTTCCTTCAGAAATCACGGCAACTTCTTCAAGAAATCACGGCAACTTCTTGAGGAAATCACGGCAATAATTGAAGGAAATCACGGCAATAATTGAAGGAAATCTACGCGATTTCTGAAGGTTTTCTACGCGACTTTTCCAAAGGATATTTTTCTTACTGGTGTTTTTTGTAGGACGTTACTAAGGGGACTGCGAGGAAAAGGGCGAAAGGGAGGAATATGAGTGCGGCGTGTGGGGTGTGGTTTGTGGAGTGGTGACGGGCGGGGGCTGCGAAGGTGGTCTGGTATTTCAGCATGCGAGTGATGTAGGCATCGACCTGCGACCAGTTCTCGGCTTCGACTTCGGCAATGAGACGGGGGAAAACCTCACGGATGTAACGCTGGTGCTCAGCGTCCAACGAGGCGGGCAGACGGTCAGCTGCGGCATACCAGTTGACGCAGCGGTCGGCGGCGGGATACCAGTTTTCACGGCGGTTGGCGGTGGGATGCTTGTCGGTGCTGTCCTGCCGTTTGGCGTGTGGGAAGATGCGCAGGGACTTCCAACCATCGTAATCAAAGAGGTAGATACAGAACATCTGCTCGGCAGTCAGGCTATCGGAATGGACGGTCTGCTGCTGGTGGATGTACTGCCTGAGTGACTGGATGCGGCCGCTGTTGTCGCAAACCATGAGTTGACAGAAATGAGCGGCGGTCGCCTTAGGCAAAGTATTGGCAGCACCCATACCCAAGGCAACAGTCGCTATAGAAAATACTAAGATGAATAACCTCTTCATTAACATTCTGAGATGAAAGTCCTCTTCATTTAGATGGACTCGATGAACCGGATGACGGCGTCGCGGTCGGCCTTCTTCAGATGATAGAACTTCTCGGTGGCCTTGTAGCCGTCGGACTGTTTGGAATAGCCATGCCACATGATGGCCTCGAGAACGGTACGTGCCCGGCAGTCGTGGAGACGGTCGTCGGCACCTGTCAGCTGGCGCGAGAGTCCACGGCCCCAAAGTGGCGTGGTGCGGCACCAGCCGGTACGGATGTCGTTCTTCATGAAGAGTCGATGCTGCACCATATCGGTATAGGGCCAGATGGTCTGGTTGGCAAAACGCGGGAGCATCTTCGAGGCATCCTTTCCGATGCTGTTGGCGTAGGCCTTCGTGGCAGCATCTACCCACATATCGTCAGAGCCTGTCTTCCACGACGGGCGATGGCATTGGGCACAACCCAATTCCGTGAACAGTTCCTTGCCACGCTGTACGTCACCTTCGTTCAGGTTACGGGCAGCAGGTACGGCCAGTCCGCGGTGCCAAACCATGAACTGATAGTACTGCTTGTCGTTCATTTCCTCCTTGCCGTTATACGGGAGACCCTGGAACAGATACTTGTCGAAGGTCTCCTTCTTGGCGACGGACGAACAGCTCAGTATCTCGTTGACGCGTTCGGCGATACCCTCGTCGGTGCCGTCGGCATAGTAGGGATGAAGGATGCTGGCGGGTGATGCACCGTGCTGCTTGATATAGGCAATGACCTCGGCATCCTCGCTCTGTGCCTTGGCCCAGGCCGGTGTGGAGTAGAGCCAGTGGCGGTCGGAGCGGGTGACGTTGGTGATGTTCCAGATGGCGTTGGCACCGGCACCGTCCTGCAACGTGCCGCGGGTCATGGCATAGGTGAAACGCTTCAGCGGACCGTGGCTGCCGTGGAACTTGCCCGTATCGTTATAGCCGGCGGAATAGTAGGCAGAAGCCTTGAAGGTGCCTGCATCCTTGTCCCACATGGCAGGATTCAGCTCGACATATTTCGACTCGGCCTTCCATTGGGCCTCGATGTCCTCGTCGGTGATAGCGTCGAGCAGACCCGTGCCATAGACGCCGATGGTCGACTCCAGACGGACGTCGTAGTTGGTGGGCTTGGGATTTGTGTTGAAAGCCTCCTGCGGAATGCGCACCTCGGGATAGATGAGGGCATACTTCTCACCGTCCTCGAACTCCATAGGCAGGCCGCTCTCCATCGCAGAAACCTGTTTCCAGTCAATCTGGATCTGGTCTTCGTCGATAGGAGCCTTGAAGGGCGACATGGCCTGCGTCTGGGGCATGCCTGTTACCTCGCTGATGTAGGCGTTGTTGTCAGGATGATAGATGACGAGCAGATAGCCATTGCCAATCTGGTTGGCACGGTATTTCGTCTGGCGCTTGCCGTGTCCGTAGCTGGGGTGACAGGCAATACACGAGTTGCGCACCCAAGCTGGTCCCAGACCTTTACGAGGTTCCTGCTCGAAGGTGTAGAGTTTCTCAAAGAAACCCTCACCAACGATGAAATCTTCCTCCATGCCAGCCTGACTGGTCACGGCAGGAGCCGGAGCCGAATAGCTGGCCTTCTCTGTGGTGCCGAGCTGTCCGCCAGGAAACCACTCCTCGGCGGTGAAGTTGCCAGTAGCCTTACCGAACGCCTGTTCGTCGGGCGTCAGCGGCCCCAGCTCCGACAGGTTGTCATCGCTATCGGAGCAACCCGACAGCAACAACCCTAAACCTATAATTATATACTTGTAATTCTTCATGCTTCTAAATACTTTAATACCGCGAGTTCTTTTCTACTACGTATAATATTAGTAGTTACTCTCCAGAATCCCAGTCTTCGTCGTCCTCGAAGTTGATATTCCAGATGGTGCAGCAATACTTGACGAAGGGTGCCGGCATGTTGCTGATAGCCTGGATGGCGGCGACGTAGCCATTCTCCACTTTCTGATTGACAGTCTCGTTCTTGACGCTGGCAAAGAACGTATGGAACGAGTACTCGTTGGCCGTCTTGTTGGTAGAGCCCAACCAGACGTTACGGATGGAGCGGATGTTGTCGCGGAAGTCGGTTATGGAGTTGTAGCTGTAGGGCGACTCCACGTAGCTCACGTCACCAGCGGCGAAGGGGTTGGCAATCTTGGCCGTTCCCACCTCGTTGGCAATAGCCACACAAGAGCCCTCGTCGTCGCTCAGCACCTGGGCGATGGCAGCCTTCAAGGTTGAGAAAGTGCTGTTACTTCCGCTGATGCCGGCCTTCGTCAGGTTTTCGCCATACGACAGGCCCTTCTCCGTCTGGTAGTCCAGACCGGCGGCCTTGACGACAGCGAGGCGACTGCTGTTGGCACCGCCGTCCCAGGCACATTGCAACTGGAAGCAACGCTCCTTCAGCAGCTTGCAGATGGTCTGGGCATAGGCCAGTTCCTGGGCACCGCTGATGTTCTCGAAGTTCTTATAAGTATCTTTACCCTGCAACTCGGCCACCTTGCGAGGCTGGCCGTCGCGGAAGAGGATGAACTCCAGGGCGTGGAAACCCAAGATGGTGGCGTCCTCAAGCATCTCGTCGTTCATGCCGTTGTTGAAGTAGCTCAGCAACAGCGAACGGTTCAAAGGCCAGGAGTCGATGGTGGGGTCGATGTCGAAGTCGCTGGCAGCACCCATGAGGAAAGCCTCCGACTGCTCCCAGTACTTACGGGCCTCCTTGAAGTCGTCACAGGCGCTGTTAATCTGAGCCTGGGTGATGCTGTTGACGGTCAGACCGTTCAGCGTCTTCTCCAAGGCCTCCGTCTCGTCGGCCAGCTTGGTGTAGGTGGGAATAATCACGTTGTTCACCAGGTTCTCCAGAGTCTTGCGCAGATAGGCCTCCTGAATCTCCGAGAGTTTCGAACTGGCGATGACGGCATTGGCACCCTCGAGTTCGCCAACCAGACCGACGCAACCATCGATAGCCGTCTGACCAAACACCTTATTAGAATAGTTGGCAGGCGTAGTGTTGGCTGGATACGTATCCTGGTCAACAATTGGCGTCGTTGTCACGATGTTAAACTGCTTGTTGTCCTCATCGTTGTTGTCGTTGTCGCTGCTGCAGGCAGTCAGCGTCGTCAGGCCCATCAGCAGGGCTACAGAATAAATAAACTTCGTTTTCATTGTCTCTTCTTTTATTTCGTTATAGCGTTATTATGTTAATAAGGTTATTTCGTCATTTCATTATTTCGTCATAGCGTTATTGAGTTAGTAAAGTCATTTCATTATTTCGCCATCCCGACTACAAAAAGAATCCTTCATAGGCGACGCCGATGCTGACGCTGGGTTCGTCGTTGTAGATGGATTTCAGGAAGCGGTGCGAGTATTCAGCCTTGATGACCACCTGCGGCACGGGATGATAGTTGAGACCGGCAGCCATACGCTTAACGGCAGTGTAGTCATAGGCCGTGCCCTTGGTATTGCTGGCGTAAGGGTTGTAAGCCTCGTAGCGTCCGAAGACGTAGAGCTTTTGGTTATCCTGGCGCATCTGGGGAATCTGCGAGAAGATGTCGTAGCCAGCCTCGATGCCCACAGCATAGGCATTCTTCGAGACAAAGGCCGAGTGCTTGTAGGGCGACTTAGAGTTCAGGCGGTTATAGACATACTTCAGTTGCTCGGCATCGCCTAAATAGCCGTAGTCAGCCTGTCCACGGACAATCCAATTGTGGGCATTATACGTGAAGTCAAAGGCTCCGATGGCCACCACGCCTTTATATTCTGCGTCCACGCCATTGGCATTGCGGGGATAGCTGTTGCCGATGGAGTGGCCATAGTATCCGCTGAGTCCGATGCGTAAGCCGGGAACGGTATAGTTGTCTAAACGCAGGGCGACGCCGTACTTGTTGGCGACGTCGAACTCCAATGGCGACTTGTGACCCTTCTTAATCCAGCCGACGTTAGTGAATTGGTCGGCATTCAGACCAGCCACAAGCTGCGCCTCGTAACGGAAGTCCTTGTAGCGACCCCACAGCGAGACTCCCGTCTGGTGCCACGTCGAGGGCATGATGGTGTTCTCGCCCTCA